>JABDQH010000007.1 GCA_013042375.1 Woeseiaceae bacterium
CTTCAGAACAACATGGACTAAAAATAACAAAAAAAAAGCCGCGACGTACGGCGACGATTTGACCGCGCCGCCAGTACATTTGGCAGCGCCGATTTTGTGCATGGCGTCACTCGAGACGGACTGCTCACCCGATTGCAGCCGTTGCGCATCGACGCGCAGGCGGTGCTCGACCTGGGTGCCGCTACCGGGAGCACGACGGCGCTGTTGCAAAAGCGCTTCAGGGGCGCCCATATCGTTTCGCTCGACCTGTCTCGCAACATGCTGTGGAACCACCCGCGCCGCAGCCTCTGGTTTACCCGAGCCTCGAACGTGCAGGCCGATGCGCGACACCTGCCGTTTGTGGATCAGTCCTTTGACGTCGTTTTTGCAAACCTGCTGCTGCCCTGGGTCAATGATCCCGCCGCCGTTTTTGCCGAAGTCTCTCGCGTGCTGCGCAAGGGTGGCGTGCTGGCGTTTGCGACGCTCGGACCGGACAGCCTCAAGCAACTGTCGCGTGCCTGGGGTCAGGTCGATAGACAAATCCATGTGAACCAGGCCCACGTGCGTCGGTTCCTCGACATGCACGATATCGGTGATGCGCTGGTAACCGCCGGTCTCGTCGACCCGGTGCTGGACGTTGACCACCTCACCGTGAAGTACGCCGATGCCAGGAAACTGTTTCGCGACCTTACCCTGTCGGGGTCACGTAATGCGCTGGCGGGCCGACGCCGCGGGCTCCTCGGGAAGGGGCAATTTGACCGGCTGGTCGCAGCATTATCAGATGCTACACCGGGGACTGGCATCGAGATCGACCTTGAACTCGTCTACGGTCATTGCTGGAGCGCGGGTCCGCGGAATGATCCCGGTAATTTCCGCATTGACGCGACCGCGATACCGCGGCGCCGCTGATCATCGGGGCCGTTCTTATGAATTGTAACGATTTAGTCTCAGTCTAAATCATAAGCCGTTGTTAAATAAGAATTAATCTCACTAAGAATCGGGGCCGCAGGATTGCGCGGGTGATGCGAGTTGAGTAAACTGCGGCAATCTGTATGTCCGGTCTATTCGGTCAGACAGGTCGACAGGCGAATCCCCGGAGTCACTGGGTCCAACTGAACCTGACTTTTATCAGTGCTCGCCATATCCAGTTTAGTAATGCAGTGCGATCGCCGCGGCGTTTCGCAGGGTGAATGATCAATGTTAGGAAAATGGTTTTTGAGCTTGCTGGGCATCACTTTCGCGAGCGCGGCGCAAGCGGAATGGCAACTGAACATGCCCACCGGCGTAACGGAATTGAGCGCCGAGACTTACGGTCTTCATATGATGGTTTTCTGGTGGTGCGTCGCCATCGGTATCGTCGTGTTCGGCGTGATGATTTATTCGCTGATCAAGCATCGCAAGGCGGCCGGTGCCAAACCGGCAAAATTTACTCACAGCATGACCGCAGAAATTCTGTGGACAGCAGTGCCCGTTGTCATACTGCTGATCATGGCCGTTCCGGCTGCGGAAACGATGGTCAAGCTCGAGGACTCGCGGGACCCGGATCTGACGATCGTCATTACCGGCTACCAGTGGCGCTGGCATTACAAGTATCAGGACGAAGGCCTGGATTTCTATTCAAGCCTCGCGTTACCGAGCCTCGAGGCACGCGGCAAACAGTCCGGCATCGATCCGAATACCGTGGATAACTACCTGCTCGAGGTCGACCGTCCGGTTGTCGTGCCGGTAGGCGCGAAAGTTCGTTTGCTGGTCACCTCGAACGACGTCGTCCACAGCTGGTGGGTGCCGGAGCTTGCCATCAAGAAGGACGCAGTCCCGGGCATGGTGAACGAAGCCTGGTTCCGTGCGACAGAAACCGGCACCTACCGCGGCCAGTGCACAGAACTGTGCGGCCGAGGTCACGGGTACATGCCGATTGTCGTTGAAGTTGTAGAGCCCGACGCCTATCAGGCCTGGGTAGACACCCGCAAAGACGGTGCGCCGCAGGTAGCCGCAACACAATAATCAGATTTAGCCGTACCGCGGGAGCGCGGTACGCAAATGGAGAAACAACGTATGGCAACTGCAGCAGCAGACATCACCGATCACCACGACGATCACGGTCCGGCCAAGGGCATCGGACGCTGGTTGTTTTCGACGAACCATAAAGACATCGGGACAATGTACCTGCTGTTCAGCCTGGTGATGTTCTTCGTCGGCGGCGCCATGGCAATGGTAATTCGGTCCGAGCTGGCCGTGCCCGGCCTGCAGTTCGTCGACCCCGGGTTCTTCAACTCGATGACGACGATGCACGCGCTGATCATGGTATTCGGCGCCGTGATGCCGGCGTTTGTCGGCCTCGCCAACTGGATGATCCCGCTGATGATCGGCGCACCGGACATGGCGCTGCCGCGCATGAACAACTGGTCGTTCTGGATCCTGCCGGTCGCATTCGGCATCCTGCTGTCGACGCTGTTCATGCCGGGTGGCGCGCCGGCCTCCGGCTGGACCATGTATCCGCCGCTGGTCCTGCAGACCGGTGACGCATTCCCGTTCCTGATCTTCTCCGTCCACCTCATGGGCATCAGCTCGATCATGGGCTCGATCAACGTCATCGTGACGATCATCAACATGCGCGCACCCGACATGTCGCTGCTGAAGATGCCGATCTTCGTCTGGACATGGCTGATCACCGCGTATCTCCTGATCGCGGTCATGCCCGTGCTCGCCGGCGCCGTCACGATGCTGCTCACCGACCAGTTCTTCGGCACGAGCTTCTTCCTCGCCGCCGGCGGCGGCGATCCCGTCATGTTCCAGCACATCTTCTGGTTCTTCGGGCACCCCGAGGTTTACATCATGATCCTGCCGGCCTTCGGCGTCGTGTCAGAGATCATCCCGACCTTCTCGCGCAAGAAGCTGTTCGGCCACGACTCGATGGTGTACGCGGCCTCGAGTATCGCGTTCCTGTCGTTCATCGTCTGGGCGCACCACATGTTCACGGTCGGCATGCCGCTGACGGGACAGCTGTTCTTCATGTTCGCGACGATGCTGATCGCCGTGCCGACGGGCGTGAAGGTCTTCAACTGGGTCGCGACGATGTGGCGCGGCTCGATGACCTTCGAAACGCCGATGCTGTTCGCGCTGGCCTTCGTCTTCCTGTTCACTATCGGCGGCTTCTCGGGCCTGATGCTCGCGATCCAGCCGGCCGACGTGCAGTATCACGACACCTACTTTGTTGTCGCGCACTTCCATTACGTGCTCGTGCCGGGATCGATCTTCGCGCTCATGGCCGGCGCCTATTACTGGCTGCCGAAGTGGACCGGCTACTACTACAACGAGACGCTCGGCAAGCTGCACTTCTGGATGTCGACGATCTTCGTCAACGTCACGTTCTTCCCGATGCACTTCCTGGGACTGGCCGGCATGCCGCGCCGTATCCCGGACTACTCGACGCAGTTCGCGGATTTCAATTTCATCGCCAGCATCGGCGCCATGGGCTTCGGCCTGTCGCAGCTGATCTTCCTGCTCGTCCTGCTGACGGCAAAGAAGGGCGCGAAGGCCGACGACCGCGTCTGGGAAGGCGCACACGGCCTCGAGTGGACCGTGCCGTCGCCGGCTCCGTGGCACACGTTCACGACGCCGCCGAAAAACCGCATTGCCGAAGAGAGCTTCTGACAAGCGATGGACGAACAACAGCGCAGGAAAAACATCCGCCGCACGACCATCATCGTCGTAGCGGTCGCGCTCGCGTTCTATTTCGGTTTCATCATGCTAGGTGTTCTGCGTTCGTAACATGACAAATGAGAAACACAACAGGTCGCATCGCAGTCTCGTGACGTCACTGCTCGTCGTCGTCATCGGCGCGTTCGGCTTCGGCTATGCGCTGGTGCCGCTGTATGACGTGTTTTGCGAGATCACGGGTTACGGCGGTCGCACTAACGACACGGCCGCACAGGTTGCCGAGGCGCCGGACATGAAGCGCGAGATTCGCATCGAGTTCATGACGACCGTGAACGAGTATGCGCCGTTCGAGCTCAGCGCCGACGCCGACAGCATGACCGTGCATCCGGGCAAGATGTACTTCGCGACGTTTACAGCGACCAACATGACGGGCGACGACAAGGTCGCGATGGCCGTTCCGAGCGTCGCCCCGGTCGCGGCGGCCGAGCACTTCGTCAAGATCGAGTGCTTCTGCTTCAATAGCCAGGAGTTCACCGCCAACGAGGAAAAGGCGATGCCGCTGCAGTTCATCGTCAATCCGGAGCTGCCCGACTACGTGGACACGATTACGCTGCAGTACACTTTTTACGACACCGCTCGCGTGGCGTCGAGCAACTGACAATCGTACAGAGACAGACCATGACGACTCACACTGACGAACATTATTACGTCCCGCACGGCAGCCACTGGCCCGTCGTGGGCTCTGTCGGCCTGCTGTTCCTGATGGTCGGCATCTCGAGCTGGCTCAACGGTGCGGACGCGGCCTTCTACGTCTTCCTCCTGGGACTAGCGATCATGGTGTTCATGATCACGGGCTGGTTCGCCGAGGTCATCGGCGAAAGCCAGAGGGGGCTCTACAACGAGCAGGTCGACAAATCGTTCCGCCAGGGGATGTTCTGGTTCATCTTCTCGGAGGTCATGTTCTTCGCGGCCTTCTTCGGCGCACTGTTCTATGCGCGCAACATGTCGATTCCCTGGCTCGGCGGCGAGAGCAACAACTTCTTCACAAATCTGCTGCTGTGGGAAGGCTTCGAGAGCACCTGGCCCACCAACGGCCCGGGTAATATCGGCGGCGAGTACCAGGTGATGCCGCCGATCGGCCTGCCGCTGATCAACACGGCACTGCTGCTGACCTCGTCCGTCACCGTGACGATCGCGCACCATGCGCTGATCGCGGACAAGCGCGCGCAACTCAAGATCTTCCTGGCCTCGACGTTCATCCTCGGCTTCATCTTCGTCGGCCTGCAGGCTTACGAGTACATCCATGCTTACCAGGACCTGAACCTCAAGCTGACGTCAGGCATCTACGGCTCGACCTTCTTCATGCTGACCGGCTTCCACGGCATGCACGTGACGATCGGCGCCATCATGCTCATGACGATCTTCTTCCGCGTCATGAAAGGGCATTTCACGCCCGAGAAGCACTTCGCGTTCGAGGCCGTGGCCTGGTACTGGCACTTCGTAGACGTCGTCTGGATCGGCCTGTACGTGTTCGTCTACTGGCTGTAGGCACAGAACAAAAGGGGGTCGGACCTTTTTAACAATTGGAATTGTTAAAAAGGTCCGACCCCTTTTTTCGTCACCGGGCCGACGGCTCGATCCAGCCGAAGAAATAGGCGCCGACGAGCGCGACGATCAGGACGATCGACAGGGCGACGCGCACTTGCAGCGCACGCAGCATCTTCTCGGATCCGGCGTCTTGGCGACGCAGGTAGAATAGCCCGGTTCCGAGGCTGACCAGGATTGCGGCCAGCAGGATATAAACGACGAATTTCATGGCAGGCAGTATAACGTGAACGCACGGCGCGAAAATAAGTTGCCGGCATGGTTGCCCTACGTCATCGGCGCCGTGCTGGTTGCGCAGTTCGCCGGACTGGGCGCCTGGCAGATCAGCCGCGGCCTCGAGAAGCGGGCCGAACGCCAGCTATTCCAGGGCGAGACGGGCTTTGCGTCGTGGCACGACGGCATGGAGACCCGCCCTTTCCAGCGCATCAAGGCGACGGGGGTTTACGATGGCGCGCACCAGGTCCTGCTCGAGAACATCATCGTCAACAGCCGACACGGCTTCTATGTGATCACGCCGCTGGCCGACCTCGATGACGAGCCGGTCCTGCTCGTCAATCGCGGCTGGATCGAGCGCACCGCCGACCCCGTCGACCCGGCTCTCCTCGAGGTACCGACGGGGCGCGTTACGGTTCGTGGACGCACGGGCCGCCTGCCGCGCGCCGGCATGAAGATGGGCAGGGCATTTGCCGGCGGCAGCGACTGGCCACGCTACGCCGTGTATCCGTCATACGAGGAAGTCGCAGCGCAGCTGGGCCGCCCGGTGCAGCCGTTCGTGCTGCTCATGGACGAGGGTGAGGAATACGGCTTCCTGCGTCAGTGGGTGCCGACCGAATTCGGCCCGGGCAAGCACTTCGGCTATGCCCTACAGTGGTTCGCCATGGGGGCGGCCCTGTCGGGCCTGCTTATCTGGACATATCGCAAGAGACGACAACGCCAATGAACGACGATCGCCGGGGCAAGGGGCGCCTCCATTTCCTTCTACTCGCGGCCGTATTCCTCGGTCCGCTCGTCATCGCCGCGTGGCTGTACTTCTCGGGCGCGACGCTGGTGCCCGAGGGCCGCACGAATACGGGCACGTTGCTGGAGCCGATTACGCGCCTGGCCGACGAATTGCCGGAATCGCCGCTGCACGCCGTCGGCGACGGCTACTGGGTCCTCCTGTATGCCAATCCCGGTGCCTGCGACGAGGCCTGCGAGTACTCGCTGTACACGCTGCGGCAATCGCGCAGGATGCTGGGAGAGGACAGGGATCGCCTGCTGCGCGTTTTCTTGCACGGCGATACGCCGCCCGATACCCTTTTTCTTGCCGAGGAGCACGACGGCCTGGTGACCTTGCAGGACGCCGGGCTCGAAGCACTGCTTGACAGCAAGAGGCCCCCGGAACTGAACGACCTGGGCTATTTCCTGGTCGATCCACTGGGCAATCTCGTTATGTACTTCGAGCCGGACACCGATCCGGCCGTAATGGTCGAGGATATCGAGCACCTGCTCGAGCTGTCCCGCATCGGCTGAACGGATGACGCTTTTGAATACCACGGTTGAAACCTACACGGACTGGCGAGACTACTACGAGCTGACCAAGCCTCGTGTCGTCATGCTGATCGTGTTCACCGCGATCGTCGGCATGTTCCTGTCCGTGCCCGGCTGGCCCGGTATCGCGCCGCTCCTCTTCGGCACTCTCGGCATCGGTTTCGCGTCATCGTCGGCCGCCGTCTTCAACCACGTACTCGATGCCCGCATCGACATCCAGATGATGCGCACGCGTGGCCGGCCATTGCCGCAGGGCAAGTTGACCGAACGCTCGGCGCTGGCGTTCGCGACAGCACTGTGCATCGTGTCGATGCTGGTCCTGGTACTGCTCGTCAATACGCTGACGGCCATACTGACTTTCGTGTCCCTGATCGGCTACGCGGTCGTATACACGGCATGGCTCAAGCGTGCGACACCGCAGAACATCGTGATCGGCGGAGCGGCCGGCGCCGCGCCGCCCGTGCTCGGCTGGACGGCCGTGACCAACGAGATCCACGCCGGCGCATTGCTGCTGTTCCTCATCGTGTTCGTGTGGACGCCGCCGCACTTCTGGGCGCTGGCGATAGCGCGCAAGGAAGAATACGCCAAGGTCGACATCCCGATGCTGCCCGTCACGCACGGTGAGAGCTTCACGCGGCTGCAGATCCTGCTCTACACGATCCTGCTCGTGGTCATCACGGTGCTGCCATACCTGATCGGCATGAGCGGCCTGATTTACCTGCTGGCCGCGCTGGTACTGGGTGCGGTGTTCCTGCGCTACGCGATTCGCATGTACCGTGTGCCGGCGGACCACGAGCTGCCGATGCGAACCTTCCGCTACTCGATCACCTACCTCGGGATATTGTTTGCGGCCCTGCTGGTCGATCATTACCTCGCACTGCAGCTCAGCGTGTGAGCGCGAGCATGCGGCTCAGTCCCTTCGAAAAGCTCCACATGATCCACCGCTGCTGGCGGCTGCGCTTCAAGTCCGAGGTGCCCTCGATCCGCTACGTTCGCACCGCGCCCCTTGCTGGTTCGACCGTACTCGACATCGGCGCCAACAAGGGTGTTTTCTCGATCTACATGTCGCGCGCGGCGGGCCCCGGCGGCAAGCTGATCGCGTTCGAGGCTCAGCCCGAGCTCGGCGAGCATTTGCGGGCCGTCCGGCAGAGCTTCGGGCTCACCAACATGACCGTCGTCAACCAGGGGCTGTCCTCGAGCCCCGGCACTCTCGTCATGCACCGCAGCGAGGCCGGCTCCGGCATGGCGAGTTTTCACAAAGATGATTCGCCGGAGCTGCAATCGATCGACATTTCCGTCATCCGGCTGGACGACTACGTCGACGAACATGGCGTTGGCCCGGTGCGCTTCATCAAGTGCGATGTCGAGGGTCACGAACTCGAAGTATTCAGGGGCGCGGAGCGGACTTTGCGCCGCGACATGCCCACGCTGTTGTTCGAGTGTCACGACGACGAGGCCGACCGTGGCGAACTGTTCGGGTTCCTGGCCGGCCTCGGATATGCGGGCCGCTTCTTTCACGTCACGCAGGCCGATCATCGCAGCCTGCTGCACAAAGGTCGCGGCGAGTACGTTCCCTGCGAACGACGCGACGATTATCCGCACGTCCATCCGTCCGTGCGACACCGCAACTACCTGTTCGACAAGAAAGCAAGCTAGTGGAGTAACACAATGAGACATACCGGTATTCTTGTCGCCATGCTGTTGCTGACGCTGTCGGCGTTCGTCCCGGACACGGCGCGCAGCGACGACAAGGCCGATCTCGAGGCCACGATGACGGTGCTCGACGATCCGTCCGATCTCGACGATTCGATACGTCGCATGGAAGCTCCCGACGACAGCGACGTCGGGGACGAGGGCCCAAACGACGATAGCGCCGCGAACGACAACGGCGAACGCCACGCTGCGTCCAACGACGGGTTCGAGTACGAAGAGGGTTTCGACGTGGACGACCTGGAGGACGAGGACGACTTCGAGGAGGGCGAGGACGTCGACGAGGATCGGTTCGACGAGTAAGACGCCCGGGTACGCGGCGAGGCGACCCGTCGAGTTGCCGGATTACGACAGTGCCCCCCGGAAAAGTCGTTTCCGGGGGGCATTTTCTTGGACCACGTCATGGTTTCGGCGACCGGATTGTCGATATGCTTCGACCGGACATAACGCCTAACCCCACGGTCATGTACAGACGCGTGTATCTCAAAGTCCTCGCTGCTCTCACGGCGGCCCTCCTGGCGGCCGCTCCTGCCGTGCCGGCGTACGCCATGGAAACCGCTGACGAGTTCTTCGCCGACGGCAATCGACTGTTTCGCGACGACCTCTACTGGGCCGCATTGCTGCGTTACGGCCAGGCGGCCGAGAAGGGCATGGACACGCCGCTGCTGCACTACAACACGGGAGTGGCCCACTACCGTGCCGGCCAGCATGACCGCGCCCGCGCCTCGCTGACGCGCGCGCTGGCCGACCCCGCGCTGCGCGACATCGCACACTACAACCTCGGCCTCAACGCCTGGGCGCGCGGCGACACCGACGAGGCACTGCGGTGGCTGCGCCTCGCGCACGACGAAGCCGGCGACCGCAAGTTGCAGGAATTCGCCGTCGTCGCCATCGCGCGAGTGCGCGCAGAGCTGGAACAGGCCACCGAGTACCGGGAAGTCGTCGAGGAGCGCAGGGAGAGGCGCGACCTTGGCAATCTCGACCTGCGCGTTCGTGTCGGCTACGGCAGCGACAGCAATGTCTTCCGCTCGCCCGCGGACCCGTACATCGACCGGGCGGATCCGACTCAGCCCGTCGTGACGCCGCAGGTGCAAAGCGGCGCGTTCGTCCCCATGTCCGTGACGGCTCGTTACACGCTCAACACCTACCCGTTCGAAGGCTTTTACGCGGCCTACCGCGGCGCCGGCCGATATTACCCCGACTTCCAGAATGCCAACGAATACCTGCAGGAAGTGAGCTTCGGCGCTAACTACCGGCGGCACGAGGGCGAGCGCAAGCGCCGCATCCACAGTGCATTCACGATCGCGAGGCACGAAGAGATCTACTACGACCCCGACGACGGTGCGGCGCGCGGCGTCGACGGCGCGCTCGTCGATGAGCGCATGAGCTACTTCCGTTACGGCCCCGAGCTCGCTGCGCGGCGCTCAGGCAAGCACCTGGGCTTCGGCGTTGAGATAAAAGGGCAGCTGTGGGACTACGACGATGCGGGCGCGCTGCCCGAGTATGACCACGAGTACTTCTTTGCGAGCCTGTTCGGCCAGTTCAGGTTCACGTCGACGTCGCTCCTGCGCATCACTGCCGACTACTACAGCCGACGCTTCGGCGACCGGCCGTCGTTCGACCTCGACGGACAGCAGCGCGTCGGCAACCCGGCCGTTCGTTACGACTACGTCGCGCTCGGCCTGCGCGCGCGCCAGCGCGTGACGGACAGCATGTGGTTCGGCTTCGATATCAAGCGCACCGAGCGCACCGATCAGTACGTCGGTTACTACGACTACACGCGCGACAGCTTCGCCGCGGAGTTTCACTGGTCGCCCGGCGATCGCCTGGCCCTCGAGGCCGGCGGCGAATACCGGCTGTACGATTTTCCGAACGCGTTTGCGTTCCACGATGCGACGGCCACGCCCAGGACGCAGGAGTCGGTAGTGGGCAAGGTCGGGGCCTCGTTTCGCGTATGGCGCGGCCTGAGCCTGGTCACGGAGGGCAGGTTCCATCAGACCGTCTCCAACGACATTCGCATCCAGCATGAGCGAGCGCGCTATTTTTTCGGCGTCCGATGGGAGCAGTAGAACTGCTACACTCTCGCGCTTTCCCGGGCGGCCGGCAATCCCGGCCTCAAGCGCAAGATGGACGTCACCCCGATCCTCGAAAACCTGAATGATGCCCAGCGCGAAGCCGTGACGGCGCCGGCGCGGCCGACGCTCGTCATCGCGGGCGCAGGCAGCGGCAAGACCCGCGTGCTCGTGCACCGGGCGGCCTGGCTCATCGATGTCGAGGGCGCCTCCCCGCACAGCCTGCTCGCCGTCACATTCACGAACAAGGCCGCGGCCGAGATGCGCACGCGCATCGAGGGTCTGCTCAACGTACCGGTTCAGCACCTGTGGATCGGCACGTTCCACGGGCTCGCGCACCGTATGCTGCGGCGCCACTGGCGCGAAGCCGGGCTGCCGCAGAATTTCCAGATTATCGATGCCGAAGACCAGTTGCGCCTGATCAAGCGCCTGTTCAAGAACCTCGAGATCGACGACAGCCGCTGGGCGCCCAGAGAGATCCAGTGGTTCATCAACGCGCAGAAAGACGAGGGCCTGCGCCCGCAGCACCTCGGCGACGAGGGCGACCCTAATCGCCGCCAGCAGATCGCACTCTACGAGGCCTACGAAGAAGTGTGCCAGCGCGGCGGCCTGGTCGACTTTGCCGAGCTGTTGCTGCGCGCGCACGAGCTGTTGCGCGACAATGCCGAACTCCTGGAGCAATACCGGCGCCGCTTCCGGCACCTGCTCGTCGACGAGTTCCAGGACACCAACGCCATCCAGTACGACTGGCTGCGCCTGCTCGCGGGCAGCGACGGCGTACCCTTCGCCGTCGGCGACGACGACCAGTCGATCTACCGCTGGCGCGGCGCGCGCGTCGAGCACATCCACCAGTTCCAGAAGGACTTTCCCGACACGCGCGTCGTCAAGCTCGAACAGAACTACCGCTCGACGTCGACGATCCTCAACGCGGCCAACGCCGTTATTGCGAACAACCTCTCGCGCATGGGCAAGAATCTCTGGACCGAGGGCGCCGAGGGCGAGGCGATCAAGGTCTATTCCGCCTACAACGAACGCGACGAAGCGGACTTTGTCATCGGCCGCCTGCGGGACTGGATCGACCAGGGCAACCTGCGCGCCGACGCCGCGATCCTGTACCGCTCCAACGCGCAATCGCGGGTCCTCGAGGAGGGCCTGATCAATGCCCGCATCCCGTATCGGGTCTACGGCGGGCTGCGCTTCTTCGAGCGCATGGAAATCAAGGACGCGCTCGCTTACCTGCGCCTGATCGCGCACCGCGACGACGACAGCGCCTTCGAGCGCGTCGTCAACAAGCCGACGCGCGGCATCGGCGCGCGCACCCTCGACCTGATGCGGCAATACGCGCGCGCCAACGCCTGCCCGATGTGGCGCGCCGCGGGCGCGCTGGCAAGCGACGACCTGCGTGGCCGGGCGGCCAACGCCGTGGCTGCGTTCATGTCGCTGATCGAACGCCTCGACCGCGAAACGACCGGTCTCGAGCTTCACGACCAGGTCGACCACGTTGTCTACCAGAGCGGTCTCGTCGAGTTCTTCAGGAAGGAAAAGGGCGAGAAGGGCGAGACGCGCATCGAGAACCTCGACGAGCTCGTCAGCGCCGCGAGGAGTTTCACGCCCGACCCCGCGAACGAGATGTCGCGGCTCGACGAGTTCCTCTCGCACGCCGCGCTCGAGGCCGGCGAGGGCCAGGCCGATGCCTGGGAAGACTGCGCACAGCTCATGACGATGCACTCGGCGAAGGGGCTCGAGTTTCCGCTCGTCTTCATGTGCGGCATGGAAGACGGCCTGTTTCCGCACCAGCGCTCGATCGCCGACCCCAATGGCCTCGAGGAGGAGCGGCGCCTGTGCTACGTCGGTATCACGCGCGCGATGCAAACCCTCTACATTACCCACGCAGAGCAGCGCCGCCTGCACGGCATGGACAGTTTCTCCCAGCCGTCGCGCTTCATCGCCGAGATTCCGGACCAGCACGTCGAGGAAGTGCGCCCGCGCGTGCAGGTGGCACGGCCGATGGCCGCTCGCGCGTCGCGAGGCTCACGGTCGGCAGGCGCCGCAGCGATGGCTCCGGGCAACGAGCTCGGCGTGCGGCTCGGCCAGCGCGTGCGCCACAAGAAATTCGGCGACGGCGTCATCCTCAACTGCGAGGGCCAGGGCGCGCACGCGCGCATCGAAGTCAATTTCGAATCGGCCGGCACGAAATGGCTCGTCCTCAGTTATGCGAATCTGGAACTGATGTAGAATACGGCTCCTGACACGCGGCGCCTCGGAAGGGCTCGTCAAGAACAATGAAGATTCTCATTCTCGGGGCAGGGCAGGTTGGCTCATCCGCCGCGTACCACCTCTCGCGCGAAGAGGCGAACGAAGTCACCGTCGTTGACAAGCGGCCCAACGTGCTGCGCGAACTGCAGGACCGCCTCGACATCCGCACCGTCGTCGGCCATGCGGCCTACCCCGAAGTCCTCGAGCGATCCGGCGCGGCCGACGCCGACATCGTCGTGGCGCTGACCGACTCCGACGAGACCAACATGGTCGCGTGCCAGGTCGCGTACACGCAGTTTCGCACCCCGACCAAGATCGCGCGCATTCGCTCGGCCGACTACATGAACGCGGACAAGCTGTTCAAGCAGGACGCTATCCCGATCGACGTTCGTATCAGCCCCGAGCAGCTCGTCTGCGGGTTCGTCGAACAACTGATCCTCTACCCGGGCTCGACCCAGGTACTCGAGTTCGCCGACGGGCGCGTGCGCCTCGTCGGCGTCAAGGCCGACCGCGACGGCCTGCTTGTGGGTCAGCGCATCGCGACGCTCAGGGACCACATCCCGAATACCGAAGCACGCATCGCCGCGATTTACCGTCAGGGCAACGCGATGCTGCCCGACGGCGACACCGTCATCCAGGAAGACGACGAGGTGTTCTTCATCGCCGACCGCAAGGACATCCGCGTCTTCATGAGCGAGATTCGCCGCCTCGAGGATCCCGTGCGGCGTGTCGTCATCGCGGGCGGCGGCAACATCGGCCTGCGCCTGGCCCTCGCGCTCGAGCAGACCAACCAGGTCAAGATCATCGAGCGCAAGCAGGAGCGCGCCCGGGTCATCTCCGAGCAGCTCAACAAGGCGATCGTGCTGGTCGGCGATGCCGCGGACGAAGAGCTTCTTCTCGAGGAGAACATCGATAACGTCGACGTCTTCTGCGCCCTGACCAATTCGGAAGAAGCTAACATCCTGAGCTCGATGCTCGCCAAGCGCCTCGGCGCACACAAGGTGATGGCCCTGATCAACAAGGCCTCGTACGTCGATCTCGTCGAGGCCGGCAGCATCGACATCGCGATCTCGCCGCAGCAGGTCACGATCGGCTCGTTGCTCGCACACGTGCGGCGCGGCGACGTCGTCAAGGTGCACTCACTACGCCGCGGCGCGGCCGAGGCGATGGAGGCCATCGCGCACGGCAGCAGCGAGTCTTCGCAAGTCGTCGGACGCGCCATCGAGGACATCGGCCTGCCAAAGGGCACGGCCATCATCGCCATCGTGCGCGACGACCGCGTCATCATGGCGCATCACGACACGGTCATCGAAGCCGACGACCACGTCATCCTGTTCCTGACCGACCGGCGCCGCATCGAGAAACTCGAGAGCCTGTTCCAGGTCGGCGTTTCTTTCGTATAACACGGGCGCGCACATGAACTGGACGGTCGTACAGCGCATCCTCGGCCTCCTGCTGATGCTGTTCAGCCTGACGATGCTGCCGCCCGTCCTGTTCAGCCTGTACTACCAGGACAATTCGTGGCTGCCGTTCGTCGAGGGCTTCGGCATCACGTTCGCCGCGGGTTTCCTGTGCTGGCTGCCCGTGAATCGCGTGCGCAAGGAGCTGCGCCTGCGCGACGGCTTCCTCGTCGTCGCCGCATTCTGGACCGTGCTGGGCACAGCGGGCGCCGCGCCGCTGTATTTTGCCGACGCGCTCTCGCTGACGGTCACCGACGCCGTGTTCGAGTCGATGTCGGGCCTGACGACGACGGGTGCGACGGTGCTGACCGGGCTCGACGAGCTGCCCGTGTCGATTCTCTATTACCGCCAGCAGCTGCAGTGGCTCGGCGGCATGGGCATCATCGTCCTCGCCGTCGCCGTGCTACCCATGCTCGGCGTCGGCGGCATGCAGCTGTATCGCGCCGAAACGCCGGGGCCGGTCAAGGACACCAAGCTGACGCCGCGCATCACCGAGACGGCCAAGGCGCTCTGGTACGTCTACCTGGCTTTCACGATCACGTGCATGATCGGCTATCGCATCGCCGGCATGGGCTGGTTCGACGCGCTCTGCCATGCGTTTTCCACCGTCGCCATCGGCGGCTTCTCGACCCACGATGCGAGCATCGCTTACTTCGACAGCGCCACCGTCGACTTTGTCGCCGTGATCTTCATGTTCATAGCGGGCATCAACTTCTCGCTGCACTTCTTCGCGTGGCGCTACGTCTCGATCAAGCACTATCTGCAGGACCAGGAGTTTCGCGCCTACGCCTTCATCCTGATGGTACTGTCGGCCCTCGTCATCGGCTCGCTGTTCGCCTACCGCGGCTTCGACGATCCGTTCCAGACTTTCCGCCACGGCCTGTTCCAGGCGGTATCCATCGGCACGACCACGGGCTTCACGACCGACAATTTCGCGGCCTGGCCGGCGGCCGTGCCCGTGCTGCTCATATTCGCGAGTTTCATCGGCGGCTCGGCGGGCTCGACCGCCGGCGGCATCAAGGTTATCCGCTGGTTGCTCGTGTACAAGCAGGGCGTGCGCGAGATCGTCCGACTCGTGCACCCGAGCGCCGAGATTCCCGTCAAGCTCGGCAGCAAGGCCGTACCGTCGCGCGTCGTCGAGGCGGTCTGGGGGTTCTTCTCGGTATACATCATCGTGTTCGGCGTCATGCTCATCGCGATGATGGCAACGGGTCTCGACCAGGTAACGGCGTTCTCGGCCGTCGCGGCGTCGCTCAATAACCTGGGACCCGGGCTCGGTGACGTCGCCTCGGGCTTCATGACGCTCAGCGATCCGGCGAAGTGGATCGCCGTTGCCGGCATGCTGCTCGGACGACTCGAGATCTTCACGCTGCTCGTCCTGATAACCCCGACCTTCTGGCGGACCTGAGGCTTGGGCGACGTACGGCGAGACAACGCACTCGATCGCCTCAGCGCCCTGATCGGCAACACGGCGGCCTGGATGACGCTGTTCATGGTCGTCGTCACGTTCGTCGTCGTCATCCTGCGCAAGACGTTCAATGTCGGCTTTATCTGGCTGCAGGAAACCGTCGTCTGGATGCACGCCTTCGTATTCATGCTCGGCGCGGCCTATACGCTGCACGCCGAAGAACACGTGCGCGTGGACATCTTTTACCGCGATATGAGTCCGCGCCGGCGCGCCTGGATCGATCTCGTCGGCGTCATGATCTTCCTGTTGCCCGTGTGTGCGTTCCTCGCCTGGACATCCTTCGAGTTCGTCACGCAGTCATGGAGCATCCGTGAGTCTTCGCGTGAAGCCGGCGGCCTGCCGTTCCCGTTCGTGCCGCTCCTGAAGACGATCCTGTTGCTCATGCCCCTCACCCTTGCGCTGCAGGGGATGTCGCTATTGCTGAAGTCGCTGGCCAGGCTGCGGGAGAGCTGACGATGGAATGGGTTGCGGGTCTCCTGTTTGTGACGGTCATCCTCGTGTTGCTCACGGGCTTTCCCGTGGCATTCACGCTCGGCGGCACGGCGTTGATCTTCGCGGCCGTCGGTATCCTGACCGGCGCCTTCAACGAGGCGCTGCTGCTCGGACTGCCGAATCGTGTCTTCGGCATCATGAACAACGAGACGCTGGTCGCCGTGCCCCTGTTCGTCTTCATGGGCGTGACGCTCGAGCGGGCGCGCATCGCCGAGGACCTGCTCGAAACGCTGAGCGCCCTGTTCGGTTCGCTGCGCGGCGGCCTCGGCATCTCGGTGACGCTCGTCGGCATGCTGCTGGCCGCGAGCACGGGCATCGTGGGCGCCACGGTCGTGACCATGGGCCTGTTGTCGCTGCCGACCATGCTCAAGCGCGGCTACTCGCCCGAGATAGCGACCGGGACGATCTGTGCGTCGGGCACGCTCGGCCAGATTATCCCGCCCTCGATCGTGCTCGTCATGCTAGGCGACGTCATGACGACGGCTTACCAGCAGGCCCAGCTGGACATGGGCATCTACGCGCCCAAGACCGTCTCGGTCGGCGACCTGTTCGCGGGCGCGCTGATTCCGGGCCTGCTGCTCGTGCTGCTGTACGTGCTCTATATCGTCGGCGTGGCCGTGTTCCGCCCGGCATCGATGCCGGCGCCCGGCGACACCGGCGATCAGGGCGTCACGCTCGCGCGCATCGCGAGTGCACTCGCGCCGCCGCTGCTTTTGATTCTCGCCGTGCTCGGTTCGATTCTCACCGGGCTGGCGACGCCGACCGAGGCGGCCGGTGTCGGCGGCATGGGGGCGTTGCTGCTGGCGATCGGCCGGCGCGAGCTGGATCTCGCGCGCCTCAGGGACATCATGCGTTCGACGCTGCGTATCAGCAGCATGGTGTTCCTGATCCTGATCGGGGCGTCGATCTTCTCGCTCGTGTTCCGCGGTTACGGTGGTGACGACGGCGTCCACGCGATTCTCGAAGCGCTGCCCGGCGGCGTCTTCGGCGCGGTCGTCGTCGTCATGCTCGTGATGTTCCTGCTCGGCTTCGTTCTCGACTTCATCGAGATCACGTTCGTTGTCGTGCCGATCGTCGGGCCCGTGCTGCTCGCCATGGGCCTCGATCCCGTGTGGCTCGGCATCATGATCGCCGTGAACCTGCAGACTTCGTTCCTGACCCCGCCTTTCGGCTTCGCGCTCTTCTATCTGCGCGGCGTAGCGCCGCCCGAGGTGCAGACCGGGCAGATCTACCGCGGCGCCATGCCGTTTGTCGCCATCCAGGTCGTCGCCCTGGCTCTGATCGCCGCGTTTCCCGCGCTCGTCACGTGGTTGCCGCAGCAGATCTACGGGCCGTAGGCCGTGGCAGGGGCTTCTCCCGTCGAGCGGGATAATAAGGCCCGAAGTCCCGACCTCAACCGTCGCGCCTTGCGAGATAGGCCTGGTCCGAAATGCGTGAATTGTCCTTGGCCTTTTCGAGGTAGTCGAAGTAGGCCTTGCCGATCTTGCCGGCCGCAGGGTCGCTGGCCATGAGTTCGGTGACGACTTCTTGCGAGGTCGTCCGCAACAGGCTCAGCACGTCGTCGGGAAACGGCCGGATCTCGACGTCGGGATTCTCGCGCAGCTGCGCGAGCGACATCGCGTTACCGTGGGCATAGTCCGACGCCGCGTCGAGGTTGATCGCCTGGCAGGCCAGCCTGACGATCTCCTTAAGATCCTCGGGCAAAGCATCCCAGGCCTTCCTGTGAATGATGACCTCGAGGTTCGGCCCCGGCTCCTGCCATCCCGGGTAGTAGTAGTACTTCGCCGCTTTGTGCAGGCCGAAGGAAACGTCGTTGTACGGACCGATCCACTCGGTCGCGTCGATCGAGCCGGTCTGCAGCGCAGTGAAAATTTCGGATCCGGGCAGCATCACGGGCGTGCCGCCCGCGCGCCGCAACACCTCGCCTCCGAGACCCGGGATGCGCATCTTGAGTCCCTTGAGGTCGGCGATCGAATTGATTTCCTTGTTGAACCAGCCGCCCATTTGCACGCTCGTGTTGCCGCCCGGGAACGGCACCAGGTTGAACGGCTCATACAGCTCGTGCCACAACTCGAGGCCGCCGCCGTAGTAGAGCCAGCCGTTCATTTCCGCGGCCGTCATGCCGAACGGGATCGCGGTGAAGAACTGCGCCGCATCCACCTTGCCCTTGTGGTAATACGCCGCGCCGTGGCCCATCTCGACCGTACCGCGAGACACCGCGTCGAACACCTCGAGCGGCGGCACGAGTTCGCCGCCACCGTAAACCTTGGTCGTCAGGCGCCCGCTGCTGGCCGTCCCGATGCGGCCGGCCAGGTTCTCCGCGGCCATACCGAGGCCGGGAAACTTGGGCGGCCAGGACGTGACGCAGGACCATGAGAACGTCTCGCCGCCCGCCGCCGGCTGTCCGTCACAGTCCGCGCTCTCTTGCGTACACGCCGTGAGTCCCGCCGCCGCGGCCAGCCCGCCTACGAATTCGCGTCTTTTCATGTCTACCCCCTGAAGCGCTCCGGCTAGTTTAGGGGCCGGTTTCGCAAAAACCCAGTCGTGTTTCTCAACATGGGTGGGATCGAGGATATATATTAAAAACCCACCTTTTGATATTTCTTTAGGTTTTTTAGGAACACATTGTCCACTAAAGACGGGGAAATGGCCCCGATCTGACGATCGGGGCCGTCCCTTCCCTGGTCCGGCCGGCGAAAACCGCCGCCGAGGGCCATCCCTGGCGTCCGGGGCGGCGCCTGTAACGGCAACCTCTCCCACCGGCCGGTACAATCAGTCTCCCACGCAACCGCGGCCCGCGTGACTTATCATTCTCGGCCTTGCGCGAACAAAGTGCCCCTCGGCGGGCGAAAACTTGAGGAAGACGGGCAAAAATGATCGGACTCCTGCAGCGGGTGAGCCATGCCGAGGTCAGCGTCGACGGTGAGACCACAGGCCGCATCGAGCGCGGGCTGCTGGTGCTCGTCGCCGTGCATCGCGACGATACCGACGCCGACGTGGCACGCCTCGCCGAGCGCCTGCTCGGTTACCGGGTGTTCCCGGACGACGCCGGCCGCATGAACCGCAGCGTGCGCGACATCGGCGGCGGCCTGTTACTCGTGCCGCAGTTCACGCTGACGGCGGACACGAAGAAAGGGACGCGGGCAAGCTTCACCAAGGGCGCCGCCCCCGACAAGGCCTCGGCTTTCTTCGACCGGCTCGTGGCGGCCTGCGGGACCGGCCTCGAGCGTGTCGAGACCGGGCGCTTCGGCGCCGATATGCAGGTCAGCCTGACCAATGACGGCCCGGTCACGTTCTGGCTCGAAACCTGACGCCCGTACGGTTTTGTTGCCTGCGCCGGGGTATCATGAAGATAATTCGCGGCTTGGAATGAGGGGCTCGGCCCCGGGAGAAACAAGATGTTTGCCAATATTGGTCCGTGGCAGCTGCTGATCATACTGCTCATTGTGCTCGCCATTTTCGGCACCAAGAAGCTGCGCAACATGGGCTCGGACCTCGGCGGCGCGGTCAAGGGATTCCGCAAGGCGATGAACGAGGCGGACGATGCGGCCGACAAGCTCGAGAACGATGCGCCGGACGCGGACTTCGACAACACGCCGGCCGAAAAAGCCACTAAAGAAAAAGACGCCTGACAAGCCCGGGGCAGACCATGTCCGGTATCGGCGGTTCTGAATTCATATTGTTGTGCCTGATCGGGCTCCTGATACTGGGTCCCGAGCGGCTGCCGCGCGTGGCCCGGCAACTCGGCAGCTGGGTCGGCAAGGCTCGCCAGATGACGCGCTCGCTGCAGCGCCAGCTCGAGGAAGAAATCAGCGCCGAGAAGAATCTCGGTTTCGACCCGAAGGAGCTCGGGCGCATCGATCCGAGCCAGATGATGACGCCCGACGACAAGGACACGTACTCCCCGATGCATGTCGAGGAAAGCGGCACCGCGCCCCCGAAGGCCGATGCAGGCGACGATAAGCCGGACAAGGCCGAGTAATGGCCGGCGAAGAGCGCGAAGAACTCGCTGAAGGCACGCTGCTTTCGCACCTCATTGAACTGCGCAGCCGCCTTTTCTGGATCGTCGGCGCCGTGTTCCTCGTGTTCCTCGCACTGTTGCCGTTCGCCAAGATGATTTTCAATTACGTTGCCGCGCCGCTCGTCAGCGTCGTGCCGAACGGCGAGCTACTGGCCCTGAACCCGGTGTCCCCGCTCACGGCGACCATTGCGCTGACCTTCTACATCGCGCTGTTCATCGCCATGCCCGTCGTTCTCTACCAGGTCTGGGCCTTCGTCGCGCCAGGCCTGTACCGCAAGGAAAAACGCTTCGCGTTTCCGCTGCTCGCGACCAGCATCGCGCTCTTCTACCTCGGTATGGCGTTCGCCTACTACGTCGTGTTTCCGCTGGTCTTCGGATTCGTGTCGGCCTTCACGCCGGACACCGTCAACTACCAACCCGACATGACGGCCTATGTCAGCTTCGTGATGATGGTCGTGCTCGTGTTCGGCCTGGCATTCGAGACGCCGATCGCCACGGTGCTACTGGTGTGGACCGGGCTCACGACGACCGACAAGCTCGGCAAGGCGCGACCGTACATCTTCCTCGGTGCATTCATTGTCGGCATGTTGCTGACGCCGCCTGACATAATCAGTCAGACCATGCTCGCTGTGCCGATCTATATCCTGTTCGAGCTCGGCATATTGATGTCACGCCTGTTCTCGGCGCGAGCGCCGGAATCCGACGAGGCGGCCGAGGTCGAGTAGAAACTGACGGCTGAACTGGTGTAACTTGCTGTGATGCCGGACGTCCGCTTTGGCCGGGGGGGCCACAACAAATTCCAATAATTCCGCAGCATCCGGCGAAGCGGAATCCAGCGAGAGAGACGCTCTGATGACAGATCCCACCGCGCCGACGGCGCCCATTCACGATACGGGGGCGTTCGGTCATCCGCGCGGTCTGATGACCCTGTTCTTCACCGAACTCTGGGAGCGCTTCAGCTACTACGGCATGCGCGCGTTCCTGATTCTCTACATGACGGACACCGCACGCCATGGTCTGGGCCTCGGCACAGAGATCAGCGGTGCCATCTACGGCCTGTATACCTTCGGCGTCTACGCGCTGGCGCTGCCCGGCGGCTGGATCGCCGACCGTATCATCGGCCAGCGCCAGGCCGTGCTGATCGGCGGCGCGATCATCGCGCTTGGTCACTTCACGCTCGCCGCGCCTATCATCGTGCCGGGCTCCGAATACTGGTCGTTCTTCCTGGGGCTTATTTTCGTCGTCATCGGCACGGGCCTGTTAAAGCCCAACGTCAGCGCCATCGTCGGCGACCTGTACACCGGCGACACGCCCGAGCGCCGCGACGCGGGTTTCTCGATCTATTACATGGGCATCAACATCGGCGCCTTTCTCGGCCCGCTCGTGTGCAGCTTTTTCGCCGAGAAGGTCGACTGGCATCTCGGTTTCAGCCTCGCCGGCATCGGCATGATCTTCGGCCTGATCCAGTACGTTCGCGGCACGCCGTCCCTGCAGGGCGCGGGTGAGCTCAACGAAGAAGCACTATCCCGCGTCGCCGAGGGCCGCAAACAGCTGGCCTACGCGCTGATCGGTGCGGCCATCGGCGGCGGCACGCTGTACGCGCTGGTTTCGACTGGCATGGTCGCGATGACCGTCGTCGGCTTCGCGCAGGCAACGGGGCTGATCGTCGTCATCGTCGCCGTCCTTTATTTCGGCAGCGTGATGACATTCGCCTGCCGCGACAAGGTCGAGCGACACCACATCTTCGTCATCTTCCTGTTATTCCTCGGCGCCGCCATGTTCTGGTCCGGCTTCGAGCAGGCCGGTTCGTCGATGAACATCTTCGCGCGCGACCTGACCGATCGAGTGATCTTCGGCTGGGAGGTTCCAACGGGCTGGCTGCAGTCGATCAACCCGATCTTCATCATCCTGCTGGCGCCGGTCATGGGCATGTTGTGGGTCAAACTCGGTGCCAGGAGCCCATCGATACCGGTCAAGTTCGGCATGGGCCTCGCGCTGCTCGGCGTCGGCTTCCTCGTGCTTGCGTGGGGATCGCTGTACGTGCCCGAGGGCGCCGCAAGTAATCCCGCGCTGGGCGTCGGCATGACCTGGCTCACCGTCACGTACTTTTTTCACACGGTGGGCGAACTCGCGTTGAGCCCGGTGGGCTTAAGCAGCGTCACGAAGCTGGCGCCGCACCGCCTGGTCGGCCAGATGATGGGCACGTGGTTCATGGGCGCGGCCCTCGGCAACCTCGTCGCCGGACTCATCGCGGGCCGCATCGAGACGCTGCCGCCCGAGCAGCTGTTTACGGTCGTCGCGAGCATCGTCATCGGCGCCGGCCTGCTGTTCCTGCTGTTCTCCCCACTCATCAACCGCCTGACGCACGGCGTCAAGTAAGGCTTCAAAAACCGATGATTACGATGAAAAGACTACTCACCGCATGCCTTTCGCTGGCGCTCTTTGCCGCCTGTTCCGGGGGCAAAGAAGAAGTAGCGCCCGCAACCGTTGCGGCCGCACCAACCGAGACGGCGCAGGAATTCGTTGCCCGCGTCAACGACGAGCTGCAGGAGCTGCGCCGCGAGGTCGGCGCCGCGAACTGGGTGCGCTCCACCTACATCACGGGCGATACGGCAATCATTGCGGCCGCCGCCAGTGAGCGCTATGCGAAATGGCACAGCGAAACGGTGCAACAGGCCATGGCCTACGACGGCCAGGAGCTCGATGCATCGACGCGACGCGCCCTCGATCTGCTCAAACTCGGCACGTCAGCACCGTCGCCCAACGACGCGGCGAAGCGCAAGGAGCTGGCCGAGATCACGACGAACCTCGAAGGCACCTACGGCGCCGGCGCCTACTGCCGCACCGAAAACGAGTGCATTGCGGGCTCCGAACTCGAACAGCTCATGCGCGACACGCGCGACTACGACGAACTACTTGAGTACTGGACGGGCTGGCGCGATGTCGCCGTACCGATGCGCGAGCCGTATACGCGCTTCGTCGAGCTGGCCAACGAGGGCGCCAACGAACTCGGCTATCCCAACCTCGGCGATATGTGGAAGTCGAACTACGACATGAGCCCGGCAGAGTTCGAGGCCGAATCCGGCAAACTCTGGAGCCAAGTCAAACCGCTCTACGATGAACTGCACTGCCACGTACGCGCCAGGCTCGGCGAGGTCTACGGCGACGACAAGGTGCCGCAGGACGGTCCGATTCCTGCGCACCTGCTCGGCAACATGTGGGCCCAGCAGTGGAGCTCACTCTACGACCTGGTCGCACCGTACCCGGGTGTTGGCGATATCGACGTTGATGCGACACTGAAGACCAAGAACTACTCGCCGCAGGAAATGACGCGCTCGGCCGAGAACTTCTACGTCTCGCTCGGCATGCCGCGCCTGCCGGACACGTTCTGGGAGCGGTCGCAGTTCACGAAGCCGCGCGATCGCGACGTCGTCTGTCATGCGAGCGCGTGGGGCCTCGACGGCGGCAATGACCTGCGCATCAAGATGTGCATCCAGCAGACCTACGACGAACTGCGCGTGATCTATCACGAGCTCGGCCACAACTACTACCAGGGCGCCTACAAAGACCGGCCGCCGTTGTTCCAGGACTCGGCGCACGGCGGTTTCCATGAAGCCATCGGCGACACGGTCACGCTCTCGATGACTCCCGGCTATCTCGCCGAGGTCGGTCTCGTGAAGGAAGGCGAGGACGACCCGCGCGCCGTGATCAACCGCCAGATGCTGATGGCCCTCGACAAAATCGCCTTCCTGCCGTTCGGCAAGCTCGTCGACGAATGGCGCTGGGGCATTTTCTCGGGTGCGATAACGCCGGAGAACTACAACCAGGCCTGGTGGGACCTGCGTACTCGCTACCAGGGTATCGCGCCTGCCGTCGAGCGGACCGAGGCCCATTTCGATCCGGGCTCCAAGTACCACGTGCCGGGCAACGTCTCGTACACGCGCTATTTCCTCGCACACGTGCTGATGTTCCAGCTGCATCGTTCGCTGTGCGAAATCGCGGGCCACGAGGGCGAACTGCAGGCCTGCTCGATCTACAACAACCGGTCAGCCGGCGAGAAGCTCTACGCCATGCTGCAGGCCGGCGCCAGCCAGCCCTGGCAGGACACGCTCGAGGCCATGACCGGAACGCGCGAGATGGACGCCACCGCGATCATCGACTACTTCGCGCCACTCATGGGCTACCTCAAGGAGCAGAACGAAGGCCGCAGCTGCGGCTGGTGACATCTGTGGGAGAGCCTGCTCCCACAAGACGATGCGAATTGAGTACACTGACCCGCAAATAATATCGGGGGACACCCATGTCAGATGAAGCCCAGGTCGCCAACAAAGAAGGCGGCTTTCTCGGCGCAGTAGAGCGCATCGGCAACAAGCTGCCCGACCCGGCGGTACTCTTCATAGCGCTGCTGTTCGTCGTCTGGGTGCTGTCGTGGCTGCTGTCCTACGTGACCTACAGCTTTATCGACCCGCGGTCCGGTGAGCCGATTGTTGTTATTAACCAGCTCACGGGCACCGCCTTCACGACTTTCTTGACGAAACTCGTGACCAACTTCGTGCAGTTCGGCCCGGTCGGCACGGTTCTCGTTGCCATGCTCGGCATCGGCGTTGCGGAGCATTCAGGCTTCATCACTACCGGTATTCGCGCCCTGCTGAATGTCACGGCGACGTGGCTGCTCACGCCGATGGTCATTCTCGTCGGCATCATGAGTCATTCCGCTGTCGATGCTGGCTACGTGCTCGTGATCCCGATTGGCGGCGTTATCTTCTATGCCGCCGGCAGGCATCCGCTCGCGGGTATCGCGGCGGCGTTTGCCGGCGTATCGGGCGGCTTCTCGGCCAACTTCCTGCCCGCGGCGCTCGATCCGCTGCTGCAGGGCCTCACGCAGGGCGGTGCCCAGTTGCTCAACCCGGACATCGAGGTCAACACGCTCAACAACTACTTCTTCACCACGGCGTCGTCGATTCTGATCGTCGGCCTCGGCTGGTGGATCACTGACAAAATCGTCGAGCCGCGCGTCAGCGGCACGCCCATTGATGGCGATGCCGAAGATCTGCCCGAGCTGCACGACCTGAAGCCCGAAGAGCGCAAGGGGCTCCGTTGGGCGCTCCTTTCCATGCTCCTCGGCCTCGTAATTCTCACGCTAACGCTGATTCCCGACGACTCGCCGTGGCGCGCGGCGAACGGCAAGCTCGCGGACTTCGGCGCACCGATCATGCAGTCGATCGTCGCGCTGATCTTCTTCCTGTTCCTGATTCCGGGCATGGTGTTCGGCTACGTCGCGGGCACACTCAAAGGCATGAAGGACGTCATCCAGGGCATGTCGCACTCGATGCAACAGATGGCGTACTACCTCGTCATCATGTTCTTCATCGCACAGTTTGTGTATGCGTTCGGCGCTTCGAACCTCGGCACGCTGCTTGCTCTCGCGGGCGCCGAGGCCCTCAAGAGCCTGCAGGACTATCCCTCGATCCTCGTCGTCGGCATCGTGTTGCTGACCGGCTTCGTCAACCTGTTTGTCGGCTCGGCGAGTGGCAAGTGGGGACTGCTGGCGCCGATATTCGTACCGATGCTCATGACGCTGGGAATATCTCCGGATCTTACGCAGGCCGCGTATCGCGTCGGCGACTCGAGCACGAACATCATCACGCCGCTCATGCCGTATTTCCCGCTCGTCGTCGTGTACTGTCAGCGCTACGTGAAGAACACGGGTATCGGTACGCTGGCGGCGATGATGCTGCCGTATTCGCTGTGGTTCCTCGTGACATGGACGATCTTCCTGCTGATCTACTACGCAATAGGTTTCCCGCTCGGGTTTGGCGCCAGCTACACGTATCCGGCCAGCTAGGACACACACATGCACGACTTCGAAAAACTCGGCGCGTTTTACCTCGGCAAACGCTATGACACCGAGGCGAACAAGCTCACCGACGAACTCGTCCTGTACGACTCCAAGGACCTGACTACGCACGCCGCGATCATCGGTATGACCGGATCGGGCAAGACCGGTCTCGGCATCGGCATTCTCGAGGAAGCCGCGCTCGATCATATCCCGGTCATCGCGATCGACCCGAAGGGCGACATGGGCAACCTGCTCCTGACGTTCCCGCAGCTCAAGGCCGAGAACTTCCGGCCGTGGATCAACGAGCGCGTTGCGATGGACAAGGGCCAGACGCCTGACGAGTTCGCGGCGGCACAGGCGGCCCTGTGGAAGAAGGGCCTCGGCGAGTGGGGGCAGACCGGCAAACGCATTTCGCAGCTCAGGAAAAACGCCGACCTCGCGATCTACACGCCGGGCAGCAATGCAGGCATCCCGGTCTCCATCCTGAATTCTTTCGACGCGCCCGAGCAGGAACTCATCGACGACATCGATCTGTATCGCGAACGCGTCCAGGCCACGGCAACGAGCATCCTGACGCTACTCGACATGGATGCGGACCCGGTGTCGAGCCGCGAGCACATCCTCTTGTCCCGCCTGCTCGACCATGCGTGGAAGGAAGGGCGCAGCCTTGACCTGCCCGGCCTCATTGCCGAGATCCAGGACCCGCCGATCACGAAGGTCGGCGTCATGAACATCGATTCCTTCTATCCCGCGAAGGAGCGCTTCAGCCTCGCGATGGCCCTTAACAACCTGCTCGCCGCGCCCGGCTTCGAAGCCTGGATGCAGGGCGCGCCGCTCAGGGCGAAGGATCTCCTGTACACGGCGGAGGGCAAGCCGCGCGTCTCGGTCATGTCGATTTCGCATCTCGACGACGCGCAGCGCATGTTCTTCGTCTCGATGCTCCTGAACGAGATCATCGGCTGGATGCGCGCGCAGCCCGGCACGTCCAGCTTGCGCGCCATCATCTACATGGACGAGATCTTCGGCTACATGCCGCCGGTCGCGAACCCGCCGTCGAAGAAACTGTTCCTGACGCTGCTGAAGCAGGCGCGTGCCTACGGCGTCGGCCTCGTGCTCGCGACCCAGAACCCGGTCGACCTCGACTACAAGGGCCTGTCGAACACGGGCACCTGGTTCATCGGGCGCCTGCAGACCGAACGCGACAAGGCGCGCGTCATGGAGGGCCTCGAGGGCGCGAGCGCGGGCAACTTCGACAAGCAGGCGATGGAGCGCACGATCGCAGGACTCGGCAAGCGGCGCTTCCTGCTGCACAACGTGCACGAGGACGCGCCCGTCGTATTCAACACGCGCTGGGTGCTGTCGTATCTCGCGGGCCCGATGACCCGCGACCATATCCGTACGTTGATGAAGACGGCCAGGAACACGCTCGCCAAGGCAGCCAAAGCCGTGTCGAAGCCGAAACGCAAGAGCGCCGCGTCGGCGCCGGCGCTCGAGCCGGCCATCGACCAGTTCTACGTGCGCGGCACGGGCGAGGAGATCACCTATCACCCGCGCCTCATCGCGGGCGGCGACGTCGTGTTCACGAGCGCACGTTACAAGGTCGAAGACGAGCGCGAAGTACTGCACACGGTCGAGTTTGAGGACGGCCCCGTCGACATCGACTGGGACAACGGCGAGCCTCTCGAGGTCGCCATCGACGAGCTGCTCGACAAGGGCGACGCGGATGCGAGCTACGCGGACTGCCCGTCCGCCGCGAGCAGCGCCAGGTCCTACAAGGCCTGGGCGCGCGCCTACAAGACCTGGCTCAGGCAGAACGAAACCGTGACGCTCTATCGCAGCAAACGCTTCAGGCTCACGTCGACACCGGGCGAAACCGAAGGCGACTTCCGCGTGCGATTGCAGGACGCCGCGAGCGCGAAGCGCGACGAAGCCATCGCGAAGATCCGCAAGCGCGCCGCGACCAAGACGACGACGCTCGAGAATCGCCTGATGCGCGCCGAACAGACCGTTGCCGTGCAGAAGGAGCAGTCGACCAAGAAGAAGCTCGATACCGCGATCTCTTTCGGCACCGCGATCCTCGGCGCCGTGCTCGGCCGCAAGAAGCTCTCGAGCAGCACGGCATCGAAGATGGGCACGGCGATCAAGTCCGCCGGCGGCGCGCGCAAGGAGGCGGCCGACGTCGAGCGGGCGAAACAGACGGTCACCAAGGTCAAGGCCGACCTCGAAGCGCTCAACGCCGAGCTCGAAGAGGAGATCGAGGAACTCGATACCGCCTTCGACGCCCAGGCCGAACCACTCGACGAGATCGTCGTGCGCGCCAAGTCCACCGACATCAACGTAGCCCTCACCGGGCTCGTGTGGCTGCCCTACACGACCGGCGAGAAAGGCCGCCTGCGGCCCGCCTGGCAGTAGACCCCCATGTCACGCGCCGTTTATGCCCTGAACCTTTTCAACGTTGCCGACAAGCAGGAGTACCTCGCGTATTCGCGTCGCTCCGCCGTCGAGGTCGCCAGGCATGGCGGGCGCGTCGTCGCGCTGGGCAAATTCCGCGAGGCGGCCGTCGGCGACGTGGCGCCGCGTAATGTCCTGATCCTCGTCGAATGGGAATCGAAGCAGGCATTCGACGGCTATATCAGCGACCCGGCGATCGCCGACCTGCACGGGCACCGCGAAGCGGGTACCAGCCAGTACGTCTGGCACCTGTTCGACAAGCTCGAGGACCTGCGCCCGATCTTCAAATCTCAGGCCTGATCAGTCACCGATGCAGGCACCGGCGTAGGCCTTGGTCACGCCGGCGTTGTCGAGCTGGCAATCGTTGTCGTAGGTAACGCCGTCCAGGCCGCAGACCGGTGCGTATTCGTCGGGACAGTTACGACCGAGGTTTTCGCAGACGCCGGCGTAGTCGACGCGCACGCCGCGACGCTCGGAATGACACGCGTTGCTGTAGGTCATGCCGTCGGCACCGCACACGGGCACGAACAGGACAGGGCAGGCGCGAACGTTGCATGCCCCTTCGACGAACGTGGTGATGCCTTCGGCCTCGGCCGCGCAGGCGTTGTCGTACGTCTCACCGTCGTCGCCACAGACCGGCGCATAGACCTGCGGGCAATTGTCGAAGTCGCAGTTGCCCTTGCGCTGCACCGGGACGCGCTCCATGCCGGCCTCGCACCGGTTGATGAACGTCCGGCCGTTCATGCCGCATACGGGTTCCAGGACACTGGGACAGCCATTCGGCGTGCACGCCCCGAGCCCCGCGATCTCGATCTTCGACTGCAGTGCAAAGCACTCGTTGATGTAGGTATTGCCGTCGGCGCCGCAGACCGGATCGAACGTGTCGGCGCAACCGGTCGCGCGTTCTTCGGCACAGACGCCGCGGCTGGCGACCTCGACGCCGGCCGCTCCCGCGACACAGTCGTTGCTGTAGGTCTTGCCGTCAACGCCGCAGACCGGATCGTACTGCTGCGTGCACGCGGTACCCCCCTTCTGGGCGATGAGTACCGGATCGCCCGGGAAAATCGACTGCAGGTCGACGTCGGCGGCAAGGGCCTGGACGCTTGCGGCCAGCGCGAATAGCGCGACGATGAATCGACAGGTGCTTTGGTGCATGTGAGAGTTCCTTTCTCTCTTAGAGCGCGCTGTGTATCACTGGTTCAACACGCTCGCCTCCCGCCTCGGGCAACGCAAGCAGGTCGCTGACCGGCACGAGCTCGATGCCTTCTTCCGCCAGCCGTGGCAACTCGCGCTCGAGCAGCTCGAGCGTGGCCGGGTAGGGGTGCCCGATCGCGATGACCTGCCCGCGCTGCCGCGCCAGGCGCTTCATGCGTTCGAACTCGCGTGCCACGGTCTCGGGCGATGGATCAGGGTCGAGGAATACGTTGCGCCGCATGGCGGGGACGCCGGTCTCCTCGGCGACCTGCAGCGCGACACTGTCATGATGCGTAAAGCTGTCGATGAAGAACAGGCTGCCGTAGGTACTGATTTCTTCCATGAGCCACTGCATGTGCCCCGGGTGCCGGGTCAGCAGCGAACCGCGATGGGAATTGATGCCGATCGCGTGCGGCACCGAGTCGAGCGCCTGCCCGAGCACGTCCCCGAGGCGCTCGCGGCTCATATCGATGTGGATCTCGGACGGCTCGCGCCCGCCCTGTCCGGCTGCCGCCTGCAGCGGCAGGTGCAGGAGCACGTCCCGGCCGCGCGCGTGCGCCTGCTCGGCCAGCGAGCGCGCCCGCGGCGCGCCCGGCAGGAAGGAATAGGTAACCTGCCCGGGCAGCCCGATGGCGCGCTTGCCATTCGCGTGGTGATACCCGAGGTCATCAATAATAATCGCCACGCGTGGCGCCTCGGCAGAGGCGACGGCGCCCAGGGTTAGCAGGGCTGCAACGAAGAACGCGCGAACGCTCAAGATCGAGCCTATCGTGCGTTGCTGTGCATGACAGGACGTGCCCGCAGGTGCTCGATCGCTTCGGCGAGCTGCATGTCGGCCTCGCGGTTGACGACGCCAGACAGACTCAGGTCCGGGTGGCCGGGCGTGTCGTCGATGAACACGTCCGGCGCGACGCCGACTTCGTGGATCGAATCGCCCGACGGCGTGTAGTAACGCGAGGTCGTCAACTTGATCGCGCGTCCTTTCGACAGGGGCACGACGGTCTGCACGAGCCCCTTGCCGAAGGTCGCGGTACCGACGACCAGCGCCCGGTCATGATCCTGCAATGCGCCCGCGACGATCTCCGACGCTGACGCCGATCCGCCGTTGACGAGGACGACCATCTCGGCGCCGTCGAGGACATCGCCGCGATGCGCGGAGCGCGTGAAGCGCGAGTCCAGGCTGCGGCCCTCGGAGGACACGATGACGCCGGCATCGAGAAACAGGTCGGCGACCTCGACCGCGGCGTCGAGCACGCCGCCCGGATTGTTGCGCAGATCGAGGACCAGGCCCTCGAGCATGCTGCCCGCGGCGTGCTGCAGGTCGTCGATCGCCCCGCGCAGCTCGCGCGCCGTGTTTTCGTTGAACTGGCTGACCCGGACATAAGCGTAGGCAGGCGCCAGGAACTCACTGTGTACGCTGGCCACGCGTATGACCTGCCTGCGCATGCGGTGATCGATGACGTCGCTGTCGCGCAATACGCTGACCCTGACTTGCGAGCCCGCGTGGCCGCGCAGCTGGCCGATGGTCTCGTGCAGGTTGCCGGTTTCCAGCGCGATGCCATCCACGGCAACGATTTCGTCGCCGCTGCGCAGTCCCGAGCGCGCCGCCGGCGAGCCTGCGATCGGCGTGACAACGAGGACCCTGCCGTCGACCTCGTCGATCTCGATGCCGATTCCCGTGTAGCTGCCTGTCGTGCTGATGCGGATGTCGCGATATTCGCTGGCGTCGAGGTACTGCGAGTGCGCGTCGAGGTCGCTGACCATGCCGCGGATCGCGCTTTCCATGAGTTCTGCATCGTCGAGCGGCTCAACGTAGTCGCGCTTGACGCGCTCGAGCACCTCGGCGAACAGCCGTGCCTGCTCGAAAGCGAGCTCCTCGTTGCCGGGTTGCTCGCCGCTGCCGAAGCGTCCGCCGCCGAAAGACAGGCTCAGGCCCAGCACGAGACCGATGACGACAACCAAAACTGCGCGAACTTTCAATGACATACGACTTTCCGTAGTGGCTCACCCGACCTTAGCATAGCCTCGGGCGATAGTCTGGACCTGTTCCAGACATTCAGCCGCCCGGGCGTCGCGTGATCCAGCCGCGCGGATCTTCGGGAAGCGTCCCGCGGCGCAGCTCGAAATAGAGGCTGGCCTGCGGCTGTCCGCCACTGTCCCCGACCGTCGCGATGACGTCGCCGGGCGCGACCCAGTCGCCCGGGTTCGCTCGAATCGTCTCGTTGTAGCCGTACAGGGTCATGTAGCCATCGCCATGATCAACGATAACCAGCAGGCCCATGCCTGCGAGCCAGTCGGCAAACGCGATGCGCCCATGGTAAATCGCGCGCACCTCGCGCCCCCGCGGCGCCGCGAGCACCACGCCGTTCCACTTGATGCCGCCGGCTCGTGGCTGCCCGAAGTCGTGCAGCAGCGTCCCGGCAACCGGCCAGGTGAGCCGGCCCTTGAGTTGGGAGAACGCTTGCTCCGAGCTGATCGGGTACTCGGAGAGAATGCTCGTCAGCTCGGCGATCAGGCGGGACAGGTCATTTTCCTGTGCGGCGAGACGGTCGACCTCGCGGCCTTCGTCGGCAAGCCGGCGCTCGAGCGAAGCCAATAGCGACTTGCGGCTTTCCTGTAACTCGTTAAGGTGGCCCAGCTCGGCGTAGCGTTCGTCCACGAGGCGCGTCAGCCGGGCCTCCTCGGCGGCAATCTGCGCACGCAGCTCGTCGAGCCTGCGGATCTCGGTGACGACGGCTTCGATGTTGTCGGCACGATAGTCGTTAAGGTAGCGATAGTAGGCCATGAGCCTGCCGAGCGTTGCCGGATCGCGCTGGTTCAGGAGAAGCCGTATTTTCTCCTGGTTGCCGCTCATGTACGCAGCCCGGACCTGTGACGCGAGCGCCTGTGATTCCGCGTCGAGGCGTGCCTCACGCTCGGCGAGTTCCGCGTCGAGCCGCCCTTTCCTTGTCAAGGTGTAGCTCTGCTCGCGTTCGATCTCCTTGATGCGCTTGCGTTGTGCGGCGATCGTGATTTCGACTTCCTGCAGGTCGCGCGTCACCCGGTCGCGCTCGGCGGCGGCGGCGTCCATGCTCTTCTTGAGATCGGAGATGCGCTCGCGCACCTCCGCGAGCTCCTGCTCCTTGACCTTGGCGAGATCGCCGCCGGTATCCTGGGCCCGCACAGGCGCCACGCATACGAGTGCAATCAGGATCGCGGCGATTCGGGTCGACATGAGCGCGCAGTGTAGCTTTTCCGGGCTAGTCGCTCCCGCACAAACGGGTATAATCCCGCCCTTGATTGTCTTCGCGGCGCAGGTCCTGCGCCGAAGCTATTGATCCATGGACAAATTTATCCTGTTCGCGGGCAACCACCCGGTGTTGGTGACCGCCCTGATGGCCAGCTTCTTCCTGGTCATCTTCTCCGAATTGCGCCGCAAGGCGAGCGGGCTGATCAACATCGAGCCGGCCGATGTCGTGCGACTGCTGAACAACGATGGCGTGGTCCTCGACTTGCGCAACCCGGATTCCTACGCACGCGGGCACATCGTCAATGCGCGCAACGTGCAGCATGACGAACTCGATTCGCGGACCAAGTCGCTGGACAAGTCGAAACCCGTCGTGGCCGTCTGCGACAACGGCATTTCGTCGACGCGCACGGTCACCGCGTTGCGCCAGCAGGGCTTCGAGACCGCCTTCGGCCTCAAGGGCGGCATGAACGGCTGGATGCAGGCCGGTTTGCCAGTCGTCGGCGACAAGAAGACGAAGAGCAAATCACGAAAAGGCAAGAAGCGCGGCTGAGCGGCGCTTGAAGTATCGTTTATAGCCCGCAGGTGCGGGCCGCAAAGAAGAAACAGGAGCCATCATGGCAGAGCAGGAAAAGGCCGTTGAGAAACAACTGGCCATCAGCAAGATTTACGTCAAGGACTTTTCGTTCGAGTCCCCGCAGTCACCGACGATCTTCAAGACCGGCGAGTGGAAGCCGCAGACCAACCTCAACCTGCGCAGCATACACAACGCGATCGAAGGCGACTCCCACGAAGTCGTCCTGACGATCACGATCGAGGCCAAGGAGGAAGACAAGACGATCTTCCTCATCGAGCTGCAGCAGGCCGGCATCTTCGAGATCGCCGGCTACGGCGGCGACGAGCTGGCCACGATCGTCGGCAGCTTCTGCCCCAACATCCTGTTCCCGTATGCCCGTGAGTCGATCGCGACGATGGTGCAGAAAGGCGGCTTCCCCGAATTCGTCCTGCAGCCGATCAACTTCGACGCGCTGTACATGCAGGCGAAGCAGCAGCAGGCGGAGGGCGCCGCGCCGGACGCGCACTGATGTCCGCCTCGGCGCCGCAAACCATCGCGGTCGTCGGTGCCGGTTCCTGGGGAACCGCACTGGCGATCCAGTTCGCACGCGCCGGATGCAAGGTCCGCCTCGGCGGCGTGGTCGAGCTCGACCTGCTCGAGACGATGGTCGACGAGCGCGAAAACAAGCAATACCTGCCGGGGGCGGTTTTCCCGCCTGGGCTAACGGTTCACCCGGACCTCGACGACTGCCTTGCGGGCGCGGACGACGTGCTCGTCGTCGTACCCAGCCACGGCCTGCGCGACACGCTCACCCGTATCAGGCCGCTGCTCGGCACCGAAGCGCGCGTTTGCTGGGCGACCAAGGGCTTCGAGCTCGCGACCGGCAAGTTGCCGCACCAGGTTGCCGGAGAGGTTCTGGGACCGGATACACCCGTCGCGGTGCTGTCCGGCCCAACGTTCGCCAAGGAGGTTGCCGCCGGCCTGCCTTCCGCCCTGACGATCGCTTCGAGTGATGCGGGCTTTGCCCGTGACCTGGCCGAAGCGATCTCGAGCGACTATTTCCGCGCCTACACATCCGAGGACATCATCGGTGTCGAAGTGGGCGCCGCGGTAAAGAATGCGCTGGCCATCGGGGCCGGCATGTCCGACGGGCTCGGCTTCGGCGCCAATACGCGCATTGCGCTGATTAACCGCGGACTGGTCGAACTCATGCGTCTCGGCGTCGCGCTCGGCGCGCAAAAGGAAACCTTCATGGGGCTCGCCGGCATGGGCGACCTCGTTCTCACCTGCACCGACAACCTGTCACGTAACCGCCGCATGGGGCTCGCGCTCGCGGCCGGCAAGACCGTCGAGGAGGCGCAGGAGGAAATCCAGCAGGTCGTCGAGGGCGTCAAGGCGGCCAAGGCCGTGCACGAGGTCGCCGAGAAGCTCGGCATCGAGATGCCGATCGTCAACCAGGTCTATCGCATCCTGTACGAAGGGCTGACGCCACGCGAGGCCGTCGAGGCCCTGATGAGCCGCGAGCTCAAGCCCGAGAGCGCCTAGAGCCCGCCGTCGAAATCGAGCTGGCGCCAGGCCTCGTAGACGACAATTGCCGCGGCGTTCGAGAGATTGAGGCTGCGGTTGCCTTCCTGCATCGGCAGGCGCAGGCGTTGCGCGGCCGGCAGCGTATCGAGTACCGCCTGCGGCAGGCCGCGGGTCTCGGGGCCGAACAGGAACGCATCGCCCGGCGCGAACCTCGCCCGGTCGTAGCGCGTCGCGTTACGCGTCGACAAGGCAAAGACACGCGGTTGTCCGAGCGCCTCGAGGCAGGCATCGAGCGACGCATGCGTTTGCACGTTGACGAACTCGCGGTAGTCGAGGCCGGCGCGTCGCAGCTTTTTCTCGTCGAGATCGAAGCCCAGCGGTTCCACGAGATGCAGCGCGCTTCCTGAGTTTGCGCACATGCGCATGACGTTGCCCGTGTTCGGCGGGATTTCGGGTTCGTAAAGAATGACCGACAGCATTGGGGTAGAATGCCGCCGCGATGGCGCGCGATCCACTACAAATCGAGTTCTGCGGCCTGCCGATGGCGACACCGATCGTGTTGTTGTCGGGCTGTGTCGGCTTCGGTGAGGAATACACGCGCGTCCAGGGCTTTTCTCACGCCGATGTCGGCGCCGTCTGCCTCAAGGGCACGACCGGGCAGGCGCGCCTCGGCAATCCGCCGCACCGCGTTTGCGAAACGCCCGGCGGCATGCTCAATGCCATCGGCCTGCAGAATCCCGGCGTCGATACCGTTATCGCGAACATACTGCCCGGTCTCGACTTCAGCGAGACGCGCTTCATCGCCAACGTCTCGGGCTCGACGGTCGAGGAGTACGAGTACGTCACGAAGCGCTTCGACGAATCGGACATCGATGCCATCGAGATCAACATCTCGTGTCCGAACGTCAAGGAGGGCGGCGTCGCGTTCGGCAACGATCCCGAGATGTCTGCGCGTGTCGTCGCCGCGTGCCGCAAATACACCGACAAGCCGATCATCACGAAGCTGTCGCCGAACCAGACCGACATCGCCGAGAATGCGCGGCGCTGCATCGACGCCGGCAGCGACGCTTTCGCCGTGATCAACACGCTCATGGGCATGGCGGTCGACACGGCAACGCGCAAGCCGATCATCGGCAACGTGCAGGGCGGCCTTTCGGGCCCGGCGATCAAGCCGATCGCCCTGCTCAAGGTTCACCAGGTCTACGAAGTAGCGAAACAGCACAACGTGCCGATCATCGGCCAGGGCGGAATCACGACGCCGAATGATGCGCTCGAATTCCTGATCGCCGGCGCCTCGACCATCGGCATCGGCACCGCGCTTTTCTACGACCCGCTGATCTGCCGCAAGATCAACGACGGCATCGTCGCGTACCTTGCCGATAACGGCATGGCGTCGGTCGGCGAACTGACCGGGTCGCTCAGTCGCTGATCGACAGGGTCATGAAGCGGCTGAACGGGTCGTGCGTGTAATCGGCGAACGGCCCGCACTCCACGAAACCGAATTTCAGGTAGAGCTGGTGCGCGGGCTCGAACGCCTCACCGGTACCGGTCTCGAGGCTCAGCCGCCGATAACCGCGCACCCGCGCAATGCCGATCATGTGTTGCAGCAACCGGCTTGCCACGCCCGTGCCGAGGTGCGCGCTCGCCGTGCGCATTGACTTGATTTCGCCGTGCGTCGCGTCCAGTTCCTTGAGTGCGCCGCAGCCGAGGATGTCATCGCCCTCCCAGGCCGACCAGAACGTGATCCCGGGTGCACGCAGTGCGTCAACATCGAGCGCGTGCACACTTTCGGGCGGCGAGGTGGTATGCATGTGCTCGAGGTGCGCGTCGAGCAGCGCGAGCACGGCCGGGTGCGTGAGATTGTCAGTCTTGATTATCAAGGAATCGCGGCTAAAGCCGCTCCCACAACAAATGCACAGCCCTAGTCCAGGTGTAGCGCCTTGATTTTGCGCGTCAGCGTATTGCGGCCCCAGCCGAGCAGCCGTGCCGCCTCCTGGCGATGACCGTTGGTGCGCGCGAGCGCCATCTCGATCAGGGTCTTCTCGAACTCGGGCAGCGCCGCGTCGAGTAGCGGCGTGGCGCCCGTCTGCAGCTGGCGCTCGGCCCAGCTCGCCAGCATCCGGGTCCAGTCCTTCGCGCCCTGACCCGGCGCACCCGAGCCACCGAGGTCGGGCGGGATATCGTTGGCCGTGATGACCGTGCCCGGCGCCGTCACGGTCAGGCGACGCGCCGCGTTGACCAGCTGGCGAACGTTGCCGGGCCACTCGAAAGACTGCAGTGCGTCCATCGCATCGGCGTCGATCTTTTTCGGCGGCGTGCCGAGTTCATCGCCGGCGTCGGCCAGGTAGTGTTGCAGCAACGCCGGGATATCCTCCCTGCGCTGCCGGAGCGGCGGCGTGTTGATGCGTATGACGTTGAGGCGATGGTACAGGTCCTCGCGGAAGCGAGATTCCTTGACGGCGCGCGCAAGGTCCTGGTTGGTTGCGGCTATGACGCGGACGTCGACACGGATCGCGGTCTGGCCGCCGACGCGGTAGAACTCGCTTTCCGCCAGCACGCGCAGCAATCGGGTTTGCAGTGCCGGCGACATGTCGCCGATCTCATCGAGGAACAGCGTGCCGCCGTCGGCCTGTTCGAAACGCCCGACGCGCCGTGCGTCCGCCCCCGTAAAAGCGCCCTTCTCGTGCCCGAACAGCTCTGACTCGAGCAATTCGGAGGCAATGGCCGAGGTATTGAGCGCAACGAAAGGCTTGTCGGCGCGCGGACTGTGATCGTGCAGGGCGCGCGCAACGAGCTCCTTGCCGGTGCCGGACTCGCCCGTTATGAGCACGGTCATGCTCGAGCCGGCGAGGCGCCCTATCGACCGGAAAACCTCCTGCATGGCGGGCGCCTTTCCGATCATCGACGCCATCGCGTCGACCGGCTGCGCCGCCGCGCCGCTTTCGGCCCCGTTGGCTCGGGCTGCCTTGTGCACGAGTTCGACGGCCTCGTCGATGTCGAAGGGTTTGGGCAGGTACTCGAACGCCCCGCCCTTGTAAGCGGCGACCGCGTTCTCGAGATCGGAGTGCGCTGTAATGACGATGATCGGCAGCTTGGGTTCCGCGCTGCGCAGCCGTTCGAGCAGCGCGATGCCGCTCATGCCCGGCATACGCACATCGGTAATCAGTACGTCGGGCGCACCGCCGCCGAGCGCCTCGAGCACGTGTTCGGCGCGCTCGAAACTGAGCGTCTCCATGTCGGCTTGCTTGAGCGCTTTCTCGAGCACCCAGCGCACCGACTGGTCGTCATCGACCACCCACACACGCAGCGGCCGCTTAAGCATTGCCCTTGTCCTGCTCGAGCGGGATGCGCACGGCGAACACGGTCCGGCCGGGCCGGCTGTCGAATTCGATCAGGCCGCCGTGGCGGCTGATGAGTTCCTGTGCCGCGGGCAGGCCGAGCCCCGTGCCGTCGGGCCTGCCGGTCACAAGCGGATAGAAGATCGAATCCTGCATGTCCGCCGGGATGCCCGGTCCGTCATCCTCGATCTCGATTGTCGCGATGACCCGGTGACGCGTATCGCCGATCGTGAAGTTCATGTCCGCCCGGCTGCGCAGCGTGATCGAGCCGTGGCCGTCGAGCGCCGCGACCGCGTTGCGCACGAGGTTCAGGAAGGCCTGCACCATCTGGTCGCGGTCGAGTTCGATCTCGGGCAGCCCCGGGTCGTAGTCGCGTCGTATCGTCAGCTGCCGCTGATCCTCGGCCTCGATGATGCGAATCACGTACTCGAGCAGCTCGTGCACATTGACGGGTGACTTGTTGGGCGGCCCGCCGGGGCCAAGCAGCGTGTCGACCAGTGCGGCGAGACGATCCGTCTCGCTGATCACGACGTCCGTGTATTCGCGCAGTTCGTCGTTGTCGAGCTGCCGCTCCAGCAGCTGCGCGGCGCCGCGTATCCCGCCGAGCGGATTTTTGATCTCGTGCGCCAGCTGGCGAATCATCTGCCGTCCCGCACCATGCTGGATCATTAGTGCATTCTCGCGGCTGATGCGCGAACGCCGCGTCACGTCGGTGAGCTCGACCAGCAGCGCTGCATCATCGATGTCGGTCGGAGAGACGCGGCAGTCGACGGTTCGTTCCTCGGCGAACACCTCGCTCGGCGCCAGGCTGAGTTCGTTCGCGTAGTGATCGCCGGTAGCGATGACGCGCGCGAGCACTTCGCGCAATTCGGGTTCGTCGTCGACGAGTTGCAGCAGGGACTGGCCGCGCGCTCGTGTGCGGCTGATGCCGAGCAGGTTCTCGCCCGCGGGATTGAGGTCGACAATAAGCAGGTGTCGGTCGAGAAGGACGACGCCCGAACTCAGGCCATCCAGGGTTCTCGCTGCATGGCGCTGCAACGCGCCGCCGTCGGAACCGTCGTTCAGCGCACCGTGCTTTGCTGGACGTAGAAGCGATTCGTCCGGCTGCGGATCAGCATCTGGCCGTTCGCGTCCAGGATCTCCGCCTGCAGATTGTGGACGCCGCGCCAGACTTCCTGCAGCTGGAAGCTCGTGCCCGTGACGATCCGGGGGTCGCCGTCGAAGTACACCCGCACCTGGTGACCCGGCTGCAGTGCCGGGCTCAGGCTCAAGCTTACGTTGAGGATGCCCTCTATGTTCCATAACGTGTCTTCGGCGCCCGGGGACGCGACTTCGAGGCTCTCGTAGCGGAACGGGGCGAGGTCGCTGGCATCGGCTGTATCTGCCGCATCGGGCGGCACGGCCAGCGATCGGCCGCGGTTGGGCTCGGCCAGCTCGATGCGCTGCGCGCCGGGCATGGGCCGGTCAGAGTAATTAACCACGCCGTTTTCGTCCGTAAAGACGTACGCCTCGTCAGCCGCCGCGAGCGGCGCCAGCACGAGGCCCAGCAAGACGAAAAACGCGCGTTTATCCATAGTGTCAGCATAGCAGCGCCGGACCGTTTCGGGCTAGTGACCGGGCGGCGCAAAATGCCGCCCGGTTCACAGTTTTGGCCATTAGAGGCTGTAATACATGTCGAATTCGACCGGATGCGTGGTCATGCGCAGGCGCGTGACGTTCTCAATCTTGAGGTCGATATACGCATCGATGAGGTCGTCCGAGAACACGCCGCCAGCCTTGAGGAAGTCGCGGTCGGCGTCGAGGGCGTCGAGCGCCTCTTCGAGCGAGAATGCGACCAGCTTGAGCTCCTTTTCCTCCTCGGGCGGCAGGTCGTAGAGATCCTTGTCCATGGCGTCGCCCGGGTGGATCTTGTTCTGGATGCCGTCGAGGCCGGCCATCATCATTGCGGCGAAACACAAGTAAGGGTTCGCCATCGAGTCGCCGAAGCGCACTTCGATGCGGCGTCCTTTCGGATTCGCGATGTATGGAATGCGGATCGAGGCCGAGCGATTGCGCGCTGAATACGCCAGAATCGTCGGCGCCTCGAAACCCGGAACCAGGCGCTTGTAGCTGTTGGTCGACGGGTTGGCGAAGGCATTGAGTGCCTTGGCGTGCTTGACGATGCCGCCGATGTAATACAGCGCCGTTTCCGACAGGCCGCCATAGCCGTCACCCGAGAACAGGTTCTCGCCGTCCTTGAACAACGACTGGTGAACGTGCATGCCGTTACCGTTGTCGTTGACCAGCGGCTTGGGCATGAAGGTGGCGGTCTTGCCGTAGGCGTGCGCGACGTTGTGCACGACGTACTTGAGGACCTGTACCTCGTCGGCCTTGCTCACCAGGGTATTGAACTTGACGCCGATTTCGCACTGTCCGGCCGTCGCGACCTCGTGGTGGTGCACCTCGGTCGTCAGGCCCATATCCTCGAGCGCGAGGCACATCGCGCCACGAAGGTCGTTGAGCGAATCGACGGGCGGAACCGGGAAGTAGCCGCCCTTGACCGTCGGTCGGTGGCCGGTGTTGCCGCCTTCGATTTCGCGGTCGGTGTTCCAGGCGCCTTCCTCGGAGTCGATCTTGTAGAACGCGCCCTGCATGTTGTCATCCCAGGTCACGTGGTCGAAGACGAAAAACTCGTTTTCGGGACCGAAGTAGGCGGCATCGGCGACGCCGGTCGACTCGAGGTAGGCCTGCGCGCGCAGCGCCAGCGAACGCGGACAGCGATCGTAGCCCTGCATCGTCGACGGCTCGACGACGTTGCAGCGGATGTTCATCGTGGTCTGGTCGGTGAAGACGTCGAGCACGGCCGAATCTGGATCCGGCATCAGGATCATGTCCGACTCGTTGATGCCCTTCCATCCCGCGATCGACGAACCGTCAAACATCTTGCCGTCCTCGAACACGTCGTCGTCGATCGTATGCGCCGGCACGGTTACATGTTGTTCTTTGCCTTTCGTGTCCGTGAAGCGAAAGTCGACAAATTTGACCTCTTCCTCTTTTAGCGTGGCCATTACGTCTGCGGCACTCATTGATTTCCTCCGGTTCTTGAGCTGCAAGATAAAATGGTCGCGCACGCGCGACCCGTTGGCATCCGGTGTTGCATGATGCGTGCCAAAATAGGGCACGCTATAACACGCTGTTTTTAATAGGGTTTGCGAATTCGCGCCCGGCCGATGCGCACTATTATAGTGCACCTGCGATTATTTGTGCACTGTTCTGGTGCGATATCTGGCCAACGCCGCTCTCGCACATCCCTGTGGTTGGCTCAGGCCTGCGGCCTTCGGCCCTCCGGGCCAACGCGTCCCGCGTTGCCCAAAACCGCGTGCGGTTTTGTCGCGGCATAAGGCCCTCCCTGGGGCCAACGCCGCTCTCGCACATCCCTGTGCTACGCGGCATAAGGCCCTCCCTGGCCAAAAAAATCGTTATACTGCGCGCCTTCGAGGCCTCTCAAGACACCCGCATGACCACCCCTATTGAGCCAGCGGCGCTCAGCTTCCAGGACCTGATCCTCAGGCTGCAGCAATACTGGGCGGAACGCGGCTGCGTCGTAATGCAGCCCTACGACATGCAAATGGGCGCCGGCACGTTTCACCCGGCGACCTTTCTGCGTGCCGTCGGCCCGGAGCCCTGGTCGGCCGCCTACGTGCAGCCGAGCCGCCGTCCGACCGACGGCCGCTACGGCGACAACCCGTTTCGCCTGCAGCACTACTACCAGTACCAGGTCGTGCTCAAGCCCTCCCCCGACGACATCCAGGACATGTACCTCGCCTCGCTCAAGGCCATCGGCATAGACCCGCTCGTGCATGACATTCGTTTCGTCGAGGACAACTGGGAGTCGCCGACCCTCGGCGCCTGGGGCCTGGGTTGGGAGGTCTGGCTGAATGGCATGGAGATCACGCAGTTCACGTACTTCCAGCAGGTCGGCGGTCTCGAGTGCCGTCCGGTCACGGGGGAGATCACCTACGGCCTCGAGCGCCTCGCCATGTACCTGCAGAATGTGCAGAGCATTTTCGATCTCGTCTGGACCGACGGCCCGCTCGGCCGCATTACCTACGGTGACGTGTATCACCAGAACGAGGTCGAGCAGTCGCGCTTTAACTTCGAAGAGGCCGACATCGATGCGCTTTTCAACGCTTTCGATCATGCCGAGCACGAATGTGAGCGCCTGATCGAGCTCGGGCTGGCCCTGCCCGCTTACGAACAGATGCTGACCGCCTCGCATACGTTCAACCTGCTCGACGCGCGCCAGGCCATCTCGGTGACCGAACGCCAGCGCTTCATTCTGCGCGTGCGCACGATGTCGCGCTCGATCTGCGACGCCTACTACGCGAGCCGCGAGGCGCTCGGCTTCCCCATGGTCGAATCGGTCGTCGAGCCGGTCGCCCGAGGCTCGTCATGAGCAAGCCGCGCGACTTCCTGGTCGAGATCGGCACCGAGGAGATGCCGCCGAAGGCGCTGCGCGGCCTCATGGAGGCTTTCGGCGATAACCTCACCTCGGCCGTCGACCACGCCCGCCTCTCGCATGCGGACACGCACGTGTACGCAAGCCCGCGGCGCCTTACGGTTCTGATCGAGAGGCTCGCCGCTGCACAGGACGATCGCAGAGTGGAGCAGAAGGGGCCACCGGTCAAAGTCGCGTTCGACGACGACGGCAACCCGACACCGGCCGCAACGTCGTTTGCCACCAAGTGCGGCGTCGCCATCGAGGAGCTCGACCGCGTCGCGACCGACAAGGGCGAATGGCTCGTCTTCAATACGACCGAAGAGGGGCGCAGCGCCGCTGAGCTCCTGCCCGAGATGGTCGAGCGCGCGCTTACGGCGCTGCCGATCCCGCGCCGCATGCGCTGGGGTGCCGGCGAGGCCGAATTCGTGCGGCCCATTCACTGGGTCGTGCTGCTGCACGGCGAAGACGTGGTCGACGGCGAAGTCATGGGCATTCGCGCCGGGCGCGAGTCGCGCGGGCATCGCTTCCATGTGCGCGCCCCGATTGTCATCGACAGGCCCGGCGACTACCTCGGCGCGCTGGAGAAGGACGGCTACGTTATCGCCGACTTCGAGCGCCGCCGGGAACTCGTTCGCGAGGGCGTCGAGGACGCGGCCGAGCATGTCGGCGGGCACGTCGTGGGCGGCGAGGCACTCTATGACGAGGTCGCATCCCTTGTCGAGTGGCCCGTGCCGATCGTCGGCGCATTCGACGAGCATTACCTCGAGTTACCGCGCGAGGCCGTCGTATCCACGCTGACCGGTCATCAGCGCTACTTCCCGGTCGCCGATGCCGACGGCCGCCTGTTGCCGCATTTCATCACGGTCGCGAATCTCGAGAGCAAGGACCCGGAGCAGGTCATCGAGGGCAACGAGCGCGTGATCCGCCCGCGGCTCGCCGACGCCGCGTTCTTTTGGGATTCGGACCGCAGAACGACGCTCGCGAGCCGCGAAGAGGCCCTGCGCGACGTCGTCTACCAGGCCGGCCTCGGCAGCCTGTTCGACAAGAGTCGGCGCGTCGGTCGCCTCGCTGCCTGGCTCGCCGACGAACACGGCATCAACAAGCAGCTCGTCGAGCGCGCCGCGGCGCTGGCCAAGTGCGACCTCCTCACGGGCATGGTCGGCGAATTTCCGGAGCTCCAGGGCCTGATGGGGCGCTACTACGCGCTCGCGGACGGCGAGCCCGATGCGGTCGCCGACGCGATCGCCGAGCACTACCTGCCGCGCTTCGCGGGTGACGAGCTGCCCGACTCGGCGCCGGGCCAGGTGCTCTCGATCGCCGACAGGCTCGACACGCTGGCTGGCGTATTCTCGATTGGCAAGAAGCCGACCGGTAACCGCGATCCGTTCGGACTGCGTCGCGCAGCGCTCGGCATCGTCCGCATACTCATCGAGCAGGGGCTCGACGTCGATCTCAAGGCGATGATCGCGAATGCCGTCGCCGCACAGCCCAAAGGCAAGGTCGAGGCAGCAGAGCTTGCCGACGACCTGTACGGCTTCATCACCGAGCGCCTGCGCCGCTATTTTCTCGATCGCGACGCAGGGCTCACGATCGAGGCCTTCGAGGCCGTCATGCTGCGGCGACCCTCATCCCTCGTCGACTTCGACCGTCGGCTCGCCGCCGTGCAGACCTTTGCCCGCCTCGAACAGGCCGAGAGCCTCGCGGCAGCCAACAAGCGTATCGCGAACATCCTCAGGAAGGCCGGCGACCCCGATGGCCTCGAGGTCCGGACGAAGCGCTTCGAGCTCGACGCGGAAAAGGCCCTGCACAACGCACTGCTCGGTGCGCGCGACAAGGTCGGCCCGCTGCTCGAACAACGGCGTTATGCCGAGGTGCTCAACGAACTCGCCGACCTGCGCGACCCCGTCGATCACTTCTTCGACGAAGTCATGGTGATGACCGACGACGAGGCTGTCCGTGACAACCGCCTGGCGCTCCTCGGCGAGCTGCGCGCCCTGTTCCTCGACGTGGCCGACATCTCGCGATTGTCCATCGCCTGACATGAGCGCGGGCGGGGGCGCAGGCGGCCTGGTCATTCTCGACCGTGATGGCGTTATCAATCGCGATTCGGCGCAGTTCGTCAAGACGCTCGACGAGTGGCGGCCGCTGCCGGGCAGCATCGAGGCGATTGCCGCATTGTCGAGGGCCGGGTTTACGGTCGCCGTTGCCAGCAACCAGTCCGGCCTCGCGCGCGGGCTGCTCGACCGCAAGACGCTGCGCGCGATGCATCGCAAGCTTCGGCGCCTGGTGGCGTCGCAGGGCGGACGCGTCGATCGCATCGTCGTCTGCCCGCACGGCCCGGACGATGGCTGCCGCTGCCGCAAACCCGCGCCCGGCCTGCTCGAGCGGCTGGCGCGGCACTATGGCCGGTCCCTGGCCGGCGTGCCCGTGATCGGCGACTCGTTGCGCGACCTCGAGGCTGCCGCGGCGGCCGGGGCGAGGCCCGTCCTCGTGCGTACGGGAAACGGCGCGCGCACCGAGGAGCAGCTGCCGGACGCGTTTCGCGATATCCCTGTTTACGACGACCTGGCGGCGGCGGCGACCGCGCTATGCGGGTCATGATGCAAAAACTGCGCGCGCTCGTGTTCTACGTCGTCGGTTTCGCAGCCGCGATCGGCATCTCGATCGTCGGCCTGCTCTTCTTCTGGGCGCCGCAGGCCTTCCTGTGGCGGCTCGTGGTCGCGATCAGCCGCTTCCTGGTCTGGGCCGGTGACTTCTTCTGCAACATGAAGGTTGAGTTCGAGGGCACGGAGAACATACCCGAAGAGCCCTGCGTCATCATGATCAAACACACGACGACGCTCGAAGTCTATGCCTACCTGCCCCTGTTCCCTCAGACCTGCTGGGTCCTGAAGCGGGAGATCTTCTGGATCCCCCTGATCGGCTGGGCCATCGCGCTGTTTCAACCTATCGCCATCTGGCGCAGTGCCAGGGGCAGAGCGGTGAAGCAGGTGATCCAGCAGGGGAAGGAGCGGCTCGCCGACGGGCTGCTCGTGACGGTCTTTCCCGAAGGGACACGCGTGCCTCCGGGCGAGACGCGCCGCTATGGCGTCTCGGGCGCGGCGCTCGCCGCAGAGGCGGGCGTACCGATCGTACCGATCGCACACAATGCCGGGGACTTCTGGCGACGACGCGAGTTCGCCAAGCGCCCCGGCACGATACGCTTCGTCATCGGTGCGCCGATCAGCGCACAGGGCCGCGCGCCGCGCGAGACCAACGAGGTCGTCCAGGAATGGATCGAAGGCCGGATGCGCGAGATCAGCGCACACTACCGATAACGGACGGCTCTCCCCGGGTCTGCCGCGGCTTCTCGCCCGGCGCCATGCCCATATTGCGCAACTCGATCACCTGGTCGGGCGAGAGCTCGTACAGCGCCTTGATCCGGCAACCGCGAAACGTGTCGATGCCGACGTACATCTTGCGCGCATCGCGGCGCACGTCGGGTTTCACGCGGAGCGTGAACGGGTCCTTCGCGCAAGAGCCCCAGTACTCAAGCAGGTAATCCTGGTCGCGGTTCGTGACGACGACGTATTCGTCGTTGAGAACCTCGTGATCGAGCGCGCCGAACGTGCGGATCGCCTGCACGCTCTTCAGCTCCGTGACTTCGATGAAGTCCCGGAACGCGCTCGCGTCCTCCGCCTCCTCGGTCGCCGCGCAGGCGCCGAGCAGCAGCAGGGCGGCAAGCCCCGCTGCTGTCGCAAACCTGGCGAGGCGTATCGTCACCAGATCTTCACGCGCTCTTCCGGGGGCAGGTACAGCGCGTCCGTCTCCGCAACCTGGAACGCCTCGTACCACTCAGGCACGTTGCGTACGGGGCCGTTGGTGCGATACACGGCCGGCGAATGCGGGTCGATCGCGATGCGGCGGCGCAGCTCTTCGTCGCGGATGATGCCGCGCCAGACCTGGCCGTAACCGAGGAACACGCGCTGGATGCCCGTGAAGCCGTCGATGACGGGCGGCTCGTCCTTGCCTTCGCGCGACATCTTGTAGGCGAGCAGGCCGATCGTGATACCGCCGAGGTCGCCGATGTTCTCGCCCTGCGTAAACTCACCGTTGACCGAGAGGTCTTCGAACGGCATGAACGCGTCGTACTGTTCGATCAGCGCGCCCGTGCGCTTCTCGAACTCGCTGCGGTCCTGGTCGGTCCACCAGTCGCGCAACACGCCGTCGCCGTCGAAGGTGCTGCCCTTGTCATCGAAGCCGTGGCCGATCTCGTGGCCGATGACTGCGCCGATTGCCCCGTAGTTGACCGCGTCATCGGCCGCCATGTTGAAGAACGGCGGTTGCAGTATCGCGGCCGGGAAAACGATCTGGTTCATCGGCGGGTTGTAGTAGGCGTTCACCGTCTGCGGGTTCATGTGCCACTCGAGACGGTCTACCGGGTCGTTGCGACGGTCGAGATGGCGCTGGTACTCGGCCAGCGACGCCCGCTCGAGGTTGCCGTACAGGTCGTCTGCGGCAACCGACAGCACCGAGTAATCACGCCACTCATCGGGGTAGCCGATCATCGGCGTGAACTTCGACAGCTTGTCGAGCGCCTGCACCTTGGTGGCGTCGGTCATCCAGTCGAGCTGGTTGATGCTCTTTTCGTAAGCCCGGACCAGGTTGCCGACAAGCTCGAGCATGCGTTCTTTCGCTTCGGGCGGGAAGTGCCGTTTCACGTATACGCGCCCCACCACTTCGCCGAGTATCGAGTCGACCACGCGTGTCGCGCGACGCCAGTCCTCGCGCTGCTCCTCGACACCCGACAGGGTCTTCTCGTAGAACTCGAAGTTCTGTTGATCGAGCGCCTGCGTCAGGCGGGAGGCGCTCTGGTTCAGCGCACTCCAGCGCAGGTAGGTTTTCCAGGTTTCGAGATCGGTGTCGGCGATGATGCCGTCGAGCGCCGCCGCATAGTCTCGCGTGTAAACGACGAGCTCTTCGATGTCGCCGATGCCGAGCTCGCCAAGGTAGCCGTCCCAGTTGAATCCAGGCATCAGGGCACGCAGGTCGTCCTGCGTGTACTTCTTGTAGTTGTTGGCGTAGTCGCGCGCCTTCTCCTTGGTCATGTTCTCGGCCGCCAGCCGCGTCTCGAGCGCCATGATCGTCCCGGCCGCCGCGGAGCCGCCGTCGAAGCCGGCCAGGTCGAACATCCTGGCGATGTGTTCGACGTACTTGACGCGAATCTCCTCCGACTTGCCGTCATCCTTGAAGTAATACTCGCGATCCGGCAGGCCGAGGCCGCTCTGGCTCACGATCATCGCGTAACGCGAAGGGTCGAGGAAGTCGGCAACCTGGCCCGCGCCGAGCGGCGCGTCGAGACCCCGCTTCATCGTTTCCGCGAAGTACACGGCGAGGTCGTCGTAGTCGGCGATCGCGTCGATGCGATCGAGCTCGGGCTGCAGCGGTTCGATGCCCAGCGCGTCGCGCGTCTCCCAGTCGAGGAACGACTTGTACAGGTCACCGACCTTCTGTTCGTCCGAGCCGTGCGCGAAGTCGCCCGTCGCGGACTCTTCGATGATTGCCCTGACGGCTTCCTGCGATTCATCGCGCAGCTGGTCGAACACGCCGTAGCGCGACTTGTCCGCCGGCATGTCGGTTGCCCCGACCCAGGTGCCGTTGACGTAGGCGAAGAAGTCCTCGCCTGGACGAACGCCCTGGTCCATGGCCGACAGGTCGATTCCCGATACGGGCGCTGCCTGGTCAGGCCTTGCATCCGGCACATCCGGCGAGCAGGCGCCGAGAGCGAACAGCGCGATTGCGCCGAGCATGATTCTGTTCACGTACTTCCCCTCATTGGTTGAATGCGCGGTGCCGGGGTGGCCGGCGTATGGCTATGCATACGTCAGACCGCTCGCCGGCGGAATAATTCACGGCAGCGACGGCGTCAGACGTCGAGGTTCTCCACGGTGAGCGCGTTCTTCTCGATGAACTCGCGACGCGGCTCGACCTGGTCGCCCATGAGCGTCGTGAAGATCTCGTCCGCCTTGACCGCGTCCTCGATGCGGACCTGCAACAGGCGCCGCGTCTCGGGGTTGACGGTCGTCTCCCAGAGCTGCTCCGGGTTCATCTCGCCGAGGCCCTTGTAGCGCTGGATACTCTGGCCGCGCCGGGCCTCACTCATGAGCCATGCGATGGCTTCGGCGAAGCTCGCGACCGGCTGCTCGCGCTCGCCGCGCTTGACGCGGGCGCCTTCCGACAAAAGGTCGCCGAGCTTGCCGGCGAGATCGATCATGTGGCGATACTCGTTGGTGCCGAAGAACTCGCGCGGCAGGTGGCGCGTCGTGGCGAGCCCGTGACGCACCCTCGTGATCGCGATGCGCACGCCCTCCCCGTCTTCGTCGCCGCGGTCCAGCGTGGCCGAGAAGCTGCCGCCGTTGCCGTTCTCGGCGCGATCGCCCGTGTGTTTGGGCAGGGCCTTGCTGAGCTTCTCCGTCCAGGCGTCGAGCGCGTCGAGATCGTCGGCGACCTCGGGCGTGACGTCGGGCAGGGTCGCGAGCGTCTGCAGCAGGACTTCGTCGTAACGATGCGAGAGCCGCGCGATGATGTTCTCGACCGCGATGAACTCCTTGGCCAGCGTTTCGAGCGCGACACCCGAAAGTGGCGGCGCGTCCGCGTTGACGAACAGCGCCGCATTATCCATCGCGGCGCCGAGCAGCCAGGCATCGAGTTCTGCGTCGTCCTTGACGTACACCTCCTGCTTGCCGCGCTTGATCTTGTAGAGCGGCGGCTGGGCGATGTACACGTGCCCGCGCTCGATCAGTTCGAGCATCTGCCGATAGAAGAACGTCAGGAGCAGCGTGCGGATATGCGAGCCGTCGACGTCGGCGTCGGTCATGATGATGATGCGGTGGTAACGCAGCTTGTCCGGATCGAAGTCTTCGCGACCGATACCCGTGCCGAGCGCCGTGATCAGCGTGCCGACTTCGGCCGACGACAACATCTTGTCGAAACGCGCTTTCTCGACGTTAAGGATCTTGCCTTTGAGCGGCAGGATCGCCTGCGTGCGGCGGTCGCGCCCCTGTTTCGCCGAGCCGCCTGCGGAGTCGCCCTCGACGAGAAACAGCTCGCTTAAGGCCGGGTCTTTTTCCTGGCAGTCGGCGAGCTTGCCGGGCAGGCCGGCAACGTCCAGGGCGCCCTTACGCCGCGTCATCTCGCGCGCCTTGCGCGCCGCCTCGCGGGCACGAGCGGCATCGATGATCTTCGATACGACGGCCTTGGCTTCCTGCGGATGCTCGAGCAGGAATTCCTCGAGGCGACCGGCCATGATCTGCTCGACGATGCCCTTGATCTCTGACGACACGAGCTTGTCCTTGGTCTGCGACGAGAACTTCGGGTCGGGGACCTTGACCGACAGGACCGCCGTCAGCCCCTCGCGCGCGTCGTCGCCGCTCGGCATGAACTTGTCCTTGCGGCTCGACATCTCCTTTTCAATATAGGTGTTGAGCGTGCGCGTCAGCGCCGAGCGAAACCCGGCGAGGTGGGTACCGCCATCGCGCTGGGGAATATTGTTCGTGTAACAGAACATGCTTTCCTGGTAGCCGTCATTCCACTGCAGCGCAGCCTCGACGCCGACGTCGTCCTTCATCGCCGTGAAATGAAACACCGTGCCGTGCACGGGCGTCTTGTTGCGGTTCAGGTGTTCGACGAAAGCCCGGATACCGCCCTCGTATTCGAACAGGTCTTGCTTGTCTTCCTCGCGCTCGTCGACGAGATGGATGCGCACACCCGAGTTCAGGAACGACAGCTCGCGCAGGCGTCGCGCCAGGATGTCGTAGTGAAACTCGATGTTCGTAAACGTGTTGGCGCTCGGCTTGAAGCGCAGTGTCGTACCCGTGCGGTCGGTTTCGCCGACGACGGCCAGCGGCTCCTGCGGCTCGCCGTGCACGTATTCCTGCTGGTGGATTTCGCCCCCGCGGTGGATCGTCAGGACGAGGTGTTCGGACAACGCGTTGACGACCGAAACGCCGACGCCGTGCAGGCCGCCCGAGACCTTGTACGAGTTATCGTCGAATTTGCCGCCGGCATGCAGCACGGTCATGATGACCTCGGCCGCCGAGCGCCCTTCCTCCGGGTGCAGGTCCACGGGAACGCCGCGACCGTCGTCGCTGACGGTGACCGATTCGTCGGCGTGGATCGTGACCGTGATCGTGTCGCAGTGACCGGCCAGGGCCTCGTCGATCGAGTTGTCGACGACCTCGAAAACCATGTGGTGCAGCCCGGTGCCGTCGTCGGTGTCGCCGATGTACATCCCCGGCCGTTTCCTGACGGCCTCGAGACCCTTTAAGACCTTGATATTACTGGAAGTATATTCTGTTTCGTCGGCCATCCGACATCCTCTGGATTGAACCGACGCATTGTAGCAAATTCGAGTCTGCAGCGGACCCTCAAAGCTTTATTTTTTAAGGTTTTTTGCTCTTTTATTGAGCGGGGTGGAAACTATTTTTCTAAGCCGCTGATTCCGGGGTCAAAACACCGTGTTCCACGTGAAACAACGTCGTGTTTTGGGGCAAAGCCAGGGCGCCCTTCTCGAGGCTCGTCGTCACGACCTGGCACCCCAGCCCGGTCACGGCATCGAGCAGGCGGCCCAGCGAATCCGCGTCGAGTTCGGCCGCGGGGTCGTCCAGCAGCAGCAACAGCGGCCGCTCGAGCGCCGTTTGTGCGGTCTCGGTCGCCGCGAGGATCATCGCGCTGGCCAGCAGCTTCTGCTGACCGCGCGACACGAGCTTGCGGGCCTGGCGCTCGTCGTAGCGAATCCTGAGGTCGGCGCGATGCGGACCAAGCCGGCTCGTGCCGTGTTGCTGGTCCCGCTCGAGGCCCTCCGCGAGGGCCTCTTCGAGCGTCCGGTCAGCTGACCACCCCGGTTGATAAGCAAAGCCAAGCGTGGCGCCAAGCAGCTTTTCCCCGTATTCGACCAGCGTATCGCCCGCTTTTTCCAGGCCGCGCTGCCTCGACGCGTCGAGCGCGTTACCGAGCTCGACGAACTCCGCGTCCCAGCTGCGAATGGCCGCCGGCTCCGACCCGCCCCTGAGCGCTGCATTGCGCTGTTTCAGCGCCCGGCGGAAGCGCCGCCACGCC
>JABDQH010000012.1 GCA_013042375.1 Woeseiaceae bacterium
TCCGGTCAGCGGCAAGGCGCTGCTATCCGCCGCCGGCGTCGCCGTGTCGTACCGTGAACCGGGACGCGGCGTGCTGCAGGCGGTCCGCGACGTCGACCTCGCCGTCCGCCAGGGCGAGACACTGGCCATCGTCGGCGAATCGGGTTCAGGCAAGTCCAGCCTGGTCAGGGCGCTGCTCGGAATGATCCCGATGAGCTCCGGGAACGTCGTCTTCGGGGGCGCAGAGCGCGACCGGCAGCTCGTTTTCCAGGACCCGGTCGGGTCGCTCAATCCGCAGATGCGAGTAGAGCGAATCGTTGCGGAACCGCTGACCGTGCACGCACCCGGCCTGGGTGCCAGCGAAAGGCGGGAGCGCGTGGCCGAAATACTGGCACAGGTCGGGCTTGGCGATGAGTTCCTCGGCCGTTACCCGCACGAATTATCGGGCGGGCAGGCGCAGCGCGTCGCTATTGCGCGTGCGCTTATCCTGAGGCCGGAGTTACTCGTTTGCGACGAGGCCGTCGCCGCGCTCGACGGCTCCGTGCGCGAACAGATCCTCGATCTTCTGCGCAAGGTGCAGCGAGAAACCGGGCTCGCCATTATCTTCATTTCGCACGACCTCGCCGTCGTTCGCTCGATCAGCCACCGCGTCGTCGTGATGTACCTCGGGCGTGTCGTCGAGGTCGCGGACAACGCAAGCCTGTTTGCGAATCCGCAGCACCCGTACACGCGCGCACTGATCGATGCCGTCCCTGTTCCGGACCCGACACGCGCGCGTGCGCCAGCCGTTCTGAAAGGAGAAATACCGTCAGCGTTTACGCCGCCGCCCGGTTGCGTTTTTCACCCGCGCTGCGAACTGGCGACGGCGGAATGCAGGTCGGCACGACCGGAACTCCGCGCCGTCGCCGGCAGCAAGGTCGCGTGTATCAAGGCAACGGGATCGGCATCGGCGCGCCGTTGATCGTTAGCAGGCCTTTCTTGTAAGCCGCGTCCATTTCGTAAGCGTCGCCGGCTTTCTTCAGGTAGCCCATGCCGACTATGGCGTTGGCCTGCGGATTCATCGCGACGATGAAGTCCATGACGGCCTCCGGTATCCGGACAGAGGCTTCGGCCTCGGTTGCGAGCAGCAGGGCGGTCCACTCGAAATCGGCGCTGTCGCTTTCCCTGACGAGCAGGTTGATCGTCGTCTCGATGGTTCCCTGCGGTATCGACATGTTGAACTTGTCGAAATTGAGCTCGGCGCCGCCAGCGAGAACCTCTTTCAATGCGGGTTCCAGCGGGCCGAGGGACATTGCCGGATTTCCTGCGGTCGGCCCGAGAGACTCGGCCGCCTCGATAAACGCCTGCAGCGCTGCGGCGTCGACGCCCGCCATCGTGACGTCCATTGCGAGACCCACATCGCCGACATTCGGCGTGTCCGCGATGGTCATCGAGAAAGATGCCTCGCCCCCGGTCTCGCCATCATCCACGTTTGTCGTTGCGATCAGCGACATTGGCCCGATCGTCACGGGTGTCGCGCCGCCGGTCACAGACATCGACTCCAGCTCGTAGTCGATATCGCCCACCATGAATCCGAAGCCGCTCGATTGTTGTTCACCCGAAACCCGGAAACCCTTGAGCGAGACGGTTTCGCCGTCGCGCAACACATCAAGCGCGTCGATCGTGCCGTCGAACTCGAACGCAGTGGCGCCGGCGTCCGTCGAGATAACGATGTCGACCGGGCCCCATGTGCTGGTGTTGCCGTCCTTGCTGTGTGTCCCAGCTTCCAGGACGTAGTTCGAGGTCAGGTAACCGGTCAGGCCGAGCGAGCTGTAGATTGTGCCCGGCATCTCGACCGTCTCGCCGTCGGCCTTCTCGATCTTCAGCGTTGATACGGCGCTGCCCAGCCCCGGGGCCAGCGAGCCCTTGTCGCGGGTCATCGACGTGACCGGGATCAGTCCGTGGTCGATACGGGTATCAATGATGAGTACCGGCAGCTCGTCGGTGCCGTGCATGGCCATCAACGCGTCGCGTATCTCGCCATCCAGGAACTCAACGCGATGCTGGCCTTCGGACGAAAACCAGCCGCGGTCGAATTTCTGCGAAGTCACGACGA
>JABDQH010000025.1 GCA_013042375.1 Woeseiaceae bacterium
CCGTCGTAAATCCGGCCGCCTGCAGCGTCTCGGCCATCGGCCGCATCGCGCGCCAGCTGCGGTTCAGGCCATGTAAAAGCACGACGCAATCCGACGATTCCGCTGCCGTCATGACCTCGGTGCGCGGTGCGCTGGCGCATGCGGCGATCAGCCCGGCACTGAGGATCAGGGCGAAGAGGGATTTTCGGCGAGTCGTCGTCATGCGGCGATTCTGCCGGATTGTGTGGCGCTTCGCACGCCGTAATTCATTGTTTTGACTGAGATCCGGTGGATAAATACATATTGCGCCGCGCTTGCCGCCGCCGGTATTCTGGTGCGATGAGTGAAGCGCAGATCCTGCTGCTGACGGCCGCCTCGATTGCTTTCCTGCACACGATACTCGGCCCCGACCATTACGTCGTTTTTACGGCGATGGGCAAGGCGCGCCGCTGGAGTCTTGCGAAGACGCTTCGAATCACGCTGTACTGCGGTGCCGGTCACGTTTTGTCGTCGGTATTGATTGGCATGGTTGGCCTCTTGATCGGTGCGCAGCTCGCGACCCTGGTCGACATCGAAAGCACGCGCGGCAATTTTGCCGCCTGGGGGCTGCTTGCATTCGGCCTGATGTATTTTGCCTGGGGCCTGCGCCAGGCCGGGCAAAAACACAGTCATTCACATACGCATGTGCATGGTGACGTCGTGCATGCCCACGAGCACGACCACCGCGATGAGCACCGTCACGTGCACGACGAGCGCGCCCGCCATTCGATCACGCCGTGGGCAATATTCATTATCTTTGTCTTTGGGCCCTGCGAGGCGCTGATACCGCTGTTCCTTTATCCGGCAGCGCAGCAGAGCACCGGCCTCGTGGTCTGGATCGCGCTTGTTTTCGGAACGGTTACACTGGCAACCATGCTTGTGCTGGTGGCAATTACGAGCGTCGGCCTAGAGAAGCTCAGGATTCCGGCGTTCAGCGGACGCTATGTCCACGCGGTCGCCGGCGCGGTCATCGCTCTCTGCGGTGGCGCCATTACCTTCGCGGGACTCTGATCGCCGCCCGGCCTTTCAGCCTATAACCTCCTGCCGTATCCGGCGCCGGATCGTTGGTGCCTCACGAAAGCCACTTGATACGCACCTTTCAGTATAATCAGCGGCTTGCCGTCATCTTCGGGGCCACAATGTCGCCAAATCTGCTGCAACAGGGACTCACACTGATGCTCGTCGGTATGGGCACCGTGTTCGTGTTCCTGACGATCCTGGTTGCCGGGATGTCGGCGATGGCCGCGATAGTGAAGCGTTTTTTACCCTCGGCGATGCCTGCCGACATATCTGATGAGGAAGTCGCGGCGATCACGGCTGCGCTGAACCAACATCGAGCGGCTCGCCGCTGATTAACGGCGGCAACGCCGACACCATAATGCAGACACAAAAATAATGAGCAACAAGAAACCGCTGGGAATAACCGAACTGGTCTTACGCGACGGACACCAGAGCCTGCTGGCGACGCGTATGCGTATCGACGACATGCTGCCGATCGCCGGGAAACTCGACAAGGTCGGCTACTGGTCGATTGAGTCCTGGGGTGGCGCGACGTTCGATGCCTGTATTCGCTACCTCGGTGAAGATCCCTGGGAGCGCCTGCGTCGCCTGAAAGCGGCAATGCCCAACACGCCGCAGCAAATGTTGTTGCGGGGCCAGAACATCCTCGGTTATCGACATTACGCGGACGACCTCGTCGAGAAGTTCGTCGAACGCAGTGCGAAGAACGGCATCGACGTGTTTCGCATATTCGACGCGCTGAACGACCTTCGAAACCTGGAGACGGCGGTCAAGGCGACGCTTGCCGTCGGCAAGCACGCACAGGGCACGATGTCTTACACGGTCAGCGACGTGCATACCGTCGATCTCTGGGTCGACATGGGCCGGCGCATCGAGGACATGGGCGCACATTCAATCTGCATCAAGGACATGGCCGGCCTGCTGCGGCCCTACGTCGCGTTCGAACTGGTCAGTCGCCTCAAGGAGGCCGTCGACATACCCATCCACATGCAGTGCCACGCAACCACGGGACTGTCGACGGCAACCTGCGTCAAGGCGGCCGAGGCGGGCATCGACAACATCGACACCGCCGTGTCATCGATGAGCATGACCTACGGCCATTCGCCAACCGAAACGCTGATTGCCATCCTCGAAGGGACGCAAAGAGATACGGGCCTCGACATCAACCTCGTCGAGGAAATCGCGGCGTACTTTCGCGAAGTCCGCAAGAAATATGCAAAGTTCGAGGGATCCCTTAGAGGCGTGGATTCGCGCATCCTCGTCGCACAGGTGCCCGGCGGCATGCTGACCAATCTCGAAAGCCAGCTTAAGGAACAGAACGCGGGCGACAGGATTGACGAAGTGCTCGAGGAGATTCCACGAGTCCGCCAGGACCTCGGCATGTTGCCGCTCGTGACGCCGACGTCACAAATCGTCGGCACCCAGGCGGTCATCAACGTGCTGTCGGGTTCCCGCTACGCAAACATAACGAACGAGACGGCCGGGGTGCTGAAGGGCGAATACGGCAAGACGCCGATCGCCGTCAACGCCGACCTGCAGGCAAAGGTGCTTGACGGTGCACAACCGGTAACCTGCCGGCCCGCCGACCTGCTCGAGCCGGAGCTCGAGCACCAGGCGGCCGAGCTTGACGCGCTGGTTAAGGAGCGGGGCATTCGGCTGGCGGACGAGGCCGTCGATGACGTTCTGACCTATGCCTTGTTCCCGCAGATCGGCACCCGGTTTCTCGAGCATCGCGACGACCCCGATGCGTTCGAGCCGGCACCCGGCACGGACGGCGACGTGCCTGTCGCGGCGGCGGCGCGCAGCGGTTCAGGTTCCGGCGTTTACTCGGTGCGAGTCAACGGCAAGGAATTTACCGTCGAGATCGCCGACAGCGGCGAACTCGCGAGCGTAAGCGCAGCACCTCCCAAAGTGACCAAGGCCGCAACGGGTAGCGGCGAGCGGGTCAAGGCGGTACTTGCCGGTAACGTCTTCAAAGTCCTGGTCGGCCCCGGAACGTCGGTTAGTAAAGGCGATCCGC
>JABDQH010000040.1 GCA_013042375.1 Woeseiaceae bacterium
CTGTCGAGATCGACGGCACGTCGAAAGAACAGCGTGCACTCGACCTTGCCTCGCCCGACATGCTCGCTGACGCGCTGCCGGAAGCCCTGTTCACTGGGCCGCAGCTCGTCCGGCAGTCTGAACTGCACGTCGAGGTAGCGATGATTGACCGCGCGGATTTCCCAGGTCAGCGTGCCGAGACCCGATTCGGCCGACTCTCGCGCGAACCCTGTCATACTGTGTAACATCTGCAGGCAACTCCCGTGCAGGCGTCGATGTGATGCCTGCGTCACGCTTTTGCGAGGGTCGACATTCTAAGCTGTCGCCGCAGGCGATAGCCATACACGCAAGCATGCAAATCGAATACGCGAAGGTCTCCGCACTCGGCGACCGCCAGGACAACCAGGATCGTGCCGCCGTCGTCGTATCGGACGAAGCCGCTATCATGCTCGTCTTCGACGGCATGGGCGGACACTCGGACGGCGCCATCGCCGCGGAAACGGGGCTCAAGGTCGTCCAGGAGGCGTTCGTCAACTCCGGCCAGCCGATCTTCGATCCGCAGGGCTTCATGTACATGGCCTTGTCGAAAGCCCACGACAAGGTCGTGGAAATCGGCTCCGACCTCGATGTCGACTTCCGGCCGCGCGCGACCTGCGCGCTGTGCCTTGTCCAGGAAGGTTTCGCGTTCTGGGCGCACATCGGCGACAGCCGCATCTACCTGGTACGCGATGAGAAGGTGGTGCATCGTTCGCGCGATCACAGTCACGTCGAAATCCTGATCCAGGAAGGGGCCATCACCGAAGAGGAGGCGCAGGATCATCCGATGCGCAACTTCGTCGAGTGCTGCATCGGCGGAGACGCTTCCGTGCCCGACATGACGATTACCACTGGCCAGGCCCTGCAGCCGGGCGACGTGTTGCTCGCGTGTTCCGACGGCCTGTGGTCGGGGCTGAGCGACGACGAAGTCGCGCAGATCGGCAGGCCCGGCAAAGACAATCTCGTCGAGAACCTGAAAATCGTCAGCATGCGGGCGTTGAACGTCAACTCCCCCTACAGCGACAATACGACCGGAACCGCGATTCGCTGGAACGGCTGAGCTGCCGCACCAGCCGCCAAGGAGAAACACCATGCGACCGAGTGGCCGCGAACCTGCCGAGATGCGCACCTTGCGCTTCGTCCCCGACTACACGGTGCACGCCGAGGGCAGCGTGCTCGCCGAGTTCGGCGAGACGCGCGTGCTGTGCACCGCGAGCGTAGAGGAGCGCGTGCCGGGATGGATGCGCAACAAGGGACGCGGCTGGGTCACTGGCGAGTACGGCATGCTGCCGCGATCGACGCATACGCGCTCGGGACGCGAAGCGGCGCGTGGCAAGCAGGGCGGGCGCACGCTGGAGATCCAGCGCCTGATCGGCCGGTCGCTGCGCGCGGTCGTCGATCTCGAGGCGCTCGGCGAGCGCCAGGTCACGCTCGACTGCGACGTCATCCAGGCCGATGGCGGCACGCGGACCGCATCGATCAGCGGCGCGTTCGTGGCGCTCGCCATCGCGATGCATCGCCTGCAAAAGAGAGGCGCACTGCGCAAGAACCCGCTGCACGGACAGGTCGCGGCGATCTCGGTCGGGATCTATCGCGGCACGCCCGTGCTCGACCTCGACTACGCCGAGGACGTCGAAGCAGAGACGGACATGAACGTCGTCATGAACGATGCAGGCCGTTTCATCGAGGTACAGGGCACGGCCGAGGGCCACGCGTTCACCGACGACGAGTTCACGGCCATGATCGCGCTGGCGCGCTCAGGAATAGCGGACATCATCGTGGCGCAGAACGAGGTAATCGTCGCCGCAACGTCGTGAGCGCGCTTCCTGACAAGATCGTCATGGCGACGGGCAATCCGGGCAAGATCCGCGAGATTGCACGCCTGCTCGAAGGCTTAGGCGTCGAGGTCGTCGCGCAGGCCGACTTCGGCGTGGACGATGCCGAGGAGACGGGCACCACGTTCGAGGAAAATTCCCTGCTCAAGGCACGGCATGCAGCCGCGGCGACGGGCCTGCCCGCTATCGCCGACGACTCGGGGCTGTCGGTCGATGCGCTCGGCGGCGCGCCCGGTGTCTACTCGGCGCGCTATGCCGGGGATGCGGGTGACGAGGCCAACAACGACAAGCTGCTGGCCGAACTCGCGGGTATCGACGACCGCGGCGCCGCATTTCACTGCGTTGCGACGTATCTCGCACCCGGGAAAGAACCGCTGGTCGCGCACGGAGAATGGCGTGGCACGATCCTGCGCGAGCGCCGCGGCGCCGGCGGCTTCGGCTACGACCCGCTGTTCTTCGTGCCCGAGTGCGGCTGCAGTTCGGCGGAACTGGCGCCCGAAGAAAAGAACGCGCGCAGTCATCGCGGCCAGGCGTTAGCCAGGCTGGTCGAGCTGATCGAACAGCAGTACGCGTGAACCCGCCGCCGCTCTCGCTATACGTGCACCTGCCGTGGTGCGTGCGCAAGTGCCCCTACTGCGACTTCAACTCGCACTCGGCCCGCGACGGTGGTGCACCCACGGCACGTTACGTCGACGCCCTGCTTGTCGATATCGAACGGGAGGCCCGCCATGCCAATGGCCGGGAAATCGAGACGATCTTCCTCGGCGGCGGTACGCCGACCCTGTTCGCGCCCGGGGACATCGGCCGTCTGCTCGACGGGGTCGCCGGGCGACTGTCATTCGCGCCCGACATCGAGATCACGATGGAAGCCAACCCGGGCACGGTCGAATGTGGTTCGCCGGCCGCCTACCGGGCGACGGGCGTCAACCGATTGTCGATTGGCGCGCAGAGTTTCGACGATGCCTCGCTGCGGCGGCTTGGACGGATTCATGGCAGCGCCGACATACGCAGCACCGTCGAGGCGTCCGTACAGGGCGGTTTCGAGACATTCAATCTCGATCTCATGTACGGGCTGCCGCAGCAGACCGTTGCAATGGCCGTCGCGGACCTGCGCGCCGCGGTCGATCTCGCCGCGCCGCACATTTCCTGGTACCAGCTGACCCTGGAGCCGAACACGGTGTTCCATGCCCGCCCGCCAGCGGGCCTGCCCGATGACGAGGCCGCGTGGGCAATCCAGGTGGCCGGCGCGCAGGTGCTTGCGGACGCCGGGTACACGTCTTACGAGGTCTCTGCGTGGGCGCGCGGTGCGCACCGCTGCCGACATAATCTCAATTATTGGCGTTTCGGCGACTACCTGGCCGTCGGCGCCGGCGCGCACGGCAAGCGCACGGACGGCGAGGCCGTGCTGCGCTACCGCAAGCCGGCCAATCCGCTGGCCTACATGCAGGCCATGGAGGCCGCGGAGGAGGCCGTTGCCGCGCGCGTGCTCGACGAAGCCGACCTGGTCTTCGAGTTCATGCTGAACGCCTCGCGCCTCACCGAAGGATTCAGCGAGGACCTCTTCACGAGGCGCACGGGGCTCGCGGCCAGCGTGCTGGCTGCGGCAGGTGCGCCGGCGCTGGAAGGCGGGCTGATCGAACGGCGCGAGGGGGATGCCTGGCACCCGACGGCGCTCGGCCGGCGCTTCCTCGACGACCTCCAGGCCTCATTTTTGCCTTGAGCTGCGAGCGGGTAATTATGCACAACAGCGCGCGGCCCACTGTATTTTCAGTGTCAGAAGGGCATCATCTCATCACGCGCATCGTGAAATGCCATTAAGTGTTTGTTTTTAATAGATTAATAAAATTGGCGACAAAATAGTCATATTGGCGGCGCTGCTTGAAAATCCGCACCTTACGGAACCCGTTCAATTTTCTTCCACAAACTTATCCACAGCTTCTGTGGATAAATCCGGGGCCTTGCGGAGACCGCCGCTTAGCTTTATCCTACGCGCCCTTTTTCGCACAGAAGCGTGCTCCGGAGATCCACAATGAAAGCCGACATCCATCCCAATTACGAGCCTATCAAGGTTATTTGTAGTTGCGGCAACGAGTTCGAGACGCGCTCGACTCTCGGCGAGGAACTCCATATCGAAGTGTGCTCCTCGTGCCACCCGTTTTACACCGGCAAGCAGAAGATCGTCGATACCGGCGGTCGCGTTGACAGGTTCCGTCGCAAGTACGGTATGAGCTGACGCCAGGACGGCGTGCCGCGCCGGCCGGGCGCCTTTTTCGGCCAACAACGTTTCGTTTTTCCACGACTCCCGGTGTCGTGGCCGTCTGCTATGCTGGTTCGCTTAAGAAGAATGTCAAAAAGAGAGGAACAGCATGAGCCAGGACGCCTATCGCCTCATCAGCCCCGACGGCAAGGAAATGGAACTGCCGGTCCTGACCGGCACGACAGGACCCGATGTTATCGACGTTGCACGCCTGTATCGCGAGCAGGGTGTCTTCACCTACGATCCCGGATTCGTCGCGACGGGCAGCTGCAAGTCCGACATCACGTTCATCGACGGGGAAAAAGGCGTCCTGATGTACCGGGGCTACCCGGTCGAGCAGCTTGCCAAGCATTCGAACTTCATCGAGGTCTGCTACCTGCTGCTGCACGGCGCACTGCCGACGAAGAGTGAGCTCGACGCGTTCGATGACACGATCCGCACGCACACGATGCTCAACGAGGGCATGCTCAACTTCTTCAAGGGTTTCCGCTACAACGCGCACCCGATGGCGCAGCTGTCGGCGGTGGTCGGCTCGATGTCCGCTTACTACCACGGCGAGATGGACGCCTCGAATCCCGATCACCGTGACATCTTCGCGCATCGCATTGTCGCCAAGCTGCCGACGATCGCGGCCGCGGCTTACAAGCTCAACGTCGGTCAGCCGTTCATATACCCGCGCAACGACCTCAGCTATGCGGAGAACCTGTTGCAGATGTTGTTCGCGGTACCCGCGGAACCTTACGAGATCGATCCGGTCGCCGCAGAGGCGCTTGACCTGTTGTTCATCCTGCATGCCGACCATGAGCAAAACTGCTCGACGTCGACCGTGCGCATGGCGGGCAGCTCGGGCGCGAACCCGTACTCGGCGATCGCAGCCGGCATCGCGGCCCTGTGGGGCCCGGCGCACGGCGGCGCCAACGAGGCCGTATTGAAAATGCTCGCGGAAATCGGCGATGTCAGCCAGATCGACAAGTACATCGCGAAAGCCAAGGACAAAAACGATCCCTTCCGCCTCATGGGCTTCGGCCATCGCGTCTACAAGAACTTCGATCCGCGCGCCACCATCATCCGGGAGATGTGCCACAAGGTCCTCGACGCGCTCGACAAGACGGAAACGCCGTTATTCGATCTGGCGCGCCGCCTCGAAGAGGTCGCGTTGAGCGACGACTATTTCAAGGAGAAGAACCTCTACCCGAACGTCGACTTCTACTCGGGCATCATCTACAAGGCGCTCGGCATACCGACGTCGATGTTCACGGTCATGTTTGCGCTCGGCCGTTCGGTTGGCTGGGTAGCGCACTGGCGCGAGATGATTTCCGATCCGAAAGGCAAGATCGCCCGTCCGCGCCAGCTGTACATCGGTGCCGACAAGCGCGACTAC
>JABDQH010000042.1 GCA_013042375.1 Woeseiaceae bacterium
GAGTCGGGTTCGGCCGTCGCCCGGCTGCACGCCATCGAGGCCGAGCAGGCGACGCGTGTGTTGCATTGGGTCTTCGGGCGACGAAAAGTCGGCCCGCAGGTACGAGCCACCTTGCTCGCAGATGTAACGCGCGTAGATCTGGGCACACAGCACGTCCACGTAGTACAGGACGTCGCGAAACACGCCATTGTCACTGAGAAACTGCGACAGCTCCTCGCGCAGCATCAGGTACGTGCCATAACCGTCACCGACCGGGATCTTCATGTGATCGACGTTCTCGCCGTGCCAGATCTCGCGGATGACGCCCGTGTTCGCGCGTGCATCCCAGATCCAGCGGTTCATCAGCGGCACGCGCTCGGGGTCGGCGTTGTGCAGCAGTTCGGCGGCCAGGTCGCGCACCCAGCGGTGCTTCTTGTCGTTCGGGAACTGGTCGCAGAAACGGCCGATGCGATTATCGATGTGCTCTTCGTCCTGGAACAGTGCGACGATGTGCACGCGCATCTCGTCGAACGACTCCTCGTTGAGCCAGTGACTGACGCGACGGCGCACCGTCGCCATGAATGTGCACAGGCCCTTGAAGGTATCGAGGTCGAGGGTGGCAATATCTTTGTCAACGAGCGCCTGCCGAAACATCGTGCTCTTCAGCTTGACGGCATCGACATAACGCTCGACGCCGCCATGTTCCTCGCTGCCCGCGACCATCACCTGCATCGCGGCCCGCAACAGCTCGCCCGACAGTTCGAGCACAGGGCGCTCGAACTCGTGCGGCTGCATTGCGGTGGTCGATGCCATGCGCTCAGGCCGACTTCAGCGCCTTGGTACCGGACAGTACGGCCATCGCCGCGGCGTGGCCCTGGGCGATCGAGTCGTCGATCGTCTCCGGGCCCGTCGCCGAACCGGCCACGTAGATACCCGGCCGCGAGGTCGCACCCATCGTGCCGTAATTATTGGCCACGTCGATGTATCCATGAGTCTCGAGATCGACGCCGAAGGCCTCGGAGATCTCCGGATTGTCGACGTTGGGATCCATGCCGATGGCATGCACGACCATGTCGAACGGGATCGTGATCGGCCGCTTGACCAGCGTGTCCTCGCCCTTGACGATGAGTTTCTCGCCGTCAGACGTGACTTCCGCGATGCGCGCCTTGATGTACTTGACCTTGAACTCTTCCTGGCTCTTCCAGTAGTACTTGGTCTCGTAGAGGCCGAAGGTGCGGATGTCCATGTAATAGATGTACACGTGGCAATCCGGAAGCTCCTCGCGGATTTCCATGGCCATGTTCGCGGACACCGTGCAGCAGATCTTCGAACACCACTCGCGACCGATCTGGCGATCACGCGAACCTACGCACAGCAGGATCGCGACGCGCTGCGGCTTGCGCCCGTCGGACGGACAGCGCACGCCCTGCCCCGACGAGATCATCTGCTCGACCTGGGTCGTGGTGACGACGTCTTCATAGGTGCCGAAGCCCCACTCGGGCTTGTTGACCGAATCGAAATGCGTGAAGCCGGTAGCCAGGATGACGGCTTCGGCCTCGACGCTATCGCCATTCGACAGTGCGGCGGTGAAATTGCCCGGCGCCCCGTCACACTTGGCAACCGTGGCACCGGTCACGACCTTGACGTCGTCTTCATTTTCCACGCGCTTGACCATGCCGCCAATGGCGTCCTTGGCCCACTCGCCCGTCGGAACGAGCTTCGCGTAGCCCGACAGGATGGGCGCGCCGCCAAGGCGGTCTTCCTTCTCGACGATGACACATTCCTTACCCACGGTTGCAAGACTGTGGGCGGCTGCCAGACCGGCGGGGCCTCCGCCGACGATCAGTACAGGTTTGCTCATTACGGCCTGCTCTCCTCCAAAACTGTGGGAGGGGCTTCCAGCCCCGAATCGGGCCTGAAGGCCCTCCTACTCTTGTTTATTTTCAATGGCTTTGTAGCCGGGACCGGACGTGATCATCAGGCGCGGGTCGTACAGTGTCTCGCCCTTGCCTGCCTCGACGTCCTTGAGGTAATCCTCGAATTCCTTCTTCTTCGCCTGCCAGTCGATGCCGAGTTTTTCGAACAGGTTCTCGACCGGCGAAGCATGCCAGTGCGACTGCACGATCTTGTAGGGATGCGCCCCGCACACGAGCGCCGCGAACTGGCAGTCGGCAAGGATCGGCATCTCGACCGGCTTGCCGGCGGCTGCGCCGATCCACTGGTTCTTGTCCAGCGTCGTGATGCAGCCCGTGTCATGGCCGACCATCATGTCGGCGTGCGCCTCTTCCTGCGCGACACGCAACTTGCGGTCGATGGCGAATGAACGCGTGAATTCGCGCTCGGAGATGATGTGACGGAAACCGAAACCGCAGCAGTCGTACCACGTCGAGTAGTCGATGACCTGCGTGCCGAGCGTCTCGAGGATGCCCGTCGTTACGGCGAGCCGATTACCCTCCAGGATATCGTCGTCGTAAATCGCGTCCTGCGGGACCATCTTGTAGACGTGGCAGGCCGGGTGCACCGTGGCGCGTATGTTGCTGCAATCGATGACCTGGTGCTCCTTGATGCGGTCACGCATGACGTGTACCCACTCGGAGTAATGCACGACCTCCTCGGGAATCAGCAGCTTGCCATCGACGAGACGGCCGAGCTTGCCGAGAATGGTCTTGACGCGGTCGCGCAGCTTGGCCGAGTGAATCAGGTACTCGCGCACTTCCTTGTAGTTGCCGAAGGACGTGCCGCAGTGGACCAGCGGGTAGTAGTAGCCCTCGGGCAGCCCCTGCGCCTTGGCAGCGACGTACGCCTGGTGGAAGTTGCGCAGGAAGACGGCGGCGAGACTCTCGATGTTGCCGATGCCGGAGCCATGGTAGTTCCAGGCCGTGCACGAGGTCTGGTCGGTCTCGTCGAGGTAGCGGATGTCCATCTTGTTCATGAGCCACAGCAACGACGCCGGATAGCCCGGGATGTTGCCGCACTGGCCGCAGGACTTGTGATGCCAGAGCTGTGTCGTCGGGATACGCTTGTCCCAGCCGTACAGGGTCTTGGCCGTGATCGGCTCGTGTTCGTCCTTGACGCGATGCACGACGATTTCGCCGTCTTTCTCGAGTTCCCACATGGCGTCGCGGACGTCTTCGACGCGGTCCTTGTTGGTCAGCATCGAGCGCTTGTTGACGATCTGCTCGACCCACACAGTGGCCGTTTGTGCGTCCTGCTTGGAAAGATCCGAGTCGACCCACTCCGAGCCGTGTCCCGTAAATCGTTCTCCGCCTTTATCCTTCATTACCTTCTCTCTCCTCATGCCCCTTGCAGGGGGACATTGTCTTGTGGGAGGGCCTTCAGGCCCGAAGAATCGCGGCTAAAGCCGCTCCCACAAGAAATGGCTAGTCCTGTTCGTCCAACCAGTCTTCGTAGTCGTCCCGCTTCTCGTCCATGATGTCGAGAATGACGTCGAACAGGTTTTCGTCGATGGTCTCGAGGCTGTCGAGCACGCCCGTTTCCTCCCAGATCGTGTAGAGCTCGACGGACGTCTTGAGATTGACCTCCCACGCAGTCTTGGTCGTGTGCAGCGTGGGCATCGGGATAGCTTTGCGCAGCGTCTCCAGCGGCGCATCCACTTTCGAAATGTGCGGCCCCCAGTCGGCGAAGCCTTCGGGGTTGATCATGTCGGGCGAGAGCTGGTTGCCCGTGGAGATCAGCTTGAGCATGACGCGGCTGAACGGACGCAACACGCTCTTGGCCGATTCCATGCCATGCTTGATCGCCGCCTCGCGCATCAGCATGACGAGCCCGCCCGGCGAGTTGCTGAAAGGACAACGTGCCGCACAGGTGTAGCACTGCGCGCAGGACCAGATCTTCTCCTGCATCGCGTCGTAGATGCCCTCCAGATTCTCGGTCCAGAGAAGCTGCACAATCTCGCGCGGGCTGAAGTCGTAGTAATGGGCGGCGGGACACGTGGCCGTGCAAATGCCGCAGTTGAGGCAGCCGTTCAGCTCGTAGTCGTAACGCAGGTCCGCCTGGATATCCTGGAAAATCTCCTCGAGCAACTGACGATCGAGTGGCGGTGCATCCGAAACCGGATCGCCGATGTATTCCTGGACGCGGGTCGTTGCCGAATGAGACATTTACGAACCTCTATCTAGTAAGACAAAACCCTGCAATCGCCTTCCATGACCTCTTCGATCAGGTGCGCGCCACCGACGATGCCTTCGCACTCAGGAATCAGGTCGTCCTTGGTCATGTCGAACAGGTCGAGGTTGGGCGAACAGCAATAGAACTTGGCGCCGGCCTCGTGGGCATCCTGGATGAAGCTGTATACCGATTTCGGCGAGCCTTCCTTGACGAACAGCTTCTCAGCTACGCCCTTCCTCATGAGCCTTCCGGAAGTGGCCGTACAGATGACGTCGACTTCGTAGTCCATCGCCGCGGCGACGGTTGCCTGGAAGATCGGCGCACCGAGCTCCTCGCCGTTACGAGGGTCCGTGTTCGCCATGACAATGATCAGTTTTTCAGACATAGATTCAATTCCCCTGCTGTCCGACGGACGTCAAACAGTTCATTAGCATATACTAAACTACCCCTGCATCCAACTCCCCGGCGGCCTTCGGCGCCTGCATCAGGGACGTACACTGAACAAGCCCGGTCATTATAGGCACCAGTTGGTCCTCGAGAACAATCTGCAATTCCCGCAACCGTTCGAGCTGCGCCGCAGGCTCCGCGGGCACCTCCTCGAACTCCATGATCAGGTCCTCGACCATGCCGAGCTTGATGCCGGGATTGCCCGAAAACCCGAAGGAATTCTCGCCCACCTGCCACACGGCGGGCCGGCCGTGCTGGTCTTCCGCCAGCACCACGGCATGGTCCGGGAGGACGGGCCAGTCACGCATGTAGATGGCCTGGTTGAAGGTTTCGGGCAGGTAACCGTTCAGGGCGTCGTCGCGCGTGCGCCTCGCCTGCACGATCTCGAGCGTCAGGTCACGCGGCTCGGCACCGCCGCCGGCGGCCAGCGCCAGGATCTGCGCGCCGAGGCCGAAGCCGATGACCGGGGTGCCCTCGGCCAGCCGGTGCCGGGTTATCTCGACCTCCTCGGCCAGCGTCGGCAGGTCACGTCCGCCCGCGGCGCCCCAAGGGCCGCCGCCGAGCAGGATCAGCCCGTCGGCCGGCAAGTCGCCGGCCGGCAGCTTGCCCGCGGCGAACGGCCGGTAATACTGGAAGCGGATCTTACGGCCCTCGAGATGGTCCTCGACGAGACCGAGGTATTCGCCGGCCGTGTGCTGCAGGACCGCGACGACGTTCATCGGGTCGCCTCCCTGCGATGCGAGGACGAAGGCTTCGTCCGGATTCTTGCACTGGGCCATCTAGCTGGATACCTCGCGCTTGCCGATCGCGTCGCTGATCGAGGCGACGAAGTCGGCCGGGCCCACGCTCAGCATGTCGACATCGGTCTCTTCGAAGAAGCGTTCGACGGTAGCCTGGACTTCTTCGATCCGCGCACCCGCGAGCGACGCCTCGAGATCGAACACGACACGCGGCGGCGTGACGAAGAAATCGCCCGTAATCAGGGCGCGCTGCAGCCTGCGCAGCATCGGGCCCTCGAGCTTGACGTAGGCATTGACTGTACCGCCGAGCCCCGTGTGCGTTCCCGCCAGGAGGCCGCCCACGCCACCCGGATCGTCGATCTCGTGCACGAACGCCTCGGTACCGATTTCCTCGTCGAAGTACTCCTGCGCCAGCGTTTCCTCGGCGGCGGTAATCTCCCCGGGTTCGGCGTCGATGCCGAGGCACTCGGTGAATCCCCTGATCAGCGCGGCCTGGATCGTGTCGATGTCGGGCAGGTCGTCGCCGAGCAATTCTTTTAGCGTGACGACGCGCTGCTCGGCCGAATCGAGGTCGTGCTTGGCGACTTTCGCCGCGGGGATATGCAATGCCTGCACCATGCGGTGTGCGTCCATGTCGACGAGCACGGTGCCCTGGTAGATCAGGACATCGCCGTCGAAGAAGCCGCCCGTGCCGCTGATCTTGCGGCCGTCGACCTCAATATCGTTGCGCGGGCGGAACTTCGCATTGACGCCGAGGCGGCGCAGCCCCGCCGCTGCCGCGTTGCAGACGGCGGCCGCGATATCCGGGAGATTGGCGATGCCGAGGGACGCCCGTTGGAACACGAGCTCCCACCCGAGCTGCCCTTCGTCGAGATAGATCGCCCCGCCGCCCGTCACGCGGCGCACGACGCCGATATTCTCACGCTCGCAAAACTCGAGATTGACTTCGTGGCTCAGGTCCTGGTGCCGGCCGATCAGCGCCGTCGGCGGAAAGCGCATGAAGCGAATCGTATCGGGCACCTTGTCCTGTTGCCGAAGCTCGATCAGCGCGGGATCGAAAGCGATGTTTGCCCGGCCCTCGCGGACACCCGTATCGATAATGCGAAATGGAGCGCTCACTTCGCCTCTCGCCTACTCGACGGCGACCGGGATGTCGAGCTGCTTGCGGATCTTCTTGAGATCCTTCTTCTTGGGCTGGAACGGGTAGCTCGCAATGTTGCTCGGCGGCGAGTCGCCATAGGGCCGGTCACAGGCCGAGATGTCGTCCTGGAACTTGCCCGGGCAGCCCGAGGTGCGAAACGCGATGCCGTCGTCGATAACGTCATTGAGCTCGGCACCGGAAATGCCGTAGTTCGCGACCCTGCCCTGCTCGTCGAACTTCATCTGGTCGACGCGCACACCGCGGTAGTCGATCAGGTAGCGCGCCAGCTGCACGCGGCGCCACTGGTCGCGCGGCGTGGCCGGCAGGTGGTCCATGAGTGAGCCCTCTTCGGGGAAGAAGCAGAACATGTGGCTGTGACCGCCGAGGTCGACGAGTTCCTGCACGAGATTCAGGACCTCGTACTCGGTCTCGCCCATGCCGACGATAATGTGTGCGCCGAATTTCTCGGGACCGAAGATGTCACGCGCCTCGAGCATCGTGTCCCAGTACTTCTTCCACTTGTGCGGCGACTGCACCCCCTTGCCGCGGGTGCGGTCGAACAACTCGGGCGTCGCCGCATCGAGCGCGACCGTGAAGATATCGGCGCCGAGGTCCTTGCACTTCTGCACGTCCTCGCGCGTCATCGTCGTGGGGTTCGACAGGATCGAGACCGGGATGGCGTCGGGGTCGATGCGATCGGTCCATTGCTCGAGTACCGTGAACGTGTCCTGCTCCGAGCGCGGATGCGTGATCATCGAGATACACATGCGATGAAACGGGCTGTTCTCCGGGTCCTTCGCGACGATATCGACAATGTCGGTCATCGGCACGGCCGGCCAGTCGACGCGGATGAAGTTGCGGTCGGCATAGTCGCGCTCCGCCTCGCGGTGGCGTGCGAGCCCGCAGTAGGCGCAGTTGGCGCGGCAGCCTTCCGGGTACGTGAGCAGCAGATTCAGGCAGCGCGTGCACTCGCAGCCGTACATGCGCCCTCCCATGATGCCGAGGGTGATCGCGGCCGCGTTCGACAGCTGTACATAGTCGGGCGACTTCATGTGCGGCGCCAGGATGTTGTTGTTCGGCAGGTACACGCCCTCGGGCGGGATATCGTTCGCCTTGACGTGTTTGCCGTTGCGCCGCTCGAGCGGCGTCTTGCCCGGCAGGCGCGGCTCCATCACCTCGAACGCGTTGTGATCGGGGGCGTGCTGGGGGACAGTCACCTTAACTCCTCCGGAGTTAAGGTGACTGTCCCCATTTCCTTTCCGGTTTTCTATGCAACCCATAAGTTTCGGTCCTTTTAGTCAGGCGGCGAAGGACGCCTGGAGTCTGGATTTGAGATCGCTGCCGATCTTGATCGAACAGCATGAATGCGCTTGTTCGAACGGCCGGCCGATCGTGTGCGCCACCGAAACCGCGCCGTCGGCCGGGAACGCGATGCCGTCGAGACCGGCCATGATCGCGTAAGCGTCCGTAACGCGTTTGTGCATGCCCGGCGGTCGCGCGCAACCGAGCAGCAGCTGCTGGTCGGCCAGTCGTTCGCGGGCCTCGAGGAATATCCTGCCGACGTCCGCGGTCGCGGGCGTCACGAAGGTGCCCGGCTTAGCGTAGAACGGCATGATGACGACGAGAACCAGCGCATTGACGTCGTAGCGGCTGACCATGTCGAGGGCATTGGCTTCGCCGAGGATCTGCCCGTAGTGCAGGCCGACGACGATGTGCGGCGTCACTTCCATCGAGGTCGAACACAGCGCGGCGAGCGTCGCCTCGAAGTCCTCGACGGGACGCTTGAGCTTGTAAACCTGTTCGATCGTTTCCTGCGCGCCAATGACGTCCATCATGACCGTGTCGACGCCGGCCGACTCCATGCCTCGCGCGCGTTTCTCGTCGAGCAGCGCCGTGTGAACCGCAACCTTGAGTCCCGGGAAATCCCGCTTGAGGCCCTCGATGACGGGCAGGTACCGGCCGTAGGGAATTTCGTTCTTCCTGTTGGAGCCGCCCGAGAGCAGGAATCCCTGCAGATATTCGGTCTCGATCAGTTGCCGCACCTTCGCGTCGAGCATGTCGGGGTGCGTCGCCGGGATCATGGGCTCGAGAATTTTCTTCTGGCAATGATCGCAGTTGAGCCCGCATTCGCCGGCCGTGATCGAGAAGGCCGGGAAGCTGTTCTTGCCGCAGCCCTCGAGTTCCGAGCTCTCGTACTCCTTGAATGTCGGAGTAGAGAACCGTATCGGACGCTCGCGTACCGCGTCGCCGCGCCGCTCGTACTCGGCGACGAGTGCGGCATCGAATGCCGCGTCTTCGAGGTCTTCTATCCTGCCGATAGCATCAAGCCAGCTCATACGTCTCCTTTGATCAGCGCTTCTATCTCCCTGCGGACCGGGCCCGGACGCGGCTCGTCCGCGATCGTCGTCAACCAGGCCTCCTCGACCTCGTCCTCGTCGATCAGGTCGCACTCCATCGCGCGCAGGTACTCCGTTGCCTCCCCGGGCAGGCGCTCGGGGAACTCCCGGCCGCTGATGCGGCCCCACATGCCGGCCCAGTAACGCGTGACGGTCCACGGATTATAACCTCCCCCGCCGAGCACGACCGTGGGAAGACCCCGCGCGATCAGGCGTTCGACGGCATCCCACAGGGCGACGTTGGAAAGCTCCATCTTCGACAACGGATCCCCCGCGAGGCAGTCCGCGCCACAACACAGGACCAACGCGTCGGGTCCGACCTTGTCGACGAGTGGCACTACGACCCCGTCGAGGAGTCGCTCGAACTCCGTGTCGTTGAGTCGCTCGGGCACCGCGAAGTTGTAAACGCCGTCGCCGGGATGCGAGCGCGTACCCGTGTACGGCCAGCGTTCGGCTTCGTGAATCGATGCTGTCGTTACCCGCGCGTCCGCGAGGAAGGCTTCCTCGACACCGTCGCCATGGTGCGCGTCGAAGTCGACGTACATGACGCTTTTCCGGCCTGCCTTGAGGAAGGTCAGGATCGCGAACACCGGGTCATTGAAATAGCAGAATCCGCTGGCGCGATCGGCGCGCCCGTGGTGCGTGCCGCCCGACGGATGAAAGACCACGTGGCCCTTGCCGGCCAGCTCGGCCGACAGGATGGAGCCGCCCACGGTCATCGAGGCGCGTTCGAACAGGCCCGGGAACAGGGGGTTCTCCAGCGTGCCGACCTGGTAGCGCTCGCGGACGTCGGGCTCGACGCGCCCCGTGGCATTGGCGTTCTCGAGCGCACGCACGTAAGCGCGATTGTGGAACTCGAGCAGCTGGCCGACCGTCGCCGGCGTGCTCTCACGGAAGTTCTCGCCGTCGAGCCAGCCCAGGATATGCAGGAGGTCGACGACCGCCGCATGGCGAACGATATTCAGCGGGTGATTGTTGCTGAACGCCGGCTTGCGATAGATCTCGCTGCCAATGTAGAACGGTGCGGCATCGGGCATCGATCGACAATATTATATTTCACTAATAAAGACAATTCTGATAGTCTGATGGAAGCTCTGACCGTTACATACACCGTTCTGACGAGGTGAAAAACAATGTCCGCCGAAGAAAAAAGCATGTCCATCATCGTGACCAAGGGATCACTCGACTGGGCATATCCGCCTTTCATTCTCGCCACCACGGCCGCGGCCATGGGCCTGCCGGTTACGCTGTTTTTCACGTTCTACGGCCTGCCGCTGCTGCTCAAAGACCTCAAGCTGCAGGTTACGGCGTCCGGTAACCCGGCGATGAAGATGCCGATGATGGGTATGCACATGGGCCTGCCCAACCTTCTCACGGCAGTGCCGGGTGTGGACGCCGCGTGCTCGGTCATGATGAAGAACCTGATCAAGAAGAAAGGCGTTGCGTCGATCGAGGAGCTGCGCGATATGGCAGTAGAGATCGACGTCCGCATGATCGCCTGCCAGATGACCATGGACCTGTTCGAATACGACAAGGAAGACATGATCGATGGTATCGATATTGGTGGCGCGGCAACCTACATTGAGTGCGCAACAAAAGCCGACATCAACCTGTTCATCTGAGAATTCAACGCATCAAATTTAGCTACGGAGACTGATTCATGGCTGACGCAACACTCGACGCAAAGGGACTGAATTGCCCATTGCCCATCCTCAAGGCCCGCAAGGCGCTCAAGGACGTCAACGATGGCGGTACGCTCGAGATCCTCGCAACGGATCCCGGGGCGATCGCAGACTTTCAAGCCTTCTGCCGCCAGACCGGCAACGAACTCATGGAACACTCGGAAGACGACGGTATCTACCGCTTCCTGATCAAGAAAGTCGCTTAAGCTTCAACCATCCTGGCCTCGCTGACGAGGCCTTTCCCCCGGGACACGCGGTGCAGCATATAGACTGGCCGCCCCCGGGCTTCGGTTTCGTCGATACCCTTGCGAAGGTCGACGGCAACGCTCGGCATGATGCACGCCTCGGTCCCGGCCCATGCACGACTGACGGACCAGTGCACGTGGCCGCACAGCATGCCGACGACCTGCGGCCGTCGCCGCACGATGGCCTCTAGCGCGGCCGCTTCCCCGGGGATCCGGTAGCCGCCGACGTAATGATCATCGACGTCGAAGGGCGGATGGTGAATAAACAGCAGCGTCGGCATGTCGGGCCGCGCATCGAGCGTCGCTTCGAGCCATGCCTGGCGCGCTTCACAAAAGCGGCCCTTACGCTCACCCGAGAGCGTCGAGTCGATGCCGACGAGACGGACGTCGTAGTCATCGATCGCGTAGTGCAGGAACTCGCCGCCCTCCGCGAGGAAGCGCCGCTCCGTGAAAGCCGCGCGCAGTACCTGTTTGTCGTCGCGATTGCCGGGCACCGGGAAGAACGGTGCCGCGAGCGGCGACAGCAACCGCTGCAGTAACGCATACTCGTCGGCGCGACCGTGCTGCACGGTATCGCCCGTGAGCAGTACGGCATCGGGTTCCTGGCAATTGATGTCGGCGACGCAGCGCCTGAGACAGTCTGCCCGCAGACTGGCTGCGGGCAGATCCGGGTCGGGCGCCAGGATATGCGTATCGCTGATTTGCGCGACGAGCATCCGTCAAGTCTCGCGAGCGTCGTAGTACTCCCGCAGGACGGCGACGACCTCGTCGCGGCTGAACTCGGCCGGAATGCTCTCGCCGTTGGCAAACATCTCGCGCAGGCGTGTCCCCGAGATCGCCAACCGGTCGTCCGCGCCGTGCGGACAGGTCTTGCCCGTTGCCATCCCGTTGCACCGGTAGCAGAAGAACGTGATGTCGATCTTCAGCGGCTCGGTCTTCATGCTGCCCTCGTGCAAGGTATCGAAGATGTGATGCGCATCGAAGGGACCGTAGTAGTCGCCGACGCCCGCGTGGTCGCGCCCGACCACGAGGTGTGAACAGCCGAAATTCTGGCGCAGGACGGCGTGCAGCAGTGCCTCGCGCGGACCCGCGTAGCGCATTTCGATCGGGTAACCCGCCTGGACGATCGTGCCTTCGACGAAATAGTGCTCGACCAGCGTATCGATCGCCTTGACGCGTACCTCGGCCGGGATATCGCCCGGCTTGAGTGCGCCCAGCACCTGGTGGATCAGGACGCCGTCGCAAATCTCGATGGCGATCTTGGCCAGATACTCGTGGCTGCGGTGCATCGGGTTGCGGGTCTGGAAAGCCGCCACTTTCGACCAGCCCTTCTCGAGGAACATTGCCCGCGTCTCGGCGGGCCGGTGGTAGAGACCGGCATAGGTCTCGGGAAAATGCCCCTCGGACAGCGTGCGTACCGAGCCGCCCAGGTTGACCGGCCCCTGGCGCATGACCTTGTCCACGCCCGGATGCGCGCCGTCGGTCGTGCGAAACACCTGCGAGCACTCGAACTCGCGATCGATCGCGTATTTCTCCTCGACGTTGAGGATGCCGAGCAGCTCGTCGGATTCGCCGTCGACGAGCGCCACGTCTTCGCCGATGCCGATGTCGTCGCCGAGTTCCTGCGAGCAGGACAGCGTGATCGGGATGGGCCAGAACAGCCCGTCCTCGAGCGTCATGTGCTCGCAGCAGCCGCGCCAGTCCGCCTCGCCCATGAAGCCATCGAGCGGCGTGTAGGCCCCCATGCCGAGCATGAACAGATCGGACACCTCGCGGCTCGACAAGGGAACGCGTTTGAGGTGCGCGGCGCGCCTGGCCTCCTCCGTTCGCTCCGTTTCCGGGAGCAGGAGCGGTTTGAGCGAGTCCGAGCCGTGCGGGGGAACGAGATTCAGCATTGACTGCCTGCCTGTTTGGGCTACCTGATGAGTGTTATGCCGCCGATGACGAGCGCGGCGAGGAACAGAGTCTGTAAAACCATAACGCCGACCGGCGCCGGGCCGACCTCGGTCAGCGACTTGAGCGAGGTCTTGACGCCGAGCGCGGCAACGGCGGTGAGCAGGCACCAGCTCGACAGCGGCGTCAGCACCGCGTGCGCGTCCGCAGGAACCCAACCCATGCTATTAACGATGACCAGCGAGACGAATGCGACGAGGAACCAGGGCAACAGCGGCCGCTTGTCCGGCGATTCGGCGCGACTGCGGTGCGTTATCAGCGATATGATGACCACGACCGGTACGAGGAAGGCAACGCGTATGAGCTTCACGACCGTGGAAATCTCGCCGGTCTGGTCGGAGATGATGTAACCGGCACCGACGACCTGCGCCACGTCATGAATGGTCGCCCCGAGAAAGACACCCGCCGTCGCATTGTCGTAGTTCAGGTAGGTAACGAAGACCGGGTAGAGAACCATCGCTACGGTACTCAGCGCCGTCACGCCGGCCACCGTCATGATCGTGTTGCGCTCATGGTTCTTGTGCGTGGGCAGTACCGATGCGATGGCGAGCGCAGCCGAGGCGCCGCAGATCGCCACCGCGCCGGCCGAGAGAATGGCGTGATCGCCTTTGAGGCCGAAGGCGCGTCCGACGAGCCCGCCGATGAGGATGGTCGCCGCGACGGTCGCGGCAACCAGTGCGACCACGGGCCAGCCGAGTTCCATCACCTCGCCGGTCGTGATGCGCAGGCCCAGCAGCGCGACGCCGATACGCAGGATGTTGCGGCTGGCGAAGCGAATGCCGGCGGCGAAGCGCTCGTCCTCGGTGAGAAAGTTGAACGCCATGCCGAACAACAGGGCGTATAGCATCGCGGGCCCGCCGAGACGGTCACTGACGAAGCGCACGGCGAGCGCGATGATCGCACTCAGTAACAGGCCGGGCATCGCGTCCCGGAGCGTGTCGCGCAGGTCAGCCAACAGGAACCTCTCGTGTTGCGACGATCAGGGTCGCCGCAAGACAGCGCAGATTAGTATATTATAATATTCACAATAATGCGTGAATACAGAGACCAGAAACTGAAAGCGGAGTCACTGGTGAAGAGAAAGCAACGCGGTATTCATGAACTCTACAGTACCGATCCCGTCGCCGCAGACGCGCAGCTTTGGGGACGGCGATCCGATCCGATGACACGCCGGGGGTTCCTGACCAGGGGTAGCCTCGCGGCGATGTCGGCGGCGGTCGGCGCCTCGATCCCGTTTGCGCACCTGATGCCCGGCGGCCTGATCCCGGCCGCGCTGGCGCAGAGCGACGAGCCGTTCGAGATCCCCGGCAAGGACGGTCTCATCGTCCTCAACGACCGGCCGCTGAACGCCGAGGCGCCGGCTCACCTGCTCGACGATCGGGTTACGCCCGCCAGCCGGCTGTTCGTGCGCAACAACGGCGTGCCGCCCGAGACCGCGGGCATCGACGTCGATGCCTGGGAGCTGAACTTCGGCGGCGAATCGGTCGAACGCGAGCTCACGCTGACGATTGGCGACCTGAAATCGATGTTCGCGCATCATACCTACCAGCTGCAGCTCGAGTGCGGCGGCAATGGCCGCAGCGAATTCGTTCCGCCGGCAAGCGGCAACCAGTGGTCGACCGGCGCGGTGGGCTGCCCGACGTGGACCGGCGTGCGCCTGCGCGACGTGCTCGAGCACGTCGGGCTCAGGGACGACGCCGTTTACCTGGGCTACTACGGTGCCGACACGCACATCAGCGGCGACTCGGACAAGGTCCCCATCTCACGCGGCGTCCCGATCGAGAAAGGACTCGAAGACGAGTGCCTGATCGCCTGGTCGATGAACGGCGACGAAATCCCGGCCCACAACGGTCACCCGTTGCGCCTCGTCATTGCGGGCTGGCCCGCCTCCGTGGCCGGCAAGTGGCTGCGCAAGATTGTCGTGCGCAACAAGGTACACGACGGGCCCAAGATGAAGGGAACGTCGTATCGCGTGCCGTGCAAACCCGTCTCCCCCGGCAGCGTCGTTCCCGATGAGGAAATGTGCATCATCGAGTCGATGCCCGTGAAATCGCTGATCACATTCCCGCGCTCCGGGCTCGAGCATGCAGAGGGGCAGGCGCTGGCGCTGCGCGGCCATGCCTGGGCCGGCGATCGCGACGTCGCCGCCGTGCACGTATCGACCGACTTCGGCGCCACGTGGCAGCAAGCCGCACTCGAAAGACCCGCCAATCGCTACGCGTGGCAGCACTGGGCAACGGAGGTCGAGTTCCCGCAGACCGGCTACTACGAGATCTGGGCACGCGCGACGGACAGCGCCGGTCGGGCGCAGCCCATGGTCCTGCCCGCCTGGAACCCGAAGGGCTACCTGAATAACGCCTGCCACCGCATTGCCGTACAGGTCGTATGATGCGCGCCGCAATGACGACGGCACTCGTGTGCGCCCTGTTGATTGCCGGCTGCGCCAGGGAGGCGCCGCCGGAGCCTGTCGCGCCGGGCGAACCCGGCCTAGACCCCGTATCCGGGCTCAAGATGACGGGCGACTGGGAACTCGTGCGCGCCAGTTGCTCGCACTGCCATTCCACGCAGCTCGTTATCGGGCAGCGCGGATCGGCCGAGCAATGGCTGACGATGATTCGCTGGATGCAGGACAAGCAAAACCTGCATAATTTTGCCCCGTCGGTCGAGCAGAAGATCATCAGGTACCTGGCGGAGAACTACCCGCCGACGGCGTCCCGGCGCCGGGCCGCCCTGCCGCCCGACCTGATGCCGCCAAATCCCTATGCGCCCTGACGAGGAGAACCTCTTATGCTCGTATCACCGTCGGACTTCATCGCCAAGGCGAAAGCCACGATCAAGGAATGTTCGGTTCGTGACGTTCACGAGCGCCTGAATTCGGGCACGCTGCTCGTCGATATCCGCGAGCCCGCCGAGTACGAGCGCGGTCACATCCCGGGCGCCGTCCTGATTACGCGCGGCCTGCTCGAGTTCGAACTCTTCAAGCTGCTCGAACAAAATGCGGGCAGCGGTGCACCCGAGGACACCGACATAGTGCTCTATTGCGGTACGGGCGGACGCTCGGCACTGGCCGCCAAGTCACTCGACGATATGGGCTTCAACAACGTCAAGTCCATGGACGGCGGCATCGTCGCCTGGGCCGAGGCGAAGTTCCCGCTGAACCTGCCGAGAGTCTGAACCCGCGTCAGAGCGGTATGCAGGCCAGGTCCTCGGCGATGACGACTTCGCCGTCGAATTTCTGCTGTACGAGCTCGACGTTGCCGTCGAGGTCGGCCAGGCTCCTCGCCATGAAGTGACTCAGCACCAGCGTGCGCGAGTCCGCCCGTGCGGCGATGCTGCCGATTACGCTGGGCGGCGCATGCAGGCGGCGAGCGACCCCGGTCGCATCCTCGGGCACGACCATGTGCATGACCAGTATGGCGGCGTCCTTCGCGAATTCGGGAAACGCCGGGTTGCCGCCGTTCTGGTCGGTCGCGAAGATTATCGTCTGCTCTGCGA
>JABDQH010000061.1 GCA_013042375.1 Woeseiaceae bacterium
CGATACATCTCGACCTTGCGCAACACGTGCGCCTCGGCCAGCTCGGGGCGGCGCAGCTCGCTGTAGCGATCCGCGCGCTGCAGCCAGATTTGCGACAGGACGTCCCTGAGCTCGTCCTCATCGGTGCCGCTGCGCAGGGACTCGCGCAAATCCGTGCCCCGGTTTGCGAACAGGCAAGTATAGAGCATCCCGTCCGCGGACAGGCGCGCGCGGCTGCAATTGCCGCAGAAGGGCTCGGTCACCGACGAGATGAAACCGATCTCGCCCTGCCCGTCGACGTATTCGTAGCGGTGCGCGACTTCGCCCGGGTAGTTCTGGTCCATGCGCCTGAGCGGCCAGCGCTTCTCGACCTCGCGCAGCAGGTGGCGCGAGGGCACCACCTGGTCGATGCGCCAGCCGTTGCGATTGCCGACATCCATGAATTCAATCAGCCGCACGATATGCCCGGTGCCACGAAAGTGCTCCAGCAGGTCGAGCACCGTGTGGTCGTTGACACCGCGCTGCACGACGACGTTGATCTTGATCGGTTGGAGCCCGGCTTCCTCGGCCGCAGACAGGCCGTCGAGGACGCGCGCGAGGTTGCCGCGGCCACCGCTCATGTGCCGAAAGACGCTTTCGTCGAGACTGTCGAGACTGATCGTGACGCGGTGCAGACCCGCAGAGGCGAGCTTGTCCGCGACCTGTGGTAGCAGCATGCCGTTGGTCGTCAGGGCGAGGTCGTCGACGCCCGGAATGGCGGCGAGCCCGGCGACGAGTTCCGATATCCGCTTGTCGAGCAATGGCTCTCCGCCCGTAAGCCGCATCTTGCTGACACCGAGGCTTGCGGCCACGCGCGCCACCTTCAGGATCTCGTCGTAGCTGAGCCGCTGGCTGCGCCTCAGGAATTCGAAATCGTCGTGGTAATGGTCCTCCGGCATGCAATACGGACAGCGGAAATTGCACTGATCGAGGACCGATATGCGCAGATCGTGCAGCGGCCGGTGCAGCGCATCCTGCACCGGTCTTTGCGCCCGCTGTTCGGCGAGGTTTTCCGGATCGGTACTCATCGGGCCATTTTGCCGCAAAGAGCGCGCGATACAAACCGCGACAGACGCCTGCAACGGGGTCTGATATTCTGCATCGCAGTTTTACGCACCGGGGGAATCGCTCAAATGCATGTCACGTTCAGCGACGCGGAGCTTGCCTTCCAGGACGAGGTCCGGTCTTTTTTCCGCGACGAGTATCCGGACGACATCCGTGAGGTCGCCGACGCCGGGGCGGGCATTGAGCCCGAGGTGCAGATTCGCTGGCAGAAGATTCTCCACGAAAAAGGATGGGCGGCGCCCAACTGGCCCGTCGAATACGGCGGCACGGGCTGGACGCCGGTGCAGAAGTACATCTATGCGCGCGAGGAAGGCTTCGCGAATGCGCCGACTATCGTTCCTTTCGGCCTCAACATGGTCGGCCCTGTCATTTACACCTTCGGCAGTGACGAGCAGAAGCAGCGCTTCCTCCCGGATATCCTCGCGAGCAACGTATGGTGGGCGCAGGGCTATTCCGAGCCGGGCGCAGGGTCGGACCTCGCGTCCCTCAAGACCCGGGCGGATCTCGTCGGTGACCACTATGTTGTCAATGGCACCAAGACCTGGACGACGCTTGGCCAGTATGCGGACTGGATCTTCTGTCTCGTGCGCACGAGCTCGGACGTCGCGCGGCGCCAGGAAGGCATCAGCTTCCTGCTCGTCGACATGAACACACCGGGCATCTCTGTCAAGCCCATTGTCCTTCTCGACGGCACGCACGAGGTGAACGAGATCCACTTCGAAGACGCCGAGGTACCGGTCGAAAACCTGGTAGGCGAGGAAGGCAAAGGCTGGACATACGGCAAGGTGCTGCTGCAACACGAACGCACGAACTCCGCGAACACGTTTCGTTCCGCGTACCGGCTGCGCAAGCTGCGCGAGCAGGCAGCGCGATCCGTGCGCGGCGCGACGCCGCTTGCCGAAGACCGCAATTTCATGCGTCGCCTGGCCGACGCCGAGGCACACCTCAAGTCCCTCGAGTACATCGAGCTGCGAACGCTCGCTTCGGTCGCCTCGGGCAAGGCGCCGGGTCCCGAATCGTCATTCCTCAAGCTGATCGGCACCGAGATCGGCCAGCAGATCGACGCCCTTTACATGGATGCCGCGGGCTACTATGCGCTGCCCTACCGGCCGGCGACGAGTATCGGCGAAGGCGGCGAGACGCGTACCGCCCTCAGGTATTTCAATCAACGCAAAACGACGATTTACGCCGGATCCAACGAGGTTCAGCGCAATATCATCGCCAAGCACGTCCTCGGCCTGTAGGAGTCGCGTATGGACTTCACGCACAGCGAACTGCAGACCATGCTGGCCGACAGCATCGGCAAGTTTATCGACAACGAATACGACTTCGATACGCGGCAGACCTATGCCGGCAGCGAGCGCGGCTTCAGCGACGACGTATGGGCCACCTTCGCCGAACTCGGCTGGACGGCCCTGCCCTTTGCAGAAGAGGACGGCGGCATCGGCGGCGACGCCGTGGACCTCATGGTTCTCATGCAGAACATCGCCCGCGGACTCGTCGTCGAGCCTTACCTCGCCAACGTCGTCCTCGCCGGCGGCGTCCTCGGGCGCGCCGCGAACGAGGCGCAGAAGGCGCAGTGGCTGTACCCGCTCATCGCGGGCGACCTGCAGGCCACGCTGGCCTTCGTGGAGCCGCAATCGAGATACGACGTCACCGATATTGCGACGACGGCGGCCCGCAGCGGCGGCGACTGGATACTGAACGGCAGCAAGGGCCTGGTCCCGAACGGCGGCACGGCCGACCTGGTCGTGGTCCCTGCCCGCACCTCTGGCCAGCCCGGCGACACCGCCGGCATCACACTGTTCGCGGTGCCCGGCGATACGCGCGGGCTGCAGCGCACCGCCTATGCGACGTTTGACGGCCTGCGCGCCGCGGAGATCGCGTTCGACGGCGTGCGCGTCCCGGCCGATCACGTCCTTGGCGAGGTCGACGCGGGCTTCGCCGCGCTCGACGCGACCATCGACGACGCCACGCTCGCCGTTTGCGCGGAAGCCGTCGGCCTGATGCAGGCGCTAACGAACAAGACCGTCGAGTACGCCAAGCAGCGCGAACAGTTCGGCGTGCCGATCGGTACGTTCCAGGCCCTGCAGCATCGCATGGTCGATATGCTCATGAGCTGCGAAAAGGCGCAGTCAGCGCTCATCTGGGCCGTCCTGGCGCGCGCCGGCAGCGGGGACGACGTCAAACGCGCCATCAGCACGATCAAGTACCTGGTCGGCAGCGTGGGCCAGAAAGTGGGCGAGGAAGCCGTGCAGATTCACGGCGGCATGGGCGTCACCTGGGAACTCGACGTCGCGCACCAGTTCAAGCGCCTGACCGCGATCAACCGGCAATTCGGCAACGCGGACTGGCATCTCGACAGGCTGGCCACCTGAGCGGGCGAACGCGTGTTTCCGCAGACCATCGTCGACTTTTACGCGGGCAACCAGGAACTCCTCTGGTTCACGACGCTATTTGCGGACCTCGCCTGCACGCTGGTGCTCTACCGGCTGTTCGGCAAGGCCGGGCTACAGGTGGCCATTGCGCTCGCGATCGTGCTCGCCAACCTGCAGGGGCCGAAGCTGACGGTCATTTTCGGCCTGCAGACCAGCCTGGGCGTAATCTTCTATTCGAGCATCTTTTTCGCCACTGACGTACTCAGCGAGAATTATGGCAGGGAAGCCGCGAACAAGGCCGTGCGCATGGGCTTTGCCGTCAGCGTGATTGTCCTGTTGATGCTGAGCCTCGCGCTCCTGTACCTGCCGAGCACGTATCCCGGGACCGCCGAGTTTTCCGCATCGATACACAACGCGTTCGAGACCATCGTCAACTTCACGCCGCGCTTTATCTTCGGGTCCCTGCTCGCCTACTACATCAGCCAGCACTTCGACGTCTGGGCCTTTCACAAGATCAAGTCGCTGACGGGTGATCGTTGGCTGTGGCTGCGCAACAACGGCTCGACACTGAGCTCGCAGGTCGTCGACACCACCATCTACTCGCTGGTCGCATGGTGGGGTATCGTCGATCTCGTCACGGCGCTGCAGCTCGGCGCCGCCAAGTACCTGTTCAAGGTGATCATTGCCGCTATCGACACGCTGTTCATCTACTGGGCTCGCGCGAATTTCCGACGACACACGGTGCACGAGGCCGCCTGATAGAATGGCGGGCATGCAGCCTTCAGGCGTCATTACGATCACGACGGACTTCGGCCACAAGGGGCCGTTCGCCGCGATCATGAAAGGTGTCATCCTCGACCGCTTTCCCGAGGCGAAAGTCGTCGATCTCATGCACGATATTCCGGCGCAATGGCCACCCGAGGCCGGCTTCTGGGTCAGCCGTTCCTACGGCTGGTTCCCGGCGGGAAGCGTGCACATGGCCATCGTCGATCCCGGCGTCGGCACGGAGCGGGATATCCTCGTCGTCGAGTGCGACGACCACGTATTCCTTGCGCCGGACAACGGCCTGCTGGCGCAGTTGATCGACGGCCACAGCTCGGCGCGCGTCTACAAGCTCGACAGCGCGCGCCTCGGTCTGCCGGAGCCGAGCGCGACATTTCACGGGCGGGACATCTTTGCGCCCGTCGCCGCAGAACTGGCTGCGGGCAGGATCACGGTTGCCGATGTCGCCACCCCGACCCGGGAGTGGACGCCGGGCTGGATAGACAATCCCGACGTCGCGCCCGGCAAGGTTTCGGGCGTGGTGGTCACCGTGGACACCTTCGGCAACCTGATCAGCAACATCGACGCCGAGCTTATCGACGGATTCGGCGAGCCGGTTGCCGACATTGCCGGCCAGCAGGTGCCGATGCACAAGACCTACGGCAATGTGCAACCGGGCGAATACCTGGCACTCGTCAATTCATTCGGCGTCATCGAAATAGCGCGTGCCGAAGGCAGCGCCGCACAGGGCCTGGGTTCGGCCCGCGGCGCCCCGCTCGTCATCCGCGACGGCTACATCGTGTGAAATAAGGTGACTGACACCTAATTCCCCAGCGCGGCCTTCTCGAGCTTCGCCCACGAATCGCGCAGGGTAACGACTCGGTTGAATACCGGCGCATCGTCGCGGTCGTCCTCGCTGTCACGGCAGAAGTAGCCGAGACGCTCGAACTGCACGGCATCCGCTCCCGCCAGCTCGGCCAGCGACGGCTCCAGCCTGGCACTGACGACCTCGAGCGAGTTCGGGTTCAGCACCTCATGGAAGTCCTCGACCGCGCCCGGGTTGGCCTCGATGAACAGGCGGTCGTACAGGCGCACGGTCGCGTCGACGGCGTGCCCGCACGAGACCCAGTGAATCGTACCCTTGACCTTGCGATCCGACGTGCCGGTCCCGCTGCGCGTGTCCGGATCGTAGCTGCAGCGCAGTTCGACGACGTTGCCCTGATCGTCCTTGACGACCTCGTCGCAACGGATGATGTAGCCGAAACGCAGGCGCACCTCGCCGCCGGGCTTGAGCCGGAAGAACTTGCGCGGCGCATCTTCCATGAAGTCATCCTGCTCGATCCACAGCTCGCGCGAGAACGGCAGTTCGCGCGTCCCGAAGTCGGGATTCGCGGGATGATTCATGGCCTCCATCATCTCGACCTGGTCTGCGGGGTAATTCGTCAGCACCACCTTGAGCGGACGCAGCACGGCCATGCGCCGCGGCGCGATGTCGCCGAGTACGTCACGCACGCAGGTCTCGAGCGCGCCCAGCTCGATCAGCTTGTCTTTCTTGGTCACGCCGGCGCGCTTGACGAATGCGCGCAACGCGGCCGGCGGATAGCCGCGTCGACGCATGCCGGAGATCGTCGGCAGGCGCGGGTCGTCCCAGGCCGATACGACGCCCTCTTCGACCAGCATGCTGAGCTTGCGCTTGCTCGTTATCGTGTAGGCGAGATTGAGTCGCGAAAACTCGATCTGGCGAGGCCGGTGTTCCGGCTGCAGCTGGTCGAGAAACCAGTCGTACAGCGGACGATGGTCCTCGAATTCGAGCGTACACAGCGAGTGCGTAATGCCTTCGTAGGCGTCAGACAGTCCGTGCGCATAGTCGTACATCGGGTAGATGCACCACTTGTCACCCGCATTCTGGTGCGGAATGTGGCGAATCCGGTAGATCGCCGGGTCACGCATGTTCATGTTCGGCGACGCCATGTCGATCCTGGCGCGCAGCAGGTGCTCGCCATCCGCGAACTCCCCTTCGTACATGCGGCGGAACAGGTCGAGGTTCTCCTCGACACTGCGATCGCGGTACGGGCTGTTGCGGCCGGGCTCGGTCAGCGTGCCGCGATACTCACGGATCTCGTCGGCGCTCAGGCTGTCGACGTATGCGACGCCTTTCTCGATGAGTTCGATCGCCGACTCGTACAGCCGATCGAAGTAATCGGAGGCATGCGTGAGGCGATCGCCCCAGTCGAATCCGAGCCAGTGCACGTCGTTCTTGATCGCCTCGACGAACTCGGGGCTCTCCTTGCCCGGGTTGGTGTCATCGAGCCGCAGGTAGGTGCGTCCACCCGTCTCGGCCGCGACGCCGAAGTCGAGGCAGATCGCCATGACATGGCCGACATGCAGGTAGCCGTTCGGCTCGGGCGGAAAGCGTGTCACGATCTCATCGTGCTTTCCCGACTCGAGGTCGTCATAGATGATCTTGCGAATGAAGTCGCGCGTTTCTGTATCACTCATGTTGGCGGATTGTACGCGATCCTAAATCGCGTACAATTGCCCGCTGTCTCTTGTATCCAAGAAACTCGCTGACATGCCGACCATAACCCTGCCCGACGGTTCGAGTCGCCAGTACGACGACGCCATCAGCGGCGCAAAGATCGCCGAAGGTATCGGCGCCGGCCTGGCGCGCGCCGCGGTCGCCGTGCGCGTCAACGGCGAGCTGTGGGACCTGACGCGTGACATCGAGTCGGATGCGAATATCGAGATCGTCGTGCGTGATTCGGACGACGGCGTCGAGCTGCTGCGCCACGACGCCGCGCACGTGCTCGCCGAGGCCGTGAAGGAGCTCTGGCCCGAGACACAGGTAACAATCGGGCCGGCGATCGAGAACGGCTTCTACTACGACTTCGCGCGCGAGGAGCCCTTCACCGATGCCGACCTCGAGACGATCGAGGCGCGCATGAAGGAAATCGTCGAGCGCGACGAGACCATCGTGCGCGAAGTATGGAACCGCGACGAGGCCGTCGATTTCTTCCGCGATATGGGCGAGGAGTACAAGGCCGAGATCATCGCCAGCATTCCGCCCGGCGAGCGCATCACGCTGTACCGCCAGGGCGAATTCATCGACCTGTGCCGCGGCCCCCACCTGCCTTCGACGGGGAAGCTCGGCAAGGCATTCAAGCTGACTCACGTATCGGGCGCCTACTGGCGCGGCGACTCGAACAACGAGATGCTGCAGCGTGTCTACGGCACGGCCTGGTCGAATGACAAGGCGCTGCGCAAATACCTGCACATGCTCGAGGAAGCCGAGAAACGCGACCATCGCAAGCTCGGCAGGATCATGGACCTGTTCCACTTCCAGGAAGAGGCGCCTGGCGCGGTATTCTGGCACCCGAACGGCTGGAACATGTTCCTGTCGCTCGCCGCGTATACACGCGAGCGCAACGAGCAGGCCGGATACCAGGAAGTCAACACGCCCGAAATGGTGTCCCGCACGTTGTGGGAACGCTCGGGCCACTGGGATTCCTTCGGCGAGAATATGTTCACGTGCGAGACTGTCGACGGCAGGACATTTGCGATCAAGCCGATGAACTGCCCGGGCCACGTGCAGGTCTTCAACCAGGGCATCAAGAGCTACCGCGACCTGCCCTTGCGTCTGGCCGAGTTCGGCAAGTGTCATCGCTATGAACCGTCGGGAGCGCTGCACGGCATGATGCGGGTGCGCGCATTCACGCAGGACGACGCGCACATCTTTTGCACACCCGAACAGATCACCGACGAATCGATCGCCGTGTGCCAGCTGATCCTCGACATTTACAGGGACTTCGGATTCGACGACGTGCGCATCAAGTTCGCCGACCGACCCGAGGTTCGTGTCGGCGAGGACGCCGTCTGGGACCAGGCCGAAGACGCGCTCCTCCAGGCGCTCGAGGCCAGCGGACTCGAATTCACGCACAATCCGGGCGAAGGGGCCTTCTACGGTCCGAAACTCGAATTCGTCCTGCGCGATGCGATCGGCCGCGACTGGCAATGCGGCACCCTGCAGGTCGACCTCAACATGCCGGGGCGCCTGGGTGCGACGTACATTGGCGAAGACGGCGACAAGCACGTGCCCGTGATGCTGCATCGAGCGATGCTGGGTTCGCTCGAGCGCTTCATGGCCATACTCATCGAGCACCATGCGGGCAACCTGCCGCTGTGGCTCGCGCCGCAGCAGGTCAAGGTCTTGACGATCACATCCGACGCCGACGACTACGCCGAGGAAATCGTCGCGCAGCTGTGTGCAGCGGGAATGCGAGCCACAGCCGATTTACGCAACGAGAAAATCTCCTACAAGGTGCGCGAGCACAGCGTTGCCAAGGTGCCCGTCCTGCTCGCTGTCGGCCAGCGCGAAGTCGACGACCGCACAGTCGCGATGCGCCGGCTGGGCTCGAAAAAGCAACACGTCCTGCCACTCGACGAGGCGCTCGCATCGCTGCAGGCCGAAGTCGAGTCCCGGGGTCGCTCCGCAGACTAGGCCCCCGGTTTTTCCGCACTGATTTCGCCGCCCAGGCAAACGTGACATGCCCGGCATTGCAACTGTGCGCCACGTCACAGAATCGCGATTCAGTGGCGCGTGCGCGGCATTCCCCGCAACGCGCCGTCCTATACTGACACTAGTAAGGATTGCGTGCGCAATTCGACATAAGCCAATGGAGGAGGCCACGTGGCGCTTGACCAATTCAAGACGCAGGTTTTGCTGCTGCACAGTGAGCGGCGCATACTGGATGCGCTGAGTTCGGATTTTGGCGATCACTACACCGTGCATTGCGCAACGAGCGGCAGTGAAGCGCTCAATACGCTCGGCGAAACACCGATCAATGTCATCATCTCGGCTCAGGACCTGCCTGGCATGAGCGGGGTCGAGGCACTTCGAGAAGCGAAGAAACGATCGCCCGAGACGGTGGGCATTCTACTGGCCGGCAGCGCGGACACGGACGTGGAAGCGCTGGTCGGCGCGGACGAAGTTTTCGAGGTCGTGCGCGGCAATGTGACCGGCGACAGCCTCACGCAACTCGTCGATCAGGCCACACAGCAAATGCGCCTGATCACGCTCGCGGAATCCGCCAACGACACGACCGCCAGCATCGACGATTCGCCGGAACACATCGTCATGGAAACTTCCGACAACGGCTCCACGATCGTGACAGGCACCCACGGGCGCCTGGAGGCCATCGATCCCGAGGAGGCCGCGGCTAACGCGGCCGTCGGCACCCAAAGCATCGATATCCTCGTCCTCACCAAGGACGGGGACTTCCTGACCACCGTGAAGCAATCGTCTCGCGGCATGCACAATGTGCACCACGGAACCACGCTCAAGCAGGCTAATGACGTCATTCGCGAACACAAAGTCGGCGTGGCCGTTATCGACGCCGCGCTGGCCGGGGAGAAAGTCGAGCAGCTGACGCTGCACCTGCGCCGCAGATCGTCGCGTCTTGTCGCTATCGTCGCGGGCCGTCGCGATGATGGCGAGATGCTCATGGATCTGATTAATCGCGGCAGGGTCTATCGCTTCCTGCTCAAGCCCGTATCGCCGGGCCGTGCACGCCTCGCTATCGAGGCCTCGGTCAGGCACCACCTCGAAGCGCCCGACGCTGCGTTCCGGATCGAGGGCGAGCCGGCGGCCAAAGCCAGGCCGAAGAAACCGCCGCGGCCCGCGGCACCGCCACCAGCACCGGCACCGGCACCGGCACCGCAATCGAGCGCAAACGTGGCGCCCATGCAGGGCGCCGAGCCCGCCGACCCACCGCTGGGGAGTAGCGACGAATCTTCGCCGATCGACGAGGGTTTATCGGCGGCTTTTGGGGGCAGCGATACCAGCCTCAAAGAGACCGTGGCCGACCTGATCAACACGCTCGGCGATGCGCTCAAAGGCAAGAACGACGAGCCGACGACTGCGACGGAAGACGCACCTGTTGGAACGCAAGCCGCCACCGAGGCCGACTCCGGTGGCCTGCGGGTCGGCAAACTCCTGATACTCGGTGTCGCCGTTGCCGGCGTTGCCGCCGTCGCGGGTGGCCTGTACTGGCTTACGAGCGGTGACCAGCCGGTCCCGGCCGCAATCTCCCCCGCCGACAGCAGAGTCAACGCCCAGGTCACGGAAACGGCCGTGAGTCGGGAACGTGAGGCCGAGCCCGTTGCCGAGCCGGTTGCCGAGGCCGTTGCCGAGCCGGTTGCCGAGTCCGTTGCCGCGCCTGCCGTCGAGTCCGGCATCGCGCCTGCTGTCGAGCCCGTTATCGACGTCCAGGCATTGCTCACGCAAGCCCGCCTCGCGCGAGACGCGGGCCAGATATATTCGCCCGCCGGGGCCAACGCGATCGAGCTGTTCGCCGCAGCGGTCGAGGCGGATCCGTCGAACGACATCGCCGCGGTGGAACTCGATGCCGTCATCGAGGACGCGTTGGCAATGGCGGAGGCGTCGCTGCTGCAGTCGCGCAGCGACGAAGCGGCCGCCGCGCTGCGGCGCGTTGCGCTCGCCGATTCGGACAATACGCGACTGCCTTTCCTGACGGCACAGCTCTCGCAGGTACAGCTGCGCACGTACCTGGCCGGCGCTCGTATCGCCATGCGCGATGGCCGTTTCGAAGATGCCGCGAATCTGCTGGGGGCGGCGACCGAACTCGACATTGCCGATCGCTCCGAAATCGAGGCCCTGGCCGCCGAGCTGGGGGTGGCGCGCAGTGACCAGCGTGCCGAGGAGGTGCTGTCACTCGCCAGTGCACGGCTGGCGGAAGGCGCACTGCTGACGCCGCCGAACGACAATGCCCGTTACTTCTACGAGCTTGTCCTCGCCAACGATTCCTCCAATACGGTGGCTCGCCAGGGGCTCACCGCCGTTGCCAGCCGACTCGTGCTGCAGGCACGGGACGAAATAGACGCGGGCAATCTCGACGACGCCGAAGACCTGCTCGCAAGCGCGCGCGCCGTCGACGCCCGCAGCAGCGCGCTCCCCGCAGCCCAGTCGGCGCTCGTTGCCGCGCGCGAGGCGATAGCGG
>JABDQH010000107.1 GCA_013042375.1 Woeseiaceae bacterium
AATGCCGGATTCGAGATTGTCGACGAGACCGAACTCGACGAGGAAATAAGGGACGCGGGCCTGGAGGCAGCGCCTGCAGGCGATTTTGCAAAAGAGCCGGACGCCGGTGTCAGCATGGTCATCGTTCGTCCTCCAGTTTTTGACCGGCAACGCGAGCCGCAGGACATCGCGGACGAGCTGGCCGACGGGCAAAAGGCAGAGGCAGAAGAGCCGCGCTACGACGGAATCGAGCCCTGGCAGCCAGGCGAAATCGTCGACGAGCAGGAACCGCAACAAGCGGAGCAGGAGGCAGCGGAGCCAGGCGTCCACATCGAGCAGGAAATCGAAGGTGAAGCGCGACCAGAGGCCGAACACGAACACGAGCCCGAGCGCGAACCCGAGCCCGAGCCCGAACACGAACCCGAACCGGAACCGATCGTCGAAGAGCCCGAGCCCGAACCCGACAACAGTGAGGAACTCAGGCGCCTGGCCGAGGAGGAGAAGCGCCGCCAGGATGCCCTTCTTGAGGAGCAGCGCCTCGAGGAACTCAAGCGCCAGGAAGACGAGGCGCGCAAGCGCCAGGAGCGCGAGGAGGCCGAGCGCCGCAAACGCGAGGAAGAGGAAAAGGAACGCCAGCGCCAGGAAGCCGAACGCAAGCGCCAGGAAGACATCCAGCGGCAGCGCGAGGAGAACGAGCGCCGGCGTCGTGAACTCGAAGCAGAGCAGCGCGCCGAAGAGCTCGAGACCGATGAGCGGCGCTTCGCGGCGAGGGACTCTGCCGAGATGGCGGCCTACCAGTTCGCCATCGCCCAGAAGGTGCGCCGCGCCTGGTTCGTGCCGGCCAGTGCCGGGCCGGAAACCCGCTGCAGCGTGCGCGTACAGCAACTTCCCGGCGGCGAGGTGGTCGGAGTCAACATCATCGAATGCAACGGGGATGAGGCGGTGCGCCGCTCAGTTGAGGCCGCTATCCGGCGAGCGTCGCCGCTGCCCGAGCCTTCAAATGCGGACCTGTTCGACCGCAATTTGACGCTAAACTTGACACTTGAACGTGAAGACTGATGCAACAGGGGACAATGTGCTGAACCGATTTCGAACCATCGTTTTACTGGGGTTGTTTGCCGCGTCGACGGCGAACGCGGACCTCGTCATCGACGTCCAGGGCATCGCGCAGCCGACGCCGGTCGCCATTGTGCCGTTCGGTTGGGAGGGGCAGTCGGCGAGCATGCCGCTCGACGTCTCGCAGGTCGTCACGGACGACCTGCGGCGCAGCGGTCGCTTCGATCCGATTGGCGAAGACAAAATGCTGCAGAAACCGACCGATGGAGCCGACGTCGACTTCCAGGACTGGAGCTTTGTCGGGGTCGAGGCGGTCGTGGTCGGCACGGTGGAGCAGACCGGCGACGACCAGTACACGCTGCAGTTCCAGCTGTTCGACGTCTTCGGTCGCCGGCAACTGGTCGGCTACCGCATGCCGCGCGTGACGCGGGCGACAATGCGTGGCGCGGCGCACCGCGTGGCCGACATGATTTACGAGAAGCTGACGGGCATAAAGGGTGTGTTTGGCACGCGCGTCGCCTACGTCACGGCGAAACAGCAGGGCAACGGCCGACTGTATTCCCTGATCGTCTCGGACCAGGATGGCTACAACGAGCATACGGTCATGGAGAGCAGGGATCCGATCATGTCACCCGCGTGGTCGCCTGACAGCCGCCAGCTCGCCTACGTGTCCTTCGAAGGCAGCCGCTCGTCGATCTGGGTGCAAACGCTGCGCACAGGCAATCGTTTCCGCGTGTCCGCGGATCCGGGCATCAACGGCGCACCGTCGTTCTCCCCGGATGGGCGCAAGCTCGTGGTCACCCTCGGCGGCGTCGACGGCAACCTCGACATCTTCGTGCTGGACATCAACTCCAAGCGTAAGACCCGCCTGACGACGCATCGGGCCATCGACACCGAGGGCAGCTGGTCGCCGGACGGCGACTACGTCTATTTCACCTCCGATCGCAGCGGCGGGCCGCAGGTCTACCGCGTGGCAGCGGCCGGCGGCACGCCCGAGCGGGTGACTTTCGAGGGCAGCTATAATGCGAGGCCCCGGCTGTCGCCAGACGGCAACAAGCTCGCCATGGTGCACAACGATCGCGGCAATTATCGCATCGCGGTCATGGACCTCGAGCACCGGGACCTGCTCGTGCTGTCGACGGGACGCCAGGACGAAAGCCCGAGCTTCGCACCGAACAGCGACATCCTGATCTATGCCACGAGGCAGGGCAGGAATGGCGTGCTGGAGACCGTGTCGGCCGACGGCCTGATCCGCCAGAAACTGGTACCACGCGTTGGCGGTGACGTACGTGAGCCGGTCTGGTCGCCGTTCCCCAGGTTCTGAATTAACTTTAACTATGGTTTTTAACTTACTGATATTATTTCGCTTAATGGCACAAAGGGCACATTTATGTCGTACTTCAAACTGATCTCAATCGCGGTGCTTTCGTTCCTGCTGGCGGGCTGTCCCGGCAACCCGCAGGTGCCGGACCCCGAACCGACCGACACGACCTACGGCGGTGATACCGGGGCCGATACGAGTGGCATGGACGGGAGCGATCCCTATGGCGGTGAGACCTTCGGCGAGGATCCCTCGGCCGGCGAACTCGCCACGGTCATCTACTTCGAATTCGATTCTTCGGAAGTTCGCCCCGAGGACCAGGACATTGTCCGGCGGCATGCGATGCAGCTGGTCGGCAATCCCGGGTACCGGGTGCGGCTCGAGGGCCACGCCGACGAACGCGGTTCGCGCGAGTACAACATTGGCCTCGGCGAGCGCCGTTCCCAGGCCGTACGCCGCATGCTCATGGTCCAGGGCGTGTCGGCGAACCAGATCTCGACCGTCAGCTTCGGCGAGGAGCGTCCCGTTGCATTCGGCAGCTCCGAAAGCGATTACGCGCAGAATCGCCGCGTCCAGTTCACGTACGCGAACTAGCGTGAGGAGAGCAGACGTGCGTATGGCGCCACTTGCATTGTTGCTGCCGGTATTGTCGCTCGGCGGTTGCCAGTTGATGCAGCCGCAGGGCGAGGATCCCGTCGTCGCCAGGCTCAACGAACTCGAGCGGCGCCTGGCGTCCATCGAGCGCGTGGTGCAAAACCAGGGCCTGGCCGGCATGACGCAGCAGGTTGCCTCGATCGAGCGGCGCAGCGACGAAATCCAGGGTCGCATCGAAGAACTCGAGCATCATGCCGGGACCACGGTGCAGCGGCAGCGAGATCTGTACATCGATCTCGACGCGCGCATCCAGGAACTGGAGCAGGCGGTCGTGGCGGCGCGGACCCGCAGCGTACTCGAGGGTGGCACATTGGCGCCGGGGCAGCTGCCCGTCCCGGGCGGTTCGGACCGCGACAACTACCAGGCCGCGCTCGAACTGCTCAAGGAAGAGCGCTACGAGCCCGCCGCGATGGCATTCGAGCAGTTTCTCGTCAGCTTCCCCGACAGCGAGCTTGCGGACAATGCCCAGTACTGGCTTGCCGAGTCGCACTATGTGACGCAACAGTTCGAGCAGGCACTCGACGAGTTCCGGGTCGTTATCTCGAAGTACCCGGCCTCGCGCAAGGTGCCCGATGCGCTGCTCAAGATCGGTTACTGCAACTATGAACTCGAGGAGTGGGAATCCGCGCGGTCGTCACTGTCGCGCGTGCAGGCCGAATACCCGGAAACCACGGCGGCGCGCCTCGCCGGACAGAGGCTCGAACGAATGCGCGAAGACGGGATATAGACACTTGTCATACGGACGATTTGCGGTATGATCGCGCCCGCATCCTGACGGCTTCCCGGCTGTCAATACCGTGACGGGGCGTTAGCTCAGAGGTAGAGCATTCGGCTTTTAACCGACTGGTCCTAGGTTCGATCCCTAGACGCCCCACCACTTTTTCTTGCGCGACGCTGGCCGAGCGGCGCGGCTGCTTCGTGTCGCCGCAGCGGTTTCAGATAAAACCGAAGACGCCGGCAGGAAGTGCCGCTATCATCCACGCTTTCGATACTGCGATCGAAGTCCGTGAGCGATAAACGCTGGAAAATTCACAAGTTCGGCGGCAGCAGCCTTGCCGATGCCGACTGCTTTCGACGTGTAGCGGGTATCGTGCGCGACCTGCCCGGCGAGCGGCTGGGTGTCGTCGTCTCGGCGATGGGCGGGATGACCGATGCGCTAATCGACCTCGCCGTGCTGGCAGAACGTGTCGACGACAGTTATCGCGTCGCGCTCGGCGGCATCGGCGAGCGCTACACGACGACCGCGAGAACGCTGCTGTCGGGCAACGCCCTCGATGAGGTGCTGGAAGCATGGGGCAGGGACGCGGCCGACATCAACGATATCCTCGAGGCCGTTGCGCTCGTGAAGTCCGCGCCGCAGCGCAGCCGCGACGTCATCGCGGGCTACGGCGAAATCTGGTCGGCGCGCCTGCTCGCGGCGTTTCTCGGGCAGGAAGCGCCGGGTCGCGGCGGGACATGGCTCGATGCGCGCGAGATCATCACCGTGCATCAGACCGAACTCGGCCCGACGATGCTCTGGGACGAGTCGCAGTCGAAGTTCGACGCAGTCGTTCCCGGTGATTTCCAGGGCATTGCGGTCGTCACCGGTTTCATCGCATCCGACGAGCAGGGCCTGCAGACGACGCTCGGCCGCAACGGCAGCGATTACTCGGCGGCGATCATGGCCGCGTTGAGCGATGCCGATGAACTGACGATCTGGACCGATGTCGACGGCGTCATGAGCGCCGATCCGCGACGCGTACCCGAGGCGCAGGTCATCGATCGCATGACCTACAACGAGGCTATGGAGCTGGCCTACTTCGGCGCCAAGGTCATCCACCCGCAAACGCTCGGACCGGTCATCGAGAGAGACATCCCGGTCTGGATTCGTAACAGCCACAACCCCGCGTATCCGGGGAGCCGCATCGCGGCCAGCGCAAACGACATCGACAACATCAAGGGCATCACCGCTATCGGCGGTATGGCGCTCGTCAACCTCGAAGGTTCCGGCATGATCGGTGTGCCGGGTACCGCCGACCGGCTGTTCGCGGGCCTCAAGGACGCCGGCGTCTCTGTGACGCTGATTTCGCAGGCCAGCTCGGAGCACTCGATCTGCATTGCCGTGCCGCGAGACCTCGCGAGCCGCGCACGCACGGTGATTCGCGATGCGTTCGCCGAGGAGCTCGACAGCGGCCAGATCCAGAACGTCGAGGTGACCGACGACCAGAGCATCGTCGCCGTTGTCGGTGACGGTATGGCGGGCACGCCCGGCGTTGCGGCGCGTTTCTTCGGCACGCTCGGGCGGGCAGGTATCAATATCCGCGCCATCGCACAGGGCTCGTCGGAGCGCAATATATCCGTGGTCGTGGATTCGCACGATGCCACCAAAGCGCTGCGCGCGGCGCACTCGGGTTTCTACCTGTCGCACAAGACGATTTCGATCGGCCTGATCGGTCCGGGCACGGTTGGCGCGGCGCTGCTGCGGCAGCTCGAGAAACAGGGCCAGCGGCTCGCGGACCAGTTCAATCTCGACCTGCGCGTGCGCGCCATCGCTCGGTCGCAAACGATGTTGCTTGGCGAGCGGCGCGTCGACCTGGCGACATGGCAGGACGACTTCGACGAAAGCGCGATCGAGACCGATCTCGAGGCGTTCGAAGCGCACGTCAATCCCGATCACCTGCCGCACGCCGTCATCATCGATTGCACGGCCAGTCAGTTCGTCGCGTCGAAGTACGCCGGCTGGCTGTCGCGCGGCGTGCATGTCATCACGCCGAACAAGAAGGCGTTCAGCGGCGACTACGCGTACTACAAGAGCCTGCAGGCGGCGGCAGACGAGGGCAGCTCGCATTACTTCTACGAGACGACGGTCGGCGCCGCGCTGCCTGTCGTCAGTACGCTCTGCGACCTGATTTACACGGGCGACGTGGTGCGCTCTATCAGGGGTATCTTCTCCGGCACGCTCGCGTACCTGTTCAACGTCTACGACGGCACGACCCCGTTCTCCGAGATCGTGCGGACGGCGAAGGACAACGGCTTTACCGAGCCCGATCCGCGGGACGATCTCTCCGGCATGGATGTGGCCCGCAAGCTCACTATCCTGGGGCGCGAGCTCGGGCTTGCGCTGCAAATCGGCGCATTCCCGGTACGCAGCCTCGTTCCCGAAGCACTGCAGGATTGCTCGATCGAGGAGTTCCTGGAGCGGCTTCCTGATTACGACGACGATGTCGACGCGCTGTACAGGCAGGCCGTCGATGCGAACAGGCAGCTGCGCTACGTTGCCACGCTCGACGCCGACGGCAGCGCATCGGTCGGGCTCGAAGCCGTTGATGAGGACCATCCGTTTTGCAACATCAACCTGACCGACAACATCGTGCAGTTCGAGACCGAACGCTATTCGCAGAATCCACTCGTCGTTCAGGGCCCGGGCGCGGGGCCTGAAGTGACGGCAGGCGGGGCGTTTGCCGACCTGCTGCGCCTGGCCAACTACCTGAGCAAGGGGCTCGGCTATGTCTGAGTGGGTTACGGCGTTTGCGCCGGCATCTATCGGTAACGTGGCGGTCGGGTTCGACATGCTCGGCCTGGCGCTCGAGGGGGTAGGCGATCGCGTGCGGGCGCGGCGGGTCGATGACGAAGGCGTTGTGATCGCGGAAGTGCGCGGGCTGGACGGGGACATTCACCCGTACCTGTCGACCGATCCGACATCGAACACGGCGTCTATCGCGGCACAGGCCCTGTGGGCAGCCCAGGGTGCGGACGGCGGCCTCGAGATCAGCGTCCTCAAGGGGATTCCACTGCAGTCGGGTATGGGTAGCTCGGCCGCGTCCGCCGTCGCCGCGGTCGTGGCCGCGAATGCACTGCTCGATGCGCCGCTCGAGCGCAAAGACCTGCTCGCCTACGCGCTCATCGGCGAGCAGTACGCAAGCGGTGGCCTGCATGCCGACAACGTCGCACCGAGCCTGCTCGGCGGCCTGGTACTGTGTCCCCAGATCCTGTTGCCGGAGGTCCGGCGCTTGCCGGTCCCGGATGGGCTGAGCGCCGTGCTCGTGCATCCGGACCTGCAGGTCAACACGGCGGTGGCGCGCAAAGGCCTCGCGAAGGGCTACTCGATACAGGACTGGCTCGCGCAACAGGGCTTGCTGGCCGGCTTTGTTCTCGCCTGCGCCGAGAACGACAAGGAGCTTGTCGCGAAGACGCTCAAGGATCTCGTCATCGAGCCGCAGCGCAAGGCCTCGGTGCCATGCTTCGATACGGTCAAACAGGCGGCCATGAAGGCGGGTGCTCTCGGTTGCAGCCTGTCGGGCAGCGGTCCGAGCATGTTCGCGCTGGCGGCCACGGGCGATGCGCGTAACGTGGCAATTGCAATGCAACAAGCCAGCCGCTCTGTGGGGATCGCATGCGAGTCCTGGGTCAGTCCGCTGGATGCGCCCGGAGCCCACGTCGAGAGCGGCTGATGCAGTATTTCAGCACACGCGGCGCCGGTCCGGTCACACTGGACGAGGCATTGCGCCTCGGCATCGCAAGCGACGGCGGGCTGTTTCTTCCCGAGCGGCTTCCTCGCTTCGAGATCTCCGATTTCGACGGGGCCGATACGATTCCCGCGGTTGCCCACGTCCTGTTGGCGCCATTCTTCGGCGGCTCTGCGCTCGAGGACGAGCTCGATGCCATTCTCGCCGAGACTTTCGGTTTCCCGATACCGGCGACGCCGTTACCGGTCGAGGGACGCGACGTGTCGCTGCTCGAGCTCTATCACGGCCCGACCGTCGCGTTCAAAGACGTTGGCGCCGGCTTCCTCTCGGCCTGCCTGTCGCGGCTCGAGGGCGACGTCGACGACCCTTTGACGATCCTCGTCGCGACCTCGGGGGACACGGGCGCCGCCGTGGCCGCCGCGTTCGACCAGCGCCCGGGGATGCGGGTTGTCGTGCTGTTCCCGGCGGGGCGTGTCTCCGAGCGCCAGGCGCACCAGCTGTGCTGCTGGAGCGACAACGTCGTATCGCTCGAGGTGCAGGGATCGTTCGACGATTGCCAGGCACTCGTCAAAGGCGCGATGGCGGATTCGAGCCTTGCGGCAGCGCATCGCTTCAGCTCGGCCAACAGCATCAACATCGGCCGCCTGCTTCCGCAGAGCACCTACTACGCCGACGCGAGCTTGCGCCATTTCCGACGCACCGGCAACAGACCGGGCTTCATAATTCCGACGGGCAATCTCGGCAACGCATTCGCCTGCATCATGGCGCGGGAGGCAGGGTTGCCGATCGGCCCGATCATTCTCGCCACGAATGCCAATCGCACCATCGCCGACTACTTCGAGACCCTCGAATGGCTGCCGCGCGCGAGCCTGCAGACGCTGGCATCTGCGATGGATGTCGGTGACCCGAGCAACATGGAGCGCCTGCGTCACCTCGTCGGTGAGGCCGACGTTCTGCGTCGGCAACTCGGCGTCCAGTCGGTCGACGATGAGCAGATCCGGGAATCGATCCGCCGCGATTTCTCCGAGTTCGGGTTCGCCACCTGCCCGCATACGGCGACCGCGACCTGCGTCTGGCGGGACCTCGACGACGACATGGCGGGCGGCCACGACTGGATACTGGTCGCCACGGCGCATCCTGCGAAGTTCGAGACGATCGTCGAACCGTTGACCGGGGAGCCTGTTGCGGTGCCGCCCGAGCTCGCGACCCTGCTCGCGCGCCCCGCCCGAGCGATTTCGATACAGCCAAGTCTCGACGCGCTTGCTAAAGTACTCGAATGACGAGTTTCGAGGAGACGCCCTGGCTATTGCCGTTACTCGGTGTCTTCGCTCTGTTGCTCGTTTGGTTCATGTGGCGACGCTTTTTCGCGCGCGGCAACCTGCTCGAGCGGGCGCTGGCTGATATTTCCTACGAGCGTATCGAGAACTTCGTGATACCAGGTGCCGACGAGGGTGAGATTCTTGTCGACCAGTTGCTCCTTACCTCGCAGGGGCTCCTGATTCTTGAGACCAAGGACGTCCGGGGGGCGGTGTTCGGGGGCGACAAGATGTCCGACTGGACCGTCATCGGCCAGGATCGGCGCTATACGTTCAGGAATCCGCAACCGGCGCTCTACGATCGCATCGCCGCCGTGCGGCAGATCGTGCGCCAGGTGCCGGTCGACGGCCGCGTGCTGTTTCTCGACGGCGCGGAGTTCACCAAGGGCGTGCCGAGCCTGGTCTGCAATCTCGAGGAACTGGTGCGCGAATTTGGTGAGCCCGACAAGGACGCGGCGCGCTTCAAGATCGAGGCGTTCAAGCCTCACTGGGAACTCATCGTCAACCGGGCAGGTTGAAGAACCGCCGGGCATTCTCGGTCGTGATGCTCGCGACGTGTTGCTCGCTTTGCCCGCGCGCTTCGGCGACGGTCTTCAGCACTTCGGTCAGGTACATCGGTTCGTTGCGCCGCGTTTTCGGTTTGGGCTGGATCGTGCGCGGCAACAGGTAGGGCGCATCCGTTTCGATCAGGAGTCGGTCGTCGGGAATGACATGGACGATATCGTGCAAGTGTTTGCCGCGCCGTTCGTCGCAAATCCAGCCCGTGATGCCGATATACAGCCCCATCGCGAGGTATTCGCGCAGTGATTCCCCTTCGCCCGTAAAGCAGTGCGCGACCGCGCGCGACAGGTCGGGCAGGGCGGGCTCGAGCGCCTCGATGAAATCGTCGTGCGCGTCGCGCTGGTGCAGGAACACGGGCAGGCCTGTCTCTGCCGCGATCTGGAGTTGTCGACGGAAGGCATCGAGCTGTGCCTCACGCGGCGAGAAGTTGCGAAAATAGTCGAGACCGCATTCGCCCACGGCGACCACGGCGTCGTCTTGCACGAGCCTGCGAATCAGCGCATCGGACTCGTCGCTGTAGTCGGACGCGTGATGCGGATGCACGCCAGCCGTCGAGAACAGGACGCCCGCATGCGCCCCGGCTAGTTTCGAGGCCCTGACGTTACTATCGTCGCTGCTTCCGGTCACGATCATGGTCGCGACGCCGGCCTCGGCGGCACGTTGCATCATCGCATCGCGGTCGTCGTCGAAACTGTCATGCGCGAGATTCGCGCCGATGTCGATCAGTGTGTAGGGCATGTCAGAAGCGCTCCCAGCGGAAGATGGCCGCGCCGATGGCGAGGAACAACGCACTCTGTACGGTCAGGGCACCGAGCGCGGGTGCAACGTCGAGAAACGTCGCGCCGTCAAGCATCACGGCACGAGCGGAGTCGAGCACGTGAGTCAGCGGGAATATTTGCGAGATCGCGTGCATGACCCTGCCCGTTCCCTCGAGCGAAAACCAGACCCCGGAAAGCATCATCATCGGCCAGTTGATCATGTTGAGCAGACCACCCGCAAGCTCCTCGCTCGTGACCCGGGCCGACACGATCAGGCCGAGCGACACCATCGAAATTGCGCCGACCAGTCCGACGACGAACAGCGTCAGGTAGCTGCCCTCCATGCGCGTGTCGAGCAGCAGGTGCGTACCCGTATAGACGAAACTCGTAATTAGCATGATCAGCAGCATGCGCGAGGCAACCTGCGCCATAATGAATTCCAGGGCCGTCAGCGGCGTAGCCCGGAGGCGCTTCAGGAATCCGTTCTTGCGGTAGCGCACGATGACGTAGCCGACGCCAAACAGGCAGCTGAACATCATGTTCATGCCGAGTATGCCGGGCAACACCCAGTCGGAGTAGCGAATCGGATCGCCCGCGATCTGCTGCTTGACGACCGCCTCGGGATTGCCTGCCGCCGACTGCAACAGCGCGAATTCGATGAAGTAGCCTTTGGCGGCCTCGGGATTGATCCAGTATCGCACCGGCGGACCCGGGTCCAGCAACATGTCGAGCTGGTGCCGTTCGACCTTGAGCAGCGCTTCGTCCGTGTCTCTGTAGGGAACGAACTGCACGAACCGCGTGTCGAGAAACGGATGCCTGCTCGTGTCGATCAGGGCTTCATCCTGCAGGACGCCGACCGTGTACTCGTCGCGTTGCCCGTCGAACGCAAATGACAGGCCGAACACGAGCGCGACGGGCAGGATCAGGTTCCAGGCCAGCGAGGCCCGGTCGCGCATGAATTCGCGATTGCGAGCAACGAAGATGGCCCAGACGCGTCGCAACATCGTCAAACTCGCAGCGAATGGCCGGTCAGCTCGATGAACAGGTCCTCGAGATTCGGCCGCCGGATCTCGCCGTGCGGCAGGTTGATGAGCGTGTCGCCGTACTGCTCGAAGAGCAGGTCACCCGGGGCTCCCTGCGCAATGATCCGTCCTTCGTCCATGATGGCGATGTCGTCGCACAGGACATGCGCCTCGTCCATGTAATGCGTCGTCAGCACGATCGTGGCGCCTTCCTCGCGTATGCCCTGCACGAGGGCCCAGAAATTCCGCCGTGCCTGCGGATCGAGGCCGGTCGTCGGTTCGTCGAGGAATACGAGGCGCGGCTTGTTGACGAGCGCGACGGCGAGCAGGAGCCGCTGGCGCTGGCCGCCGGACAGCTTGCGGTTGTCGCGATCGAGCAGGTCGCCGAGCGAGCATTGCTCGATCACGTGATCGAGGTCGGCCGGCTCATCGTAGAGCGCCCGAAACATCTGCAGCGTTTCCCGGACCGTAATGTAGTCCTGCAGCGCCGTATTCTGGAACTGGATGCCGGCTTCCTGGCGAAAGCGCGCACCCGCAGGCTCTCCGTAGTAGTAGACATTACCCGACGTCGGCTGCGCGACGCCCTCGATGATCTCGACGGTCGTGGTCTTGCCGGCTCCGTTCGGGCCGAGCAGGCCGAAGCACGTGCCCTCGGGCACGGCGAAGCTGACCCCGTCGACCGCCAGCACGTCGGGGTACTCCTTCACCAGGTTGCGGGCTTCGAGGGCGACCGTCATCCGGACTAGGGTACCGGACACCAAATTCTCGAACCACCTTGCAACCAAAACCCGGCGGCAGGTATCTAACCTGTACTATCAAGCTCAGAGGTTGCAAAAAGATGGCCAGGAACATGTCCAAGACGGTTTTCACGATCGGTCTTCTGGTGATGCTGATGTCCGTGCCGGCCTTCGGCGCCATCAACAAGAGCGTCTCGGTCGGTGCCGGCGAAGAATCCGATGGTGCATCTTCGGTTAACGGCAGCGTCACGGTCGGCAAAAGCGCGATCGTCAACGGCAAGGTATCGACCGTGAATGGCTCGATCCGGATTGGCGACGGGGCCAGGGTGGAACTCGTCAAGACCACGAACGGCTCGCTGCGGCTGGCGGACAAGGTCGCGGCGGACGAACTGCGGACCACTAACGGCAAGATCCAGGTGGGAACCGGTGCATCCATCCGCGGCAACGTCGGGACCACGAACGGCAGCATCAGGCTCGACGAGGGCTGCACTGTGGGCGGGGACCTGTCGAACGTAAACGGGGACATAAAGCTCGAGGGTTCCGAGGTTGCTGGGGACGTGTCGACGACGAACGGCGACGTCGAGCTCATGCAGACGGTGCTGAAGCGGGACCTCGTGGTCCGCAAACCGGGCGGCTGGAGCATGAGCCGGCGGAAACCGCGCATCGTCATCGGACCCGAATCGCGTATCGAGGGTGACCTCGTGCTCGAGCGCGAGGTGAGGCTGTTCATCAGCGATACGGCCGAAGTCGGCGCCGTCAGGGGTGTCATGAGCCTCGAGGACGCAACGCGTTTCAGCGGCCGCAAACCCTGAGGCACGTTCCAGTACAATAGGTGGCGTGCAGGACACGGCCACGCAACTCGCATTGTTCCCCGACAAGGAAGAGCCCGACACAATGTCGGGCTTTGCCGTGCGTGAGAGCGGGCGCGCGAAGCGCCTGTCGATCCGGGTGTTCCCGCGAGGCCGTGTCGAAGTCGTGGTGCCCAGGCGCACGAGCGCGGTCGCGGTCGAGGCTTTCGTCGCAGCGCATCGCGACTGGATCCGGGACACGCGCGAGGCTTTCGCGGCCGAGCACCCACCCGAACCTTTCGCGTTGCCCGACAAGGTGTGCCTGCCGGGAATCGAGCGAGCTTTTCACGTGCGTTACCAGCGTGACGACGGTAGCCCCACGGTTCGCTACCGCGTGACGCGCAGCACGGTTGTCTTGTCCGGCGGTACCCGTGACCCGGCCAGGTGCGTCGCGGCGCTCAAGCGCTGGCTGGGTTCGCTGGCCAGGAAAGAATACCTGCCGCGCCTCAGGTCGCTGTCGATGCTGACCAACACCGCGTTTCGCGCCATGCACGTGCGCGGGCAGAAGACCTGCTGGGGCAGTCATTCGAGCGCGGGCACGATCAGCCTCAACTACTGCCTGATGTTTCTGTCCCCGGCGCACCTGCGTTACGTGATGATCCACGAGCTCTGCCATGCGAGACATATGAACCACTCGCGGCGTTTCTGGGGACTCGTCGGTAGCTACGAGCCCGACTACCGGCGCCTGGACAAGGACCTCAACAGTTGCTGGAAGCACATTCCAGCCTGGGTCGGGATATACTAAGCCCGGGCGCGAACCCGGGCCTTGCGGAGCGGTCAAACAACACGTGCATTCAGCCGGTCGAAAACTGATCCCCTTACTGTTGCTGGGACTCATCCTGAGTGATGCCGGTCTCAGCGCGCATGCCGCCACGCACGCCGGCGATACCGGCAACTGCGAGCTGTGCGGCTCCTGGGGCACGCTGACGCCCGTATCTCCGGTCCCGGCCGATCATTCTGTTGCCGTGCCGAAGTGCCTGAGCGTGGCCCCGACGGTCACGGCATTGCTCGCCGACGTCCACAGCGTCGTATTTCGCCAGCGCGGGCCTCCTGTTTCGGACTGAAATCCCCTTTTCCTCAGTCTGATCATCACAAGGAGGCGATGCCATGCGTATCGTTTTTTACCCGGGTGCCATACTGGCACTGACACTCATCACGCCTGCGGCGTCGTTCGCGCAGGATACCCATATCGAGGCGGTGCGAGCCGAACTGGCCGCGCTGCGCAGCGAGTACGATGCGCGCATCGCGGAGCTCGAGCGGCGCCTGGCCGTCGCGGAGCAGAATGCCGCACAGGCTACGGCGGCGGCCCGGCCGGCCCCGTCCGCACCGTCGTACATGACGGGCGACCCGACCTTCAACCCGGCCATCGGCGTCGTGTTCCAGGGCTTCCTGAATGCCAACGAGGGCGAGCCCGGCGAAGAAGAAGGCTTCGCCGTCGGCGAGACCGAGTTGATCATGAACGCCAATGTCGATGACAAGTTCGCGGCCTATCTGACGGCTGCGCTGGCTTTCGAAGACGGTGAGTCCGCCATCGAGATCGAGGAAGCCTGGGTCGAGACCACGGCGTTGCCGGCCGGGCTGAGCGCACGTTTCGGCCGCATGTTCTCGGGCTTCGGCTACGAGAATGCCAGGCATATGCATACCCTGGACTTCACCGATCGCGCGCTGCCGTACCAGGCCTTTTTCGACGAAGGTCGCTACGCGGATAACGGCGTGCAGGTGCGCTGGCTCGCGCCGACGGACCTGTTCCTCGAGCTCGGCGGTGAACTGATGCAGGGCGAGGGCGATCCGTCCGGTGTCGGTGCGCACACGCTGTTCGCCAATGTCGGCGGCGACGTCGGCACGGGTCACAGCTGGCTGGCGGGCCTGTCGCGGCTCGAGCAGGATTCCGGCCAGGAGGTGACCGGCGCGCACCTCGTGTGGAAGTGGGCGCCGCACGGCAACTGGAAGCAGCGCAACTTCATATTCCAGGCCGAATACCTCGAGAACCGCATATTCGGCACGGACGAGGGCTGGTATGCGCAGGCCGTGTACCAGCCGATACCGCGCTGGCGTGTTGGCGCGCGCCTGGACGGGCTGCGCCTGGTTGACGAGGATCCGAAGCGCCAGACCGTGATGGTGGACTGGTCGAACAGCGAATTCTCGCGACTGCGGCTGCAGTTCACAAATAACCAGACCGGACCCGCAGACGTCGCGGAATGGTCGCTGCAGTACATTCACAGCATTGGCGCGCACGGTGCGCATACTTTCTAGGGGCCTGTCATGAAGCGACTACTGCCTGTCCTGATCTTGCTGGCGCCCGCCGTCGCGATCGCCGAGCTGCGCGTGTTCGCGTGCGAGCCCGAGTGGGCGGCACTGGCCGACGAGATCGGCCGGGAACACGTGCAGACCTACAGCGCGACCACGGCGTTGCAGGATCCGCACTACATCCAGGCACGTCCGAGCCTGATTGCAAAGGTGCGGCGCGCCGATCTCGTGATCTGCAGTGGCGCGCAGCTCGAGATCGGCTGGTTGCCCGCATTGCTGCAAAAGGCGAACAACCGCGACGTCATGCCGGGGAGCGACGGTTACATGGAGGCGAGCAGCTGGGTATTGCGGCTCGATGCGACGGCCAACGTCGACCGCGCGCGGGGCGATATCCATCCGCAGGGGAATCCGCACGTGCAGATGAATCCCCACAACGTCACGGCTGTGGCGCGGGCGCTGGCACAGAGATTGGCATCAATAGATGCTGATAATTCAGAGACTTATAGAAGTAACTTAGAGTTGTTTCTCGAAAAATGGCAGGCCGCGATCGCGGGCTGGGAGGCGCGGGCCGCATCGTTGCGCGGTAAACGCATGATCACGCACCACAAGTCCTGGGTCTATTTGCAGGATTGGCTGGGGCTCGAGGCCGTCGCCAACCTCGAGCCCGTGGCGGGACTGCCACCAACGGCCACCCATCTCAGCCGGCTGACGAAGGAATTCGCCGGCGGCGTGGTCGACGTCATCGTTCGCGCACCCTACCAGGACGCCAGGGCGTCCGAGTGGTTGTCGGACCGGCTCGGCGTCGACGCGATCGTACTGCCCCTGAGCGTCGGGGGTACCGCAGAGGCGCAAGACCTGATTACGATGTTCGATGACATCATCGATCGGCTGTTGAGAGCCACGCACCATGCCTGATTTCATCGACTGGTCGATTATCGGGCCGGCCATGGTGGCGGGACTTCTCGTGCTCAGTACGCATGTGCCGCTCGGCCAGGAAGTGCTGCGGCGAGGCATCGTGTTCATCGACCTCGCGATCGCGCAGGTGGCCGCGCTTGGCGTCATCGCCGCTTATGCTCTCGAATGGGATCCCGAGGGTATCGAAGTCGAGATCGCGGCCGTGAGCGCGGCGCTCATCGCCGCGCTCGGCCTGTACTGGACCGAAAAGCGCTGGTCGCGCATCCAGGAACCGCTGATCGGTACGCTGTTCATCCTCGCCGCCACGGGCGGCATCCTGCTGCTCGCCGGCAATCCGCACGGAAGTGAGCACCTCAAGGAGCTGCTCGTCGGACAGATCCTGTGGACGACCTGGGACTCGCTGTGGCCCGTGGCGATCCTGTATGCGATCGTACTTGCCCTGTGGTTCTGGCTGCAGCCGAGGTCGGGCGGGCTGCTGTTCTACCTCGCCTTTGCCGTCGTCGTAACGGCCTCCGTGCAGATCGTCGGCGTCTATCTCGTGTTCGCAAGCCTGATCATCCCGGCTCTCGCAACGAGCGGCATCAAGCGCGGCAACCGATTGGCAGCCGGCTACGCGATCGGCGCGGTGTCGTATCTGCTTGGCATCATCCTGTCGTTCGTCTGGGATCTGCCGACGGGCGCCGTGATCGTGTGGAGCATGGCCGCGGTCGCGCTACTGGCCGGCACCCTCATATCCGATAAACAGCGCCCGGACGTCTAGTTCGGCGCGCCGTCGCCAAAGGTCGCCCGCACCCCGACGTAAGCGGCACGTCCCTGCGTGCGGTATCCGAGGACCTGCTCATAGCGCGTGTCGAGCAGGTTGCCGACGCGGCCGAACAGCGCGAGCTGAGGCGTGAGCTGCACGCGGGCGGCCAAATCGACAACCCAGTAATTCGACAATATGACGGTCTCGGGCGGATTCGGCCACGGAGGGAAGAATGTATCCGTGCGTGTCCCGCCGTAATCCGCGACCAGCGCAATGCGGGCGCGGCCGTCGAGGAAACCGTAGTCAATGTCGACGCTGCCCGAGTGCAGGGGGCGCCGCACCTCGCGTATGTTCTCGCTGTTCGCGTCCACATAGGTGTAGCTCGCGTTGATGCTGAGGGCGTCGTATACAAGCCAGTGTAGCGAGGCCTCGACACCCTCGCGCGTGCTGCTGCCCGCGAGGTTCTCTGCCGTGAATTCAAAGGTCTGAGGGTCGAAGACGAAGCCGTCTATTTCGTTCTCGAGGTCCTGGCGGAACACCGTCAGATGCATTTCCAGGCTGTCCGCGAGGCGTTGCTCGATCCCGACTTCGTAGGATGTGGACTCTTCGGGCTGCAGGTCGGGGTTGCTGCGAAACTGGCCCGGAAAATAGCCGAACATCTCGATAAACGTGGGGTTTTTGTGACCCGTGCCTATCGCGGCACGCAAGGTGTGCGACTCGGTTCGATTCCAGGCAATCGACAGGCGACCCGTGAGCGCGTCGTCAAAGTGCTCGTGGTCATCGTAGCGTGCGCTCGCGACCCACGTGACCCGGTCGCCGACATGCCCGAAAAACTCGGCAGCCGCACTGGAAACGTCCTGTTCCTGTTGCTGGTTCGGATCGCCGAACTCGACGGGCCCGCGCTGCGTAAAGTTCGTCGTTTCGCGTTCCAGTGCGAGCGATAACAGGTCGCGCCCAAGACGAATATCCGCCTGGTAGGCGAGGGACAGGCGATCGGAAAGCGACCGGGTGTCTTCGATCCCGTCCACGATATTGCGGTTGTCGGTATCGGAATAGCGTGCACCAAGATGATGGCGCACGCGGGCGTTGGTGGCGCCGAGGGTCGTCGCGACCTGGGCATAGTTCTGCGACGTGTCGAGCGCAAAGTCGGAATCCGTCGGGAGTCCGGTATCGAAAAAGTCGATTCCGTCATATTGAGACCAGGCATCGACGGTCCGCGCGGCAAACCGGATTCCGAACGACTCGTGGAGATCGAGCGAGGCATTCAGTGAGCCTGTCGTTGCGTCGGAGTCGTCGCGTTCGTCGCCGGTCCGGGCGATGTTGAAACCGTCCGTCGCCAGCCGATCGATGCCGATCCCGATGTTCCAGGATGCGTCGCCGATACTGGCGTTGACGCCGCTGTTGAGCGTGTCGCGCGAGCCCGATTCCACGTAGGCATCGAGCAAAGTGCCTCCCGAACGCGTGATGATGTTCACGACCCCGGCCAGCGCGTCACTGCCCCAGATCGCGCTCTGCGGGCCGCGGACGATTTCTATGCGCTCGACGTTGGCGGTCGACAGGAACTCCCAGCGAAATTCGTCGCCGGTGGCAGGATCGTTGGCGCGAGCGCCATCGATGAGCACGAGCACGTGATTCGCCTCGGCGCCCCTGACACGGACCTGCGTCTGCGAGCCGGCCACCCCGGACTGGCTGACCGCGAAGCCAGGCACCGTCCGCAGGAGATCCGAGACGTAACGCGCCTGGCGGCGCTCGATGGTGTCGCGGGTGATCACGGTCACGGCGCTGCCGAGCGCATTGATCGACAGTGGTGTGCGTGCAGCCGTTACCACGAGTTGCTCGACGGGATTGTCGTCGGCAATAACGCAGGACGGTACAAGGGCCGCGCAGCACGCGGCCAGGAAGGCGATGGCAAATTTCATAGTCTCTTCCACGCGTCCTCCCCGACGCGTTCGACAGTTGGCGTTTCGCCAGGCCGGTCTCCGGACTCATGAGCGGCTGTCGCCATGTCGGTCGCCTTCCCACGCGAAAGCGCGCAGTGGCCTGATGACCGACGAACTCATTTACCGTTGCGGGGGCAGTGACGGGATTGCGCAAGACATAATCCGGCGCGCACCGTCTTCCCGATTAAACGCGCGGCGAGAAACTGCCTTGCGTCACCTGGTGAATTCGTGGCAAACAATACGGTAGGATTCGCGAATAGGCAACCAGGGCTATTGCCAGGGTTGAGCTAATGCATCCGACCAGGGATTGAATATGGTGCACAGATCGTTACGCAACGCGGCGCTAACGCTTGCCTTGCTCGCCGTCGGCGCGTGCGGCGGTGGCGGGGGTGGTGGCGGCAGCAGTGGTGGCGGCGGCTCCGGTGGCGGCACTCCGCCGGTTTCCGGACCATCGCCGTCGCAGCCAGTTGCGCCGGCGCCCGTTACCACGCTCGAGATCGGCAAGGCCGGGAAATTCGCGGGTGCATTCCTGCAGTCTCTTTACCTGACGAGGGTTTACTCCGAGGAGCTGAGAGCTGACGTAACGAGCCCGTACGAACCGGGTGATTCGAGCGCAGCTTGTGATTCCGGCGGGACCGTTAGTGTCTCCGTGTCGAGTGACCGTCTGTCGCTCGTGTCGCGCTATGCCAATTGCGGCGTCGACGTGGACGGCATACCGGCAACGCTTAACGGCACGGTGCGCACACAGTATTCGCGGCGTCCGGGTAGTGCGCCGTTCAACGCCACCGTCACGTTCGAGGCGTTCGAGGTAGCGGCGACCGGGGGTCCGACCGAGGTAACCAGGGGAACGCTGCGCTACGAAGCCGGGCAACAGGACGTGAATCGGGAATCCCGGGACCGCATGATTCTCGATTTCTCTGTCGAATCGTCGCTCGAGGGCACGCTGCGACTCGTGGACCTCGCTATCGACATCGACAACACGCTGGACTTCCTGAACGGCCTGTCCGGTGTATCCGACGTCTCCGGCGAAATATCGCACAACGTCGAGGGGCGGCTTGCGGCCGGTTTCGATACGGGGCGTGGCGTGGTGACGCTGTCGGGCACTGGGACAGAGGTGGCCCGGACAGAGATACTGTCCGGCCGGTACTACACGACGTTTCACGCAAATGACAGCGCAGTCGCTTCGGCGCACGGGCGCCTGAGCCTCGACGATGTGCGTGAGCTGGTCTTTTTCGACGAGACCATTTCCTACGGGCCCATTCGACGCACCTCGCTAATCCTCGATCTGCGCAACGTCCTCGTCATCAAGGACGACACGATTGCATTCAGTCTGCGCGACAACTTTTTCGACCGCGACGGTGACGTGCTCTCGCTGGACGTGCAGGTGACCGCAGTAGTATCCGAGGGGCGCGAAGGGCCTGCGACGAACCGGGACCCTGGTGATGTGGCAGATCGCTACACGCTCATCGAAACGGAATCCGGCCTGTACGAATTCAGCTCCGCCCTCGACGACGAGCTGACGCGTTACAGCTTCAGTGTGCATGCAAGCGATTCGAGCGGGCTACAGACGGTCGATCCGTTGGCATTTGCGATAGATGTCTACCGCGATTTTGATGGCGACAATGACCCCGACCGCTTCGACAATGATGACGATGGCGATTCGGTCTTCGACTGGTCCGACGCCTTCCCGCTGGACGCAACGGAATCCGTTGATACTGACGGCGATGGCATCGGCGACAATGCTGATACGGATGACGACAACGATGCAGTCGCTGATGTCGATGATTTCTATCCGCTGGATCCGCGATGCGATGCGCAAGCCGACGGCAACGGTACTGAATGCTGGTTCTCGCGCTTCAGTTCGCGTATTGACGCGACTATCGACCGGGACGGCATCGTGTATCTGTACGATTTCGGCGACCGCTCGCTCGGCAGTCATACCGTGTTTCGGTACGATTCGCGAAACGAAGGGTTCCTGACATCGTTCGCGCTGGATCCGGCTGCGTTCGGCCTCGATCCGAACCAGGCGGACTATTCGCTCGAGTACGTTGCCGCACACCATGACCTGTACGTTCGCTACCACGATGCCTTGGTCACGAAGATCGACCTGTCAGAGCCCGGATTCGTCGAGACGCTGTTTCATACCCGGGACCCGGACAGTCTCTTCCTGAATCGTGTGTATGACTTTGATCCCTGGATCGGGGTTTTCGAACAGGCCGGTCTCGGTGTGCGGCACTGGTTTTCCTATGATGCCGACGGTGTCCTGATCGATACGTACAGCTACGACGCAAACGTGAGCGCCGAGTCCATGACCGCGCCCGAATCGTCGTCGGTGTGTGATGAGGGTCACGCAATCGCGAGAGTCGACGGGCTGTATTTCGAATACAGCAACCCGGGCAAGTACGACTGCCGGGTATTCGGCGAACCACTTGCGTCGCCGGATGGGCAGGAGTTTCTGACCTTCACCGGCGAAGTTCTCGATCCCGACCTGAACCTGCTGCGGACGCTGCCTTTCAGCGGTCCGGGCGGCAGCCAGTGGCGTTGGGCCTGGACCGCGGACGGCATCTGGATTGGCGCCGCGGGCGGCGCCGATCTCTATAGCGCGGACGGCATTCTGCTGGACAGCATCCGCGAGCCGGCCGTGCCTGTCTCCGCCTTCAACAACCGGAGGCTCGTGTCAGGCAGCGCTGTTGCCGTGATCTTCGAATACTCCGAGGGGATCAGGATCGCCGGCTGGGGCGGAATTCAGCCCTGATCGAGCAACTCGCGCAGGTTGATGACCGCCGCGTTGGCTCGCGCCAGGTAGTTGGCCATGACCAGCGAGTGGTTCGCTGTCAGGCCATAGCCGCCACCGTTCAGGATCATCGGGGAACGCAAGGTAGCGAGGCTCGCTTCGAGCTCGCGTATGATCTGGCGCACGCTCGCTTCGGCGTTCTTGTCCTGCAGGACGTGCGCGAAGTCGAACTCCGCCGCGCGGAAGAAATGCACGAGCGCCCACGCGGTGCCGCGCGCTTCGAAAAAGATATTGTCTGTCTTCCACCAGGACGTGCGCACGTCGACGGTATCCGGCTGGGACCCCGCGGCCTCGGCCGCGGTCTCGCCGGCAAGATCCTCGTTGATGCGGCTGCGTGCCACGCTGTTGCCGAGTCGCCGCGTCAGACTGCCGAGGCGTTTCTCCACCTGCGAGAGCCATTCGCGCAGATTGTCGGCGCGGGCGTAGAAGACGGTCCCGGGATCGCCGGCGACCAGGCGCTCGCGGTACTCCTGGAAGAACTCGATACCGTCACGGTACTCGGACTCGGTCGTCGGGAACACCCAGGAGTTGTTGTCGTAGAAGAACTTTGGTGCGCCTTCGGCTACGTCCGGGTCTTCCTTCGACTGCGACTGGCTGCGCGTGTAGTCGTCTCGCATGACGCGGCCGAGGTCGCGCAACTGGTTGACCACACCGAGTTCCCAGCTCGGGATGTTGTCGAGTATGACGAACGGCGGCAATTTATCGTTGGTCAGGTAGCCGCAGTTCTTGTCGAGCAGCGTCTCGGCTACGCGAATCAGCGTGTCGACCGTGGAGTAGCCGACGATCGCATTTTCGGGATCTGCCGATCGATTGACCCAGAAGATGTCGGGCTCGCGCGAGGCCAGGAAGCCGATGACGAACATCAGCAACAGGAAGATGCCGAGCGTCCAGGCGGAGACTCGCCTCCATTTGCCCATGGTCAGGATATTGGCGGCTGATCGTTGCATGTGGCGTGATCCGTTCTACTTGTTGGAAGGTGCCAGTCACCTTATTTCCAGTCCAGGTATGGAATCGGAATAAGGTGACTGGCACCTAATTCAGGGGGACAGCAATTCTAACAGCTCCGGGAGCACGGTCGCCGAGTTCCCGGCCAGCGCAAAATCGAAGCGCTCGGCGTGCATGGTCGGGTTCGGGTTGATTTCGACCGTGACGGCGTCGTTTTGTTGCGCGAGATCGGCGAGGCCCGCCGCCGGGTACACGAGTGACGACGTGCCGACCGACAGGAACACGTCGCAGTCGGCGGCCGCCGCACAGGCTTTCTCGAGCGCCTGCTCGGGAATCGCCTCGCCGAACCACACGACGCCGGGCCGCAGGTTGGCGCCGCACTGTGGGCACGTCGGTATGTCGTGCGAGTCATCTGCGACGTGCACGGTGCCCTCGGCGAAGCAGTGGTCTTCGAACAGGTTGCCGTGAAACTCTACGACGTCGCGGCTGCCTGCGCGCCGGTGCAGGTCATCGACATTTTGTGTGACGAGCGTGAAGCGCGGCACGAGATCGGCCAAAGCGGCGATCGCGTAGTGCCCGGGATTGGGCTCGACGTCGGCCACGACCCCGCGCCGCCAGCGGTACCAGCGCCAGATCAGCGCCGGATCGGCGAGGAAGGCCTCGGGGGTCGCGAGATCTTCGGCCCGATACTTTGCCCACAGTCCTTCCTGCGCCTCGCGAAAGGTCGGGACGCCGCTCTCGGCCGAGACACCCGCGCCCGTCAGGACGCAGACATGACGCGCATCCCGCAACGCCGCGGCGAGGGCGTCCGGGATGTTGCAGGAATCGCCCACGGCTACGCGGCGAGCTGCCGCAATACGTAGTGCAGGATGCCGCCGTTCTCGTAGTAGTCGCGCTCCTTCGGCGTGTCGATGCGGACCTGCGCTTCGAACGTCGTCGTGTGGCCTCCCGGGGCTGTCGCGGTGACGGAGACGGTCTTCGCGTCCGGGTCCGTCTGACCTTTGATGGCGAAGGTTTCCTTACCCGAGAGCTCCAGTGACTCGGCGTCCTGGCCTTCGAGGAACTGCAGCGGCAGCACGCCCATGCCGATCAGGTTGGAACGATGGATGCGCTCGAAGCTCTTCGCGATGACCGCGCGCACGCCCAGCAGCACGGTTCCCTTGGCCGCCCAGTCACGCGACGAACCCGTGCCGTACTCACTACCGGCGAGGATAACGAGCGGCGTTTCTTCTTCCTTGTATTTCATCGCGGCGTCGAAGATCGACATTTGCTCGTCACTCGGTTGATGACGCGTCCAGCCACCCTCGGTTCCCGGCGCGAGCAGATTGCGCAGGCGAATATTGGCGAACGTGCCCCGCATCATGACCTCGTGATTGCCGCGGCGCGAGCCGTAGGAATTGAAGTCCGCGGGTTTGACGCCGTTGGCCTCGAGGTACCTGGCCGCCGGGCTGTCCTTCGCAATGCCGCCGGCGGGCGAGATATGGTCGGTCGTCACCGAATCGCCGAGCAGTGCAAGGCAACGCGCGCCCTCGATGTTTGTCACGGGTGCGGCGTCTTTGGACATGCCCTGGAAGTAGGGCGGATTGCGTACGTAGGTCGAGTCCGCTTCCCACTGGTAAATATCGCCCGTCGATGAATCGATACGCTTCCAGTTTTCGTCGCCTTCGAAGACCTTGCCGTAGCTCGACATGAACATCGCGGAGTCGATGTTGCTGCCGACGACATCGTAGATTTCCTGCTGCGACGGCCACACGTCCTTGAGGAAGACGTCGTTACCGTCCCGGTCCTGTCCGAGCGGTTCCCTGTAGAGGTCGACGTTCATGTTTCCTGCCAGGGCGTAGGCCACGACCAACGGCGGCGAGGCCAGGAAATTGTGCTGCACGAGAGCATGGATTCGACCCTCGAAGTTGCGGTTACCTGACAGCACGCTCGTGCCGACGATGTTGTTGTTCGTCACCGCGGCGGCGATTTCGGGCTTCAGTGGTCCCGAGTTGCCGATACAGGTCGTGCAGCCGTAGCCCACGGTGTAGAAACCGATCGCCTCGAGGTCGTCGATGAGCTCGGCCTTCTCGAGGTAGTCGGACACGACGCGCGATCCCGGGGCGAGACTGGTCTTGACCCACGGCTTCGCCTTGAGGCCTTTGGCGGCGGCATTGCGCGCCAGCAGGCCCGCGGCAATCATCACGGCCGGGTTCGAGGTATTCGTGCAACTGGTGATCGCCGCGATCAGGATTGATCCGTCGTCGATCGAGACGTCCTGTCCGTCGAGGTTCGCGACGCCGGATCCACCCGAGTCGCGGCCGGCGACGGTGTCCGCGAGGATCTTCTCGTAAGCACTCGCCGCCGCGCTGAGCGCGATACGGTCCTGTGGCCGCTTGGGTCCGGCAATGCTGGGCTCGACGTCGCCGAGATCGAGCTCGAGAACGTCGGTGTAGAGTGCGTCGGGCTGCCCGTCTTCACGCCACATGCCCTGGGCTTTCGCGTAGGCTTCGACGAGTGCGCATTGTTCGTCACTGCGGCCCGACAGCTTCATGTAGCGAATGGTCTCGCCGTCGATCGGGAAGATGCCGCAGGTGGAGCCGAACTCCGGCGCCATATTGCCGAGCGTGGCACGATCGGCGAGGGGCATCTGACCGAGGCCGTCGCCAAAGAACTCGACGAATTTCCCGACCACGCCCTTGTTGCGCAGCATCTCGGTAACCGTGAGCACGAGGTCGGTGGCTGTCGTGCCTTCGCGGAGTTTGCCCGTCAGCTTGAAGCCGATGACGTGCGGGATCAGCATCGTGATCGGCTGCCCGAGCATCGCGGCCTCGGCCTCGATTCCGCCCACGCCCCAGCCGAGGATGCCGAGACCGTTGATCATCGTCGTGTGCGAATCCGTTCCGACGACCGTATCGGGATAGGCCACCATCCTGCCGTCTTTTTCGACGCCGAAAATGACGCGCGAGAGGTACTCGAGATTCACCTGGTGCACGATGCCCGTGTTCGGCGGTACCACGGCGAAGTTGTCGAACGCCTGCTGTCCCCACTTGAGGAACGAGTAGCGCTCCTTGTTGCGCTGGAATTCGATCTTTGTGTTGAGGTCGAGGGCGTTGGCAGCGCCGTAATGGTCGATTTGTACCGAGTGATCGATGACCAGCTCAGCCGGCGACAGCGGATTGATCTGCGCGGCAGACCCCCCGAGCTTGACGACGGCATCACGCATCGCGGCCAGGTCGACGACGGCGGGCACGCCCGTGAAATCCTGCAGGACCACGCGCGCGGGCGTGAAGGATATTTCCGTGCTGGGTTCGGCCGCCGGATCCCAGTTCGCCAGCGCCAGGATGTCGTCGCGCGTGACGTCGCGTCCATCCTCGTGACGCAAGAGGTTCTCCAGGAGGATCTTGAGGGAATAGGGGAGGCGATCTACGTGGCCTTCCTCGACGGCAGTGAGGCGAAAGACCTCGTATTCCTTGCCGCCGACCGCCAGTGTTGAACGCGCGCCGAAGCTGTCGGTCATCGTTGGTTCTCCGGGGTTTGCGAATATCGGTGCGGCCGCGGGGCCGCGGGGTGCGCATTATAGCCGAAGGCCCCCGGGCCTGCTCAGCCGATTTCGTCGATTACCGCGCCACCGAGACACAGGTCGTCGTCGTAGAAGACAACGAACTGGCCGGGCGCGACCGCGCGCTGGCGCGCATCGAAGCGGACATCGAGACGACCGTCCGCGAGTGTGCGCACAGTGCAGGGCTGGTCGGGCTGCCGGTAGCGGACTTTTGCCGCACAGCGCAGTCCCTCGCGCAGCTCCGCCGGCACCTCGCCGATCCAGTGCGCATCGCTCGCGACCAGTGCGTCGCTGAACAGCAGCTCATGCTCGCCCTGGGCGACGATCAGGGCATTCGTCGGGACGTCCTTGCCGACGACGTACCAGGGAAGCTCGGGACGTCCGTGAATTCCACCGATGTGCAGCCCCTGGCGCTGGCCGAGCGTGTAGTACATGAGGCCTTCGTGCTCGCCGACGACGTCGCCGCCCGGTGTCCGCATCGGACCCGGGTTCGCCGGCAGGTAGGTCGCGAGGAATTCGCGGAACGGGCGCTCGCCGATGAAGCAGATACCCGTGCTGTCTTTCTTGGCATGCACGACGAGACCGCGTTCGCGGGCGATGCGTCGTACATCCTTCTTGTAGTAGTCGCCCAGCGGGAACACCGTCTCGGCCAGCGCCGCGGCGCTGACGGCGTGCAGGAAATAGCTCTGGTCCTTGTCCGGGTCGCGGCCTTTGAACAGGGCACCATGTCCGTTCACGATGCGGTTGCGTGCATAGTGCCCCGTGGCCAGCAGGTCGCCGCCGAGCCGTTTGGCGTACTCGCGGAACACGCCGAACTTGATTTCACGGTTGCAGAGCACGTCGGGGTTCGGGGTTCGCCCCTTGCGGTATTCGTCGAGGAAATAGTCGAAGACCTGGTCGCGATACTGCGTCGCGAAGTTGGCATGGTGCAGGGGAATGCCGAGTTGTTCGCAAACGCGCCGCGCATCCTGGAGATCGGCCGCTGCCGTGCAATAGCCGTCATCGTCCTCCCAGTTGGTCATATGCAGGGCGTGGACGTCGTATCCCTTATCTTTCAGGAGTATGGCCGCGACCGCGGAATCGACACCGCCGGAGAGCCCTAAGATCACGCGCTTGGTCATAGCGCGCGCAGTCTATCATTCCATGGCCCGCCACCGGCAGCGCGGATTCGCGCTGCCGCTAGTCACACGACTTCGGCCGCAGCGAGAATGCGTTGCACGTCCGGGTGCCGGGGCCCAGGGTCCATGATCGACGTGTCGAAAGCGCGGCGTCCGGCACGATAGTCTTCGACGCACCGCAGTACGCCGGGCGTACGCAAGTTCGCCTGTCGCCGATGCAGTTCTTCGATGCTCAGCCAGAGACGGCCGAAGACGCCGGTGTCGAGCATTGCCGACTCGTCACAGGAAATGAAGTCTGCTGCATAGACGATGCGCAAGAACTGTTGTCGCGATTGCGGGTGAATCCACAGGTATACGCCGACCATGTCCCGGCATTCGACCGCGCAGCCGGATTCCTCGAGAACTTCGCGCACAACGGCCTGCTCGGGCGATTCACCGGACTCGATATGTCCCCCCGGCTGCGTGATGACGCGCCGTCCCATGGCCTGCTCTTCGATCAGCAGGTACTCGTCGTTGTGCTCGACGACGGCCGCGACGGTAAGATCTGTCGGGTGCATGGCAGTTCCCTCATTAGCGACCGGGCCGCTGCTGCAGCACGATCGCGTATCAGTAGCCGAGCTGGCGGAACTCGGTTTCGACCTGGCTGGCGAACCAGATCTCGTCGAACACCTTGCCATAGAGCTCCGCGACGGCGGGCTCATAGGTATCGGCGATTCCCTCCCAGCGCGGCGCCTGCAGACGATAGACGAGCGCGGTTTCGTCGGCGATGCAGAAAGCCTCGGCGTGCGTTCTGAGGTCCTCACGCACGTGGCGAAACTCGATATAGGTATTCAGCCTGCGGCCGAGATGAACGAGGTTGTTGCCACTCTTGACGGCCCGCGACGGATCCGCGATGAGGACGCGGATACGGGCATAGGTCTGCGACAGGACGAGTCGCTTGATGATTTCAAGGAACTCCGGATCGTCGTAGATCCCGGGCTCGAGATCGTGGGTGAAGATCGAAACCTTGCGCTTGGCTTCGCGCACAACCTCGATGGCAGCCTCGCGCATCTCTTCGCGGGTCGAAATGACCCACCGCTTCCCCTTTTCGCGGGCTTGCTCCATACGTGAAATAGTAACGGCCACCCCCCGAATGATTCGTCGACTGCGTCACGTTTTGAGTTATGTCTCGCGCGCGGATACGCGCTGCATCCCGCGCCAGAACGCCGATTGAGAGCGATTGATCCGATCGTCCCAACCGCTCGATTACCGTATTTGGTCATGGACTACCGGGTATTTCCAAAGTGCCCGCTTCGAGAAGCCATGTGGCGAGTCTCGCCAGGTGCTCGTCACGGCAGGCGCTCATATCGAGCCGCCGCTCCCGGCACGTGGTCGCCATGAGAGCGGCTCCACCCGGGGGCAGCGGATACGAACGCCCGTTGACGTAGACGTTGCGCTCGTCGAACGCGACTCGTGCCATGCCGTGAACGGGGCACGTGACCCCTCGCGACAGGTCTGCATAAAGCGCCCCAGCGTCCGCCTCGCTGAATCCCTCGGGAGTCAGCCATTCCTTGGTCTCGGTGACCGAGCGGCCGAGCATGGCGGCTACCCGCGCCGCGTCGCCCGCGGGCCTTTGCAGCTGTCGCAAGGCGCGTTCGACGGCCCGCGCGCAGATGC
>JABDQH010000004.1 GCA_013042375.1 Woeseiaceae bacterium
GCCTCCGAGCATCTGCATCTCGTCAGCAATGATCTCGGTCGTCCAGCGATCGTTACCGTTCTGGTCCTGCCACTTGCGCGTGCGCAACTTGCCTTCGATGTAGACCTGCGAGCCCTTTCGCAGGTACTCGGCGGCGATCTCGGCAAGGCGATTGAACATGGCGACCTTGTGCCATTCGGTGCGCTCTTTTTGTTCGCCGGTCTGCTTGTCTTTCCACGACTCGTTGGTCGCAACGGTCAGGTTGGTCACTGCCGCACCGCTGGGCATGTAACGCGTCTCGGGGTCGCCCCCGAGATTACCGACGATGATTACTTTGTTGATTCCGCGGGCCATATACGGATCCCCTGTCTGGTTGTGTGTCAATTAAGCTCGCCGCGGAACAGCGAGGGGGGCCTATTTTAGGGCCTGCCCGGATATTTGCCAGCCGGATTTCTGGACGCGACGCGCCAAATCACTATTGAGGTGCCAGTCACCTTATTTCGATCTGCCGCGCAATTGGCCGAAACCCTGCAGGGCCAGCCAGATGGCGGCCAGCAACGCACACACGAAGAACACGTCGGTCGGTCGGCCGGCGCCCAGGAAGCGGCCGCCGATGAGCCCGCCGACGAAGGCGCCCAGAAAATGGGCGCTCGAGAACACGCCGAGCGAGGCACCGCGCGCGTCGTCGTCGGCGAGGACGGACAGCCTCGCCGGGAGTCCCGCCTCGAGGAAGATGAAGCCGCCGAAGTAAACGACGAGTGCGAGGAATACGGGAATCCAGGAGAAACCGAAAAAGGTCAGCGCGAGCTGCGCAACGAAAATCATGCCGACCGCGAGGCCAAGCAGATCGTTACGGCCCTGGTGACGGTCTTTCATGATCATCGGGCCGCCGATCGCCAGCGACACCGCGAGCGCGCCCGCGTACATCTTCCAGTACTGGTCGAGCGGCAGCGCGAGTCGCTGGCTGAGCAGGAACGGCAGGGCGACGAACGTCGCCGTCATGATGGCATGCAGCAGGAACACGTAGAGGTCGACCCGCAGCAGGTCCGCGCGAAACGCCGGGGCGATGCTCCAGTCCGGGTTCACGCGGGGCTGCGGCACCTCGGGCAACAGCCACAACAGGACGATGGCAGCCGCGGCCAGCACCGCGGCCACCCAGAACAGCGCCTGGACGCCGAACTGTGCTGCAATAATCGGCCCCGCACCCAGCGCCACCATGAACGAGATGCCGATGCCGCCGCCGAAAACGGCCATCGCGCGCGTACGGACGGTCGCGCGCGTCGCATCGGTGAGCAGCGCGCTCAGGGTCGCCGTGATCGCGCCGGCGCCCTGCAGCAAGCGGCCGAGGACGACGCCCCAGATCGTATCGGCAAGACCCGCCACCGCGCTGCCGGCACTGAATATCGCGAGGCCACCAATGATGACCGGCAGGCGCCCGATGCGATCCGACAACGCACCCAGCGGAATCTGCAGGAAGGCCGCCGTCAGACCGTACGCACCGACGGCCAGGCCGATTAGCAACGGCGTCTGGCCGTCCAGGGTCCTGGCATACGGGGACAGCACGGGCAGCAGCGCGAACAGGCCGAACATACGAATCATCGCGACGACAGCGACGACGAGGGTCGTGCGCCGCTCGCCGGCGTGCATCGACATACCGTCCGGGGCCTGGGATTCCAAGGATGTACTTCCTTTGCGCCGCGGAGGCGCGGCGGCGTATATTAGCAGGTTGATCGCTATTCCGTACCCGGCGCATGAAAACCATCGATATCAGGGGCGCGAGGACCCACAACCTCAAAAACGTCGACCTCTCGCTCCCGCGCGACAAGCTGATCGTGTTCACGGGCCTGTCGGGTTCGGGCAAGTCCTCGCTCGCTTTCGATACGATTTACGCCGAGGGACAGCGGCGCTACGTCGAATCGCTGTCGGCCTACGCGCGCCAGTTCCTGTCGATGATGGAGAAGCCCGATATCGACCATATCGACGGCCTCTCGCCCGCGATATCGATCGAACAGAAGTCGACCTCGCACAATCCGCGCTCGACGGTCGGCACGGTCACCGAGGTCTATGACTACCTGCGCCTGTTGTTCGCGCGCGCGGGCACGCCGACGTGTCCGGACCACGGCACGACACTCGAGGCGCAGACCGTCAGCCAGATGGTCGACCACGTCCTCGAGATGCCCGAGGAGACGAAGCTGATGCTGCTCGCGCCCGTCGTCGCGGATCGCAAGGGCGAGCACGTGCAACTCATGGCCGACCTGCAGGCCCAGGGCTTCATACGCGCACGGATCGACGGCGAGATCTACGAGCTCGACCAGCCGCCCTCGCTCGATCTCAGGAAGAAACACACGATCGAGGCGATCGTCGATCGCTTCCGCGTCAAGGAAGACCTGCGGCTGCGTCTCGCCGAGTCATTCGAAACGGCATTGCGCCTTGCCGACGGCGTCGCGATGGTCGCGCGCATGGACCCGCCTGAATCCGGCGAGGCCGCCGATGACATCACGTTCTCGGATCGCTTCGCGTGCAATATATGCGGCTACAGCCTGAGCGAACTCGAGCCGCGGCTGTTCTCGTTCAATAACCCGACGGGCGCCTGCCCCGGCTGCGACGGCCTCGGCGTCAAGCAATACTTCGACCCGGAGCGCGTCGTCGTCAACCCGGGCCTGTCGCTGGCAGGCGGGGCGATTCGCGGCTGGGACCGCAGGACGACGTATTACTACCAGATGATCCAGAGTCTCGCGCAGCACTACGACTTCGACATCGAGACGCCGTTCAAAACCTTGCCGAAGAAGACGCGCGATATCGTCCTGTACGGCAGCGGCACGGAGAAGATCGACTTCTTCTATGCCAATACGCGGGGCATGCAGGTGCGCAAGACGCATCGCTTCGAGGGCGTGCTGCCGAATCTCGAGCGCCGTTACCGCGAGACCGATTCCTCGGCAGTGCGCGAAGAGCTCGCCAGGTTTCTCAACACGCAGCCTTGCCCCGACTGCGACGGTACGCGGCTCAACCGGGCTGCGCGCCACGTCTTCATCAACGATCACTCGCTCCCCGAAATCACGAGCCTCTCGGTCGGGCACGTGCGGGAGTTTTTCGACACGATGCGGCTCGAGGGATGGCGCGCCACGATCGCCGAGAAGATCCTCAAGGAGATCTCCGAGCGCGTCGGCTTTCTGTCCGACGTCGGCCTCGACTACCTGTCGCTCGATCGCAGCGCCGAGACGCTGTCGGGTGGCGAAGCGCAGCGCATCCGGCTCGCCAGCCAGATCGGTTCGGGCCTCGTCGGCGTCATGTACATCCTCGACGAGCCCTCGATCGGACTGCACCAGCGCGACAACCAGCGCCTGCTCGGCACGCTGACGCACCTCAGGAACCTCGGCAATACGGTCATCGTCGTCGAGCACGACGAAGAGGCGATCATGACCGCCGATTACGTCGTCGACCTCGGCCCCGGGGCCGGTGTGCACGGCGGACACGTGGTCGCGGCCGGGCCGCCCGTCGAGATCCAGCAGGAAACCCGCTCCCTGACCGGACAATACCTGTCAGGCAAGCGCGCCATCGAGGTGCCCGCGGCGCGCACGCCCCCGGATGCCGAGCGGCAGCTCCGCGTGCTCGGCGCGACGGGCAACAACCTGCGCTCCGTCGATGCGTCGATTCCGGTCGGCCTGCTGACCTGCGTCACGGGCGTCTCCGGTTCGGGTAAATCGACGCTCGTCAACGACACGCTTTACGAAGCCGTGGCCCAGACGCTGAATCGCACGACGCGCAACCCGGCACCGCACAAGACCATCGACGGCCTCGAGAACATCGACAAGGTCATCGACATCAGCCAGAGCCCGATCGGGCGCACGCCGCGCTCGAACCCGGCCACGTACAGCGGCCTGTTCACACCGATCCGCGAGCTGTTTGCGGGCACGCAGGAAGCGCGCTCGCGTGGCTACAAGCCGGGCCGCTTCAGCTTCAATGTCAAGGGCGGCCGCTGCGAGGCCTGCCAGGGCGACGGCGTCATCAAGGTCGAGATGCACTTCCTGCCCGACGTCTACGTACCCTGCGACGTATGTCGCGGCCAGCGCTACAACCGCGAGACGCTGGAGATTCGCTACAAGGGCAAGAACATTCACGAAGTCCTCGACATGACTGTCGAGGATGCGGCCGAGTTCTTCCGCAATGTACCCGTCGTCGCCCGCAAGCTGCGGACGCTGACCGACGTCGGCCTCACCTACGTTCGCCTGGGGCAGAACGCAACGACGCTCTCGGGCGGCGAAGCGCAGCGCGTCAAGCTCGCGAAGGAACTCTCCAAGCGCGATACGGGCAGCACGCTGTACATCCTGGACGAACCGACGACGGGCCTGCATTTCCACGATATCGAGCAGCTGCTCGGCGTCCTGCACCGCCTGCGCGACCACGGCAACACGGTGGTCGTCATCGAGCACAATCTCGACGTCATCAAGACGGCGGACTGGGTCATCGACCTCGGGCCCGAGGGCGGCGACGGTGGCGGTCGCATCATTGCAGCGGGCACGCCCGAAGACGTCGCCGCTACCCGCGGCTCGTTTACGGGCGAGTTCCTGAAACCGTTGCTGGGCAGCGCTGCCAGGCGCAAGACCGCTTCCTGACGCGGCAAGGGATGGCCGGCTCTAGGGCTGGTCGCCGAACTCGCCTGTGGCCAGGAACGCCAGCGTCAGGTCGATGCTGCGGCGCATGCGCATCATGAACGCGTGCGAGTGTTCGACGACGACGAGGTCTTTCATGCCCTCGACCCGCGTATCGGAAACCGATACACGCCCGTCATTCGGATCGTCGAGCACCGCGGACGTGATCGGGTCGATCGTCCGGCTACCGGCGATGACGCCGAGCTCGAAGCCGACCGGGCCGAGCCGCAGCGGCACGCTTTCCTCGCCCTTGCCGAGCTGCCGGCCGGCCGGGCCGTGGAGCCAGTCGAAGCCCGGCACGCCGCCGAGTTCGTCGACGGCGGCACTGCCCTGGTTCGGCGGGCCGAGCATGACGACGCGCCCGAGTTCCGGGATGTCGTTCTCTGAGAGGTATTGCCGCAGCAGGATGCCACCCAGCGAATGCGTCACGAAGTGCACGGTATCGACGCTATCCTGGGCGCGGCACGCGTCGAGACCCTCGGGCACCGCCATGTCGGCCAGTTCCTCGATCGTGTGCTCGCGCGACGGGTAGTCGATGTTTGCCGTCCGGTACCCGGCCCTGATGAGCGCCCGCTCCATGCGGTTCATCGACATCGATCCGCGCGTGAGGCCGTGCAACAACACGACGCACTCGCTGGCGACGGCGCTGCCGCCCACGAGCAACAGTGAGGCAAGCCATGCGATTCTCACTCGCTTACCACTTTCTCTTTGTCGTTCGGGCCTGAAGGCCCTCCCACAGGTGCCGAAGGCCCTCCCACAGCCTTCGGCTTCCAGAAGCCGTCACTGCTGAAACACTTCCAGACCCATGGCAGCCAGCGGACCAATGAGAAACTCAGCCACAGCGCCCACGCCAGGATAATTACCTTGTAGATCCACATCGGTAGCGTGAACGCGGCAGCGCGCGGCAGGAGCGACTCGCTGCGGTCTGCGAACCAGCCCAGCATGCTGCCGTGCGACATGTGGCCAGTGACGTGCATGTCGGGCGTACCGAGCAGGCCCTGCGGCAACACCGAGACAATCGCGAGCAGGGCGAATACGGTCAGCGCCGCGATGGTGACCTGCCCGGCGTTGAACCATTCCCGCCGCAGACCGCCGGCGTCGATCTTGTCGCGGGCACCGCAAGCCAGCAGCCAGATCACGACGAGCGCCAGCGCGCCCCAGTTGAAGGTGCTGAAGCCGAGGCCGAGGATGAGCCACTGGCCGGTACCGAGCGGCGCGAGGCCGATGCGCCCGAGGATGATCGCGAACAGGACGAGCACGGCCAGTTCGGTCCAGTACAGCACCGCGGGGCCGAGCTGCGGGCCGCGCGTGCCGAGCAGCCAGCGGTCCTCGGGCAATGACATGGCGATATCGATGTTGCTGGCCGGCGCACCGAGATCGACCTCGGGCGTCTCGGTGCTGAATCCGGTTTCACCGGAGGCGCGCCACGCCACGCTGACCTTGTGTTCGCCGGGCAGGATCGGCAGGCTCAGCTCACGGTCTTCCGCACGCAGCGTCGATGGCCGGCCGTCGATCCGGACCGAGGTCAGCTCGGCTCCCGGGGGCAACACGATGACGTGCTGCGCGCCGCGCGTACTGCGGTACGCGAGCGACATAGTTACGTCGCTGCTGCGAGCCCCGGTGACGACATCGAGGTCGACCGCGTCGAACGCGAGCGTCGAGCCTGCGCTCGCTTCCGGTCTTGTCGTCGCGATGACCAGGCGCTCCCCGGCGCGCGGATCGAACTCGGCGATCCTGACGTCGTTTGCCCGGTAACCCGTGTTGCTCTCGGGTATGCCCTCGAACGTCGCGTGCCAGATGTTGCCGACGGCGACACGCCAGCTCTCCTTCCAGGCCGAGCCCTCGGGGGCGCGCAGCGTCAGCGGCGACTGCGCCGGCAGGTTCGACGTCCACGTCACTTCTCTCTGCTGCGGCTCCATCGTGACGAGGACGCGACCGTCTTCCACGCTGAAATCGCCGCTGACGATCGTCTCGCCCTCGAGCAACGGTATCTCGAGCGTGACGGCACCCTCGAGCGGCGCGACGCGCTGCACCGTCGTCGCAACGCGCCAGTCGAGGTCGAGATCGACCCTGCGCGAGACGTGAGCGAATGGCGGGAAGCGGCTGCTTTCCCAGCGGCCGGAGTCTTCACCCCCGGCACTTTGCAGGCGGCTCAGCTGCAGCGAGCCTGACAGCAGCCGGCGGTCCCTGACACCCGCAACCATCCAGCCGTCGCTTGCCACCGTGATGACGCGCGGCGGCGCGGGAAAGGGAATCTCCAGGCTGTCGGAATCCGGCACGCCACCGCGCAAAGTCACACTGCGGCGCCCGGGCGAGACATGCAGCCACAAGGTGCCGTTGCCCGCGCGCAGGACCCGCGCACTGCCCTGACCGCTGACCACGACCGCATCGGGGCGCCACCCCTGCGCCGAGCCTGGCAGCGGGATGGCAACCTGCTGCAGCGCATGGACGGTGAGCTGCAACTCGACCGAGTCGGGTCCGACGTCGACCCGCGCCGCCGCAATCTCGGCACAACGCGGCACGCAGTCGGGCGGCTCGAGCAGGCGCTCCTCGAGCTGCTCGAGCAGCTCGGCGTCGGGGAACTGTGCGTCGGCCGGCGTACTTATCAGCAACATGCCTGCGCCCAGGAACGCTGCTGCCGTGGTGCCTGCGCGACCCGCCATGAACCCGCCGGGCAGCGTCCAGCGGCGCTTGGTAATCTCCGCGGCGATGATGCCCGCGAATAGCAGCATGAGCCCGACACCGACCAAGCGCAGCGTGCTGACCAGCCAGCGCGGCAGCACCATGAGGCGCATTTCCTGGGCGGCATCGACAGGGCCGCTCCAGCTGAGCCGATAGCTGTTCCAGCGCCACGACGGGATGCCCGGGCCCGCCTGCACAATGGCGTTCGGCGCGTAGCGGGAGAAATCGCTGCGGCTGACCCGGCCGGCCGTCGTCGCGATTTCCTCGCGCGGCCGCGCTTTGTCTACCAGCGAGGCCGGGGCCTCCCGGCTGACCGCCATTTCGCCTTCCCGGATGGCTGCGATCTCGCGCTGCCGCATTTCATCGACTGCATACGAAGCGATATCCGCTCTGTCGAAAGCGTAAACCGGCACCTGCGGCTCGAGTTGCGGGTAGATCGCGATACGCACCTGCGAAGCGATAAACGGCACGAGCGCGACGACCAATGCCGCGGCACTGACAAGCTGGTAGGTGCGGACGATCGTATACAGGCGTCCCGGTGGTGCGACCCGCAACAATGCGACGGCGACGAGCAGATTCAGCCACACCCAGGTCGGTGCGAACAGCTCGTGATAGCTCAACACGAGGGCGAGCAAGGCAATGATGCCGGCCGTCGGATTGAACAGGCGCCAGGCGGCAATCGTGATGATCAGCACGAGGAAGAAGTTGAGCAGCTGCCACTGGTCGGTCCAGCTGCCCTGAGCGCGATCGACACCGCGCGCCGTCAGGAGCTTGCTGCCGGGCGGCAGGTTAAGCGTCGCGCCGACGTTGGCGAAGCGTGCGTCCCAGCCCGTCGCCGGCATCGTCGATCGTGTGCCGACGCGACCCAGTGTCTGGAGCGAGACATCGGTACGCCGCACCTCGATGCCGGTGTGGCCCTCTTCGTCACCGTCGGTGATAAGCAGGCTCTCGCCGTCTTCCGACGCAGATAACAGGCGGTATTCCCCGCCCATATCGAGACGCCAGCCGGAACGCATTTGGCCGCTGATCTCGTCGCGGACGATGAAGCCTCCCCGGGCGAAATCGAGCCACATCGTGCGAGCGAGCGCGAGTTCGTTGCTCGCGGCTACGACGCCCCGACTGCGTTCGGTCAGCGAGAAGACGGCGCCGGGCTCGACGCGAAACGCGGGAAAGGCCAGCCATTCGCCGGGCACTTCGACCTGAGCCGGGTCCACGGGCGGCAGGCCCTCGGCCGCCGTTATCCGCAGGCGGTCGTTCGACTGGTAACTCCAGATCTCCGCCGCGGGGAGATTGTCGCCGCCATCGAGGCTCGCTATCTCGTTGAGGACATCGGGCCCGCGCGCACCGAGGAGTACCTCCCAGCGACCCGGCCGGACCTGCAGCCGCAGGATGCCGTCGGCCTCGAGTCTCGCGGGCAGGCGGCTCTGCAGGCTCAGCGGCACGAAGCCCTCGGGCAGGACCGGGCCAAACGATTCCTCGCGCACGCCGCCCGACACGTCGATTCGCAGGCGAGTGACGAGACGCGTCGGTACTTCGTCGACAACGAGCCGGTAAACCTGGGATCGCACGGCATCGACCGTGCGCGTGGTTCGCTGACGCTCGCCGAGGAAAACGCCGTTGCGATCCATGTCCGGGCGCTGTATGTCACGCCCGTCGACGCGCAGAATTAGCAATCCGCTCTCGGGCGGAATGCGCAGTACGCTCGGTCTCTCTCCCCATACGAATCGGCCGGCAACGCGAGCGGCTCCGGGCGACAGCCGTATGGCGGGCACGTTGTTGCGCGCGACGACCTCGACGGGCCGGTCGTTGACGGTAACGCGATCGGGCCAGTGGGCGGCGTTGCCCGGCAACGTGATCCACTGCGTCTCGCCGTAGACCGTCCATTCCTGTCTGAAGTTGGCGCCGCTCGCGTCGACGTCCAGCCGCAGCTGGCCCGGCCATGCACACTGGAAATCCGCGCGCTCGGCCGCGCCGCGATTGAAATAGAGGGGGCAGCTGCGGTACCCGGTGTCCTTGAGCACCCACTGCGTCCATTCTTCGAGTTCGGCCGGGACGTAGTCCTGTGCCAGCACGGTACCTTGGCTAACGAGCAGTACCAGGAAGAAGGGTCCGAGTTTGCGCAGCATGACGACTCTCCGGCAATACCTGCCTGACACTATACGCCAACGCAGTGGCATCGGGATCGGGGTTAGCGCCACGCCCGAAGTGAATGTCGCTACCGAGCCGGCAGCGGTCGACGAATTTGGGTACGGCCCGGACGGTCAGGTGCGTTTACCCCGGAGGGCACGTAGTACCCCAAGGGCACCTGGTCCGCGGAAACGTCGTCCACCGACGTCAGCTCTGTCGGTTAGCCGCCGTTCGTTCAGTTTCCGAGCGACCGTCTCAGAACGGCCACAAGGAGCCGGTCACTCATCGCGCAACCGTATTGATCAGCCGGATCTTCTCGTCGGAATCTTGGACTTCTCCACTGCGAATGAACCGCGCAAACCAGAAAGGGCGGTCCCGTCCCTGATCCTTACTTTGGAAGTACGCAATCTGACATTCGGGCGTAAAACCGCAACCGGGTGAAGTCAAACCTTTGACTCGCAATTTCAAGATCCCGTTGGGGTTGGTTGTGCCCAGATACGAGCCGTCGTCATGACACATCAATCGTGCGTTGCCAATCGGTGACCCATCTGAGTTTGCTAGCTCGATCGAAACTGTCTCGATATGGCTTGTGTAGCATCCACACAACGATCTAGCACAATCGAGCTGGGATGTGCATCCTGCCAGTGGCAAAGCAAGCAACAATGCCGACAGTTGTGTCTTTCTGTAGTTAATCACAAGTCTACGAACGGCTGGAACGGGTCAGTAGCAGAAAGTACAGCCCAGACCACGCGACCGTCACCTTCCGGCCAGGAGCTGCCGGTCAAATTATCGATTTCGGCTCGTGGTTGGCCAGCATGCGACTGCAGCTATGCATCGAAAAACCGTTCTATGTCTTTTGCCAGCACGTCAAGCTGACCTGCTTCGATTCCC
>JABDQH010000038.1 GCA_013042375.1 Woeseiaceae bacterium
TTCCTGCGCCGCGCCGCGCCGATGCCGAGCAGGCCGAGGCTGAAGAGCGCCAGGGTGCCGGGCTCGGGGACCGACGAGAAGCGACCGGAAACGATAGCGTCTCTTCGGCGGCTCCCGTAGTAGTAACTGCGGAACACGATATCCGTGTTCAGGTTGAGTACCGGGTCGAAGCCGCGGAACCACGATAGCCCGATGTAGGAAGACCATCGACCGCCCCTGCCGTTCATGAGGAGGTCTTCCCACGTATCCGAGTCCGGGTCGCCATCCCAATTATGTGGATTGGTGTAACCCCCGGCTTCGAGATACGTCCATGTAAAGTCGGTATCACGGTATCCGCCGCCGCTGAGCGTGCCGTCAACATCGAGCATTCCGTCGAAGCCATCGGCAAACGTGACGGTGCCGTTGAAGACGGCGCCGGATGCGAACTGCAGATGCAGGTTCTGGACGACGTCGGCGTTCGCCGCCATCGGTGCCATCAGGACGGCGACCAGCGCCAGGTATGTGCTCCTTGCTTTTCTCATAACCTCATCCTCTGAGTTCATACATTTTCGATTCACGAGTACCGGCTGCAATGTCCGTACCAAGACCAATAATCCTATAAAGCCCAGCAGCTTAGCGAGACTCCCCTGATAAGCGCTGGCAACCGCGTGTAAAGCACGTCGACGGCAACCGGGGATCGCCGGCGATTGACCCGAACAGGCCAGGAACCACGGTCTGCCGGGACGGAGACGGGCTATTCGCCCACTGCACTTCGTGTCGTGCGGCACGCTGCGGGAGTCGTCTGCTAGGATCGGGTTTTCCTGCCATGCTGCCCCGGAGCCGACGCTGCAACGCCTCGAACTCAAAGTCCCGCCCGTCGTCGTGTTCCTGGTGATCGGCGCGGCCATGTGGCTGGTTGCGAAGCAGGTGCCGCAAGCCACGGTTCACATCCCGCGGCCACTGCCCGTCGCCATCGCGTTCAGCCTCGCCGCCGCGTGGCTCGGCGTAAAGGCGATCCTGGATTTCCGGCGCCACGGCACGACGGTGCACCCGCACTATCCGGAAAAAGCGTCGACGGTCGTCGCGGACGGCGTGTACCGGTACACGCGCAACCCGATGTACCTGGCGCTCGTCGTCGTCCTGCTGGCGTGGGCTGTCAGGCTCGGCAACCTGGCCTCGTTCGCCGGCCTGCCGCTATTCGTCGCCTACATGACGCGCTTCCAGGTCAAACCCGAGGAACGCATACTGTTGTCGAAGTTCGGTGCGCCCTACCGCGAGTACATGGGGACCGTGCGGCGCTGGATATAGCGTGACGGCGGCGGCGCCGGTCAGTCGTGGTGATGACCGATCTCGCCTTCGGTGAAAAGGTAGTCCTTCAGTTCCTTGTCGAAGGTCGGGTCCCGGCGCCGGATCCACTCGAGCACCATCGCCGCGTGCTCTTTCTCTTCGTCGCGGTTGTGCGCGAGGATGGCGCGAAGTTCGTCGTCCTTGCAGGCGTCGACGCGCTGGTTGTACCAGTCCACGGCTTCCAGCTCTTCCATCAGTGAGGTTATGGCTCGATGCATGTCGCGCGTGGCGTCCGACAGCTCGGTGACCGGTTCGTGATATCCCTCGTTGGCCATGTCGCTCTCCGTATCAGCCGGCAGGATTGAACGTGTAGTGCAGCACGATGCCGATGAAGACGATCATGCCGATATAGTGATTCTGCAGGAACGCCCGGAAGCAATCGGCCGGCTCCCGGTCGCGCGCAAGCCACAGGTGCCAGGCCATGAGCGCGGCCGCGACCATAACCGAGGCGTAGTACCAGAACCCGAGCTCGGCGCGATAACCGACGAGCGCGAGCGCGGCGACCATGAGCGCCTGCAGTCCGGCGATCACGAACAGGTCGGCCTCGCCAAACAGGATTGCCGTCGACTTAACGCCGAGCTTCATGTCGTCTTCGCGATCGACCATCGCGTAGAACGTGTCATAGATCACCGCCCAGATCAGCGCCGCGCCGAACACGAGCCATGCGAGTTCGGGCGTCGCCCCGGTCTGCGCCGCGAACGCCATCGGCACGGCCCAGCCGAATGCCGCGCCCAGGATGAACTGAGGAATCGATACGTAGCGCTTGACGAACGGATAGGCAACGGTCAGCGCGGCGCCGACGATGGCGAGCAGCTGCGCCTGTTTATTCAGCATGATGACGAGGCCGATGGCGACGAGGCCCAGCGCAACGAACAGGATCAGGGCTTCGAACGGGGCCACGGCGCCCGATGCGAGCGGCCGCGAACGCGTGCGCTCGACATACGGGTCGATCCTGCGGTCGACGAAATCATTGAGCACGCAACCGGCCGAGCGCATGACGAACACGCCGAGCAGGAAGATCACGAACAGGCCCTGGTCCGGGTGGCCCTCGCCCGCCAGCCACAGCGCCCACAGCGTCGGCCACATCAGCAACCAGATGCCGACCGGCCTGTCGACGCGCATCAGCTTGCCGTAGTTGCGCAGCTGGCCGAGGATCTCGGGTGCGAAGGTCGCGAAGGCGGAGGTCTTCATGGCGGCGATTCTACACCTTGCCGTAGCGGCCGGCATCGCCTAGCCAGCGGCGCACGATCGCCGCGGCTCGCGCCGGCGAGCGGCCGATTTCCGCGGCCGTCACTTGCACCTGCGGCATCAGTTCCGCATCGCGCACGAGGTTGGCGACGCGATAGTCGGGCAGCCCCGTCTGGCGGGTCCCGAGCAGCTCGCCCGGGCCGCGCAGTTCGAGGTCGCGCTGCGCCACGACAAAGCCGTCGTTGGTGTTGCGCAGCACCGCGAGCCGTTCTTTCGCGATGCGGCCGAGCGGGCCCTTGTACAGGAGCACGCAGTGGCTCTGCGCGGCGCCGCGGCCAACGCGCCCGCGCAGCTGGTGCAGCTGCGACAGCCCCATGCGTTCGGCGTTCTCGACGATCATCAGGCTCGCGTTGGGCACGTCGACGCCGACCTCGATCACGGTCGTCGCCACGAGCACCTGTATCAGGCCCTCCTTGAAGGCCTGCATGCCCTTGTCTTTTTCGACCTGCCGCATGCGGCCGTGGATCAGGCCGACGCGCAGTTCGGGCAGCGCCTCGGTCAGCATTGCGTAGCTCTTCTCGGCCGCCTCGTAGTCGAGCACGTCCGACTCCCCGATCAGCGGGCAGACCCAGTAGGCCTGCTGTCCCTCTGCGACCGCCGCGCGCACGCGCTCCACGATTTCGCCGCGTCGGGTTGAGGGTATGGCGATCGTTGTGACGGGCTGGCGGCCGGGCGGCAACTCGTCGATGACCGAGGTATCGAGGTCGGCATACGCCGCCATCGCGAGCGTGCGCGGGATCGGCGTCGCGGTCATGACCAGCTGGTGCGGGTGCCCTTGGGCGCCGACGCCCTTGTCGCGCAATGCCATGCGCTGGTGCACGCCGAAGCGATGCTGCTCGTCGATCACGACGAGCGCGAGGCGCTCGAAGGCGACGCCTTCCTGGAACAACGCATGCGTGCCGACGACGAGCTGTGCGCCGCCGTCGGCGATCGCCTCGAGTGCCTGGCGACGCGCGGCGGCCTTCTGGCTGCCGCTTAGCCAGGCCGGCTCGATACCGAGCGGCTGGAACCATGCGCAGAAATTGCGCCAGTGTTGCTCGGCGAGAATTTCCGTCGGCGCCATGATCGCGACCTGCACGCCGCAGGCGATCGCCTTGAGACAGGCGATGGCCGCGACCACGGTCTTGCCGGAGCCGACGTCGCCCTGCACCAGCCGCATCATCGGGTGCGCCCGCGCCAGGTCGGCGAGTATCTCGTCGACGACGCGCTGCTGAGCGCCCGTGAGCCGGAACGGCAGGCCGTCGATGAACCCGCGTACCTGCTCGCCGCCGTCGTCAAGCGCGATGGCGTCTTCGGTTTCGGCCAACGCGCGCAGGCTCCTGAGACTCAGGTAATGCGCCAGCAGTTCTTCGAAGGCGAGCCGCTGCTGGCATGCGTGCGTGCCGTTCTGCAGCGTCTCGACGTCCGCGTCGGGCGGCGGCCGATGCAGGTAACGAATGGCGTCGGCGAGCGAGGGCATGCCGAGCTTCTGCGTAACGGCCTCGGGCAGGAGCTCGGCCGGCGGCTCTTTTTGCATCGCGTGCAGCGCCTGGTCAGTCAGGTAACGCAGCCGGCCCTGCTGCACCCCTTCGGTAGCCGGGTATATCGGCGTCAACGCGTCGTTGGTCGCTGAGTCCTGCCCCTCGCGCAGCAGCCGATACTCGGGATGGATCATCTCGAAGGCGCCCTTGCCGCGCCGCACCTCGCCGAAGCAGGTTACATGCATGCCGGCCTGGAACTGCGCCTGCTGCTGGCGCGAGAAGTGGAAGAAACGCAGCGTCAGCTGCCCGCTGCCGTCGCTGATGCGCACGAGCAGGTTGCGCCGGCCGCGGTAGGCGACTTCGGCCAGCAGGATTTCGCCGCTGACGAGACAGCGCTGGCCCGCCTCGAGTGCGCCGATGCGGACCAGCTGGGTACGGTCTTCGTACCTCAGCGGCAGCAGGAACAGCAGGTCCTCGACGATGTGCAGCCCGAGTTTCTCGAGCTTCTTCGCCAGCGCCGGGCCGACGCCCTTGAGGCTTGTCAGGTCATTCGATAGCAAGGATCGCGTCGGCCTCGACGTCAACGCCTTTGGGCAACGCGGCGACCTGCACGGCCGCCCGCGCCGGGTAGGGTTTGTCGCAATACTCGGCCATGACCTCGTTCACCTCGGCGAAGTTGTCGAGGTCGGTCAGGAAAATAGTCAGCTTGACGGCATCGTTGAGGCTGCCGCCCGCGGCTGCGGCGATGGCCTGCAGGTTGTCGAAGACCTGGCGTGCACGAGTCCCGAAATCGCCGGCGACGACGTCCATCGATGCCGGGTCCAGCGGGATCTGCCCCGAGACGAAAACGAGGTTGCCGACCCGGACCCCCTGCGAATAGGTGCCGATGGCGGCGGGTGCATCGCCCGTGTGAATTGTCTCTCTGTTCATTTCATGTCCCGTGGGTGAGTCCGGTCACGCGCATTCGCGCGAGACCTTGATGACGTTGGCCATCTTGCGCACGTTGCGAATGATCTCGGCGAGATGGATTCGGTCCCGGACCTGCAACATGAATGTCAGCAAGGACACGTCGTCGTGCCGCGATACGACTTCGACCTGCTCGATGTTCGAGCCCGTGTCCGCAATGGTTGCGGCAACTTCGGCAAGAACGCCCATGCGATTGCGCGTCTCGCACTGGATCTGGCAGTCGAACTCCCGGTCGATGTTCTTTTCCCAGGTTACGGCGATCCACTTTTCAGGCTGCTTGCGGAAGTTCGACAGGTTGCCACAGCCGGTGCGGTGGATGACGACGCCGCGGCCGGCCGTGAGATAACCCATGACCTCGTCGCCCGGCAGCGGGTAACAGCATTTCGCATAGCTGACGACCATGCCCTCGGTGCCGGCGATGACCAGGCTGGCCACCTCGTCGCCCGCGCCATCCTCGTCGTCGGACCCCAGCAGGAATCGTGCGGTCAGCGGTGCGAGGCGTTCGCCAAGACCGAGCTGCTCGAAGAGCTCTTCGGCCGTGTTGAGGCCGAGCTGCTCGAGCGCCTCTCCCATACGCACCTTGCCGACCTTGCGCAGGCTCGAGTCGAGATCCTTGAGCGACTTGTCGAGCAGTCGCCTGCCGAGGTCCATCGATTCGGTCGAGCGCATGTTACGCATGTGCTGCCGGATCGCCGTACGAGCTTTCGCGCTGCGCACGAACGAGAGCCAGTTCGGGTTCGGTTTGGCGCCGCGTGCGGTCACGATCTCGATGGTCTGGCCGTTTTGCAGGGGCGTGCGCAGCGGCACGAGCTGGCGATTGACCTTGGCCGCGACCGTGCGGTCGCCGATGTCGGTATGCACGGCGTAGGCAAAGTCGACCGTCGTCGCGCCCTTCGGCAACGGCATGATGTCGCCCTTGGGCGTGAACACGTAAATCTTGTCGGGGAACAGGTCGACCTTGACGCTTTCGAGGAACTCCTCCGACGAGCCCGATTGCTGCAGCTCGGCGAGGTTCGACAGCCATTCACGGGCGCGGCGTTGCGGGGTGGCGTCGGACTTCTCGCCGGCCTTGTAAATCCAGTGCGCCGCGACGCCCGCCTCGGCAACGCGGTCCATGTCGCGCGAACGAATCTGCACCTCGAGCGGCAGGCCGTTCGGCCCGAACAGCGTCGTATGCAGCGACTGGTAACCGTTGATGCGCGGAATCGCGATGTAATCCTTGAAACGTCCCGGCATGGGTTTGTAGAGCTGGTGCACGAGGCCGAGCGTCTGGTAACAGGAGCTCACATCGTTGACGATGATGCGGAAGCCGTACACGTCGACGACGTCGGACAGCGCGCGTTTCTTTTCGGCCATCTTGTTGTAGATGCTGTAGAGGTGCTTCTCGCGGCCGACGATTTCGCCCTCGATGCCGTCCTCGTCCATGGCCTTTCTGAACTGCTCCGTGATGCGCTTCAGGATCTGCCGCTGGCTGCCCTTGCTCTTCTTCAGCGCGTTTTCGAGCACGCGGTAGCGAAACGGGTGCAGGTGCATGAAGCCGAGGTCTTCGAGCTGCACCTTGAGTCGATGGATGCCGAGGCGGTTTGCAATCGGTGCGTAGATGTCGAGCGTCTCGCGCGCGATGCGCTTCTTCTTCGCCTCGGGCATCGCGCCGAGGGTCTTCATGTTGTGGAGCCGGTCCGACAGCTTGACGAGGATGACGCGGATGTCCTCGATCATCGCCAGCATCATCTTGCGGAAGCTCTCGGCCTGCGCCTCGGCCCGGCTACGGAACTGGATCTGGTCGAGCTTGCTGACGCCGTCGACGATCAGCGCAACGTCGTCGCCGAACTTGTCGCGAATTTCGTCGAGCGTGGCGTCGGTATCCTCGACGACGTCGTGCAGGATGGCCGCACAGATGGCCTCGGCGTCGAGGTGCATCTCGGCCAGTTCCTGGGCGACCGCGACCGGGTGCGTGATGTAGGGTTCGCCCGACTTGCGGGTCTGCCCCTCGTGATGCAGCGCACCGAACTTGTAGGCCGCGAGGACGGTCGCGCTCTGGTCGGCCGGCAGGTAGGTCTCGAGCGTATCGAGGAGGCGCCGCACACCGTTGTCCCTGCGCGCCGCGCCGGGCAACCGGGACAGGATGGTGGCCGCGTAATCCATGCCCCCATACTAACGGGGCGGCGCGGCGCGTGGAATGCTATGACGGGTTAATCGCCGATCGAGATGCCGCGCAGCGGCAGGACGTCTTCGACCGCTTCGGGCTGCATCAGGTCCTCGGTGGAGGGCTGCTCGATTTCCTCGAGGATTGCCGGGGTGACGAGGCCGTCGGCGATCTCCCGGAGGGCGAGGACCGTGGGCTTGTCGTTTTCGAGCTCGACCATGGGGTCGGCGCCGTGTGCGATGCGACGCGCGCGCTTGGCGGCGACGAGCACCATCTCGAAGATGTTGTTGATGTTCTCGAGGCAGTCCTCGACAGTAATGCGTGCCATGTCATCTCCTGGGGACAGTCACCTTAACTCCCGCGGCACAATTCTGCGCCGCGGGAGTTAAGGTGACTGTCCCCCTGCGTTCCGTCCAGACGATATAACCAAACGTTATTACTCGTTAGCCCGTAATGCGCGTAACGGCGCGCCTCAGGGCCGGGTTGGACGTCGCCGACGCATCACCCTCGTCGGCCAGCACAGCCTCGAGGTCAGCGACGGCCTGGTCCAGGTCGTCGTTGATGATCACGTAGTCAAATTCGTGCCAGTGCGACATGTCGGACAGCGCATCGCGCAGGCGACGCGCGATGACTTCGGGTGCATCGGTGCGCCGATCGCGCAGGCGGCGCTCGAGCTCGTCGATCGACGGCGGCAGGATGAAGATCGTCACGGCGCCGGGCATCGACTCGCGCACCTGGCGCGCGCCCTGCCAGTCGATCTCGAGGATCACATCGCGATCCTCGGCCAGGTGTTTCTCGACCTGGCTGCGGCTCGTCGCGTAGTAGTGATCGAAGACGCTGGCGTACTCGAGCATCTCGCCTTCGTCGCGCAGGCGCATAAACTCCTGTTCGTCGACAAACAGGTAATCAACGCCGTTCGCTTCGTTGCGGCGCGGTGTGCGGGTCGTGTACGAGATCGAAAACCTGAGTTCGGGGTGCCTGGTGACGACGGCGTGCACGAGCGTTGTCTTGCCCGCGCCCGAAGGGGCGGCGAACACGAACAGCTTGCCTTTCCCCGCGTCGCTCATTACTGCACGTTCTGTATCTGCTCGCGGATCTGTTCGATCAGGACTTTGAGATCGACAGCGGCCCGGGTGGTCTCGGTGTCGGCCGACTTGGAGCCCAGCGTGTTGGCTTCGCGATTCAGTTCCTGCATCAGGAAGTCGAGGCGACGGCCGACGGGCTTGTCCGAGCCGAGCGTGTCGCGAATCTCGACCACATGACTGGCGAGGCGGTCGAGCTCCTCGTCGACGTCGAGCTTGGTGGCGATCAGCGCCAGCTCGATCTCGAGCCTGGCCGGGTCGGCCTCGACGTCGAGCGCCTCGATACGTTCCTTTTGTTTCTCGCGCGTCGCGTCGAGCACCTGCGGCATGCGTTCGCGCACGGCTGCGACGATCGCCTCGATGTCCTTGCAGCGCGCGCCGATCATTTCAGCGATACGCTGGCCTTCGCGTATGCGCGTCTCGCGGAATGTCGCGATGGTCTCATCGAGCAGCTGCGAGGCGGCCTCGAGCACGGGCTCGACGTCTACATCGGCCTGCCGGATCACGCCGGGCCAGCGCAGGATCTCGATCGGGTTGACGGCAGCGACATTGGGCAATTTCACGGTCACGTCGGAGATGCGATGACCGATAAGTTCGACGAGATCGGTATCGACCTGCAGTTCGCTGTCGAGATCGACGGCACGTCGAAAGAACAGCGTGCACTCGACCTTGCCTCGCCCGACATGCTCGCTGACGCGCTGCCGGAAGCCCTGTTCACTGGGCCGCAGCTCGTCCGGCAGTCTGAACTGCA
>JABDQH010000010.1 GCA_013042375.1 Woeseiaceae bacterium
AAGGACGAAGCCAACACAGAGCTCATGTGGCTGATCGAGCAGGCCGAAGAGCACGGCAAGACCTTGCTGTGGGATGACGACGAGGTGTCCGTCGGGCTGGGATGCGGATCGAGAACGTGGCCTGTGACCGACATTCCCGACTCGGTGGACTGGGACGAAATTCATGACGTCCCGGTCGGAGTCGTGACCGGAACCAACGGCAAGACGACGACCGTGCGCCTCGCGTCTCACATACTGCGAGCGGCCGGTCACAATGTTGGGTTGAGCTCGACAGACTGGATTTCCGTCAACGATGAGGTGCTCGATCGCGGCGACTGGTCGGGCCCTGGCGGCGCCCGGGCCGTGTTGCGGCAGCGGTCGGTCGATGCTGCCATCCTGGAGACGGCGCGTGGCGGGCTGTTGCGTCGCGGGCTCGGAGTGCAGCACGCGGATGCGGCGCTGATCACGAACATCAGCGAAGATCACCTCGGTGACTTCGGTTCGCAGGACCTCGACGAACTGCTCGCGATCAAGTGGATCGTCAGTCGCGCCGTCGTGGAGTCGGGTCGCCTGGTACTGAATGCCGACGATGCGCTGCTGCGCGACAGGGCCAGATCCTACGCCGGCGAGCTGGTCTGGTTTTCGCTCGACGCCAATAACGAGACGGTTGCCGCGCACACGGCCGCGGGCGGCCTGGCGTTCGTGCTGGATGGCGATGAACTGGTGAAACTGCAGGGCAATGCGCGCAAGCAGATATGCCTGAGTCACGAGATCCCGATAACATTCGGCGGCGCCGCGCGTCACAACGTTGCCAATGCGCTGGCAGCGGCCGCGCTGACCTGGTGCATGGGCTCGTCACTGCAAGATATCCAGGACGGCCTCAAAACGATGGCGCAGGACGAGAACCCGGGTCGCAGCAACCTGTTCGACCTTGGCGGTCGCCGTGTGCTGGTGGATTTTGCGCACAACCCGGCCGCGATGGCGGCGCTGTTCGACATCGCCCGGGCCGTGCCGGCCAAACGTCGCGTGCTGTGTTTCGGCCAGGCCGGCGACCGCACCGACGAGTTGATCAGGGAGCTGGCGCGGGACGCCTGGGCGATCGGACTGGACCGCGTCATCGTGTCGGAGCTGGCCGCTTATCACCGCGGCCGCGAGCATGGCGATGTATTTCGGTTGATACAGGACGAACTGCTCAAGGCCGGTGCCGAGGAGTCGCAAATCGGGCACTTCGAAACGGAAACGGAGTCGTTCGAATCCGCGATTGACTGGGCTCAGCCCGGCGATCTCGTCATCATGCTGGCGCTGGGTGGCGCGGCGCCCATCGAAGCGCGCCTCAAGGCGCTGGGCGCCGAATAAAGTCGACGATTGCGGCCGCGATGCTCTCTGTGTTTGCAGCGGACAGGATGTCGCCGGCGAGCACGTGGTGGCTAGGGTCGCCCGGATCTTTGATTTCGATGGCGGACTTCTGCGGCGATTCAGTGCGCTCGAAAATGGACAGCGCCGCCTGCGGCGATATCACGTCGTCCTCTGTCGAGTAGAGCATCAAGAGCCGTTGCGGTATCGCCGTGGGCAATTGCCGGTTGGCGAGATCGACGAGACGCATCATCTCGATAGCCGTCGTCGTCGGGTAGCTGGTCGTCCAGTACAGCGCCTGTAACTCGTTGTGCGGCTTCCAGCTGCGCGTTTCGCCGACCATCGCTCGCGCCAGCAGCGGGCCGCCCGGCCACGTCAGCCACGTTGCCTTGGTATCGCGCGGTGCGAAGTTCGGCGAGATCATGACGAGCGTGTCCACCGACTGCATGGCCGGATGATCGAGCATCGCCACGGCCAGTGTGGCGCCGGTTGACGTGCCGATGACGATGACGCGCTCGCCGAGCGCAGCTGCGACGCTGATCGCCTCCACCCCGTCCTGAAGCCAGTCCTCGGCGCGCACGTCGACGAGCGCGCCGCGCTGCCGGCCATGACCGGTGAGGCGCGTCTCGTAAAGATTGGCCCCTAGCGAGCTGGCGACAATTTCGGCGAGCGGGGCGGTTTCCTGCCGGGTCGCCGAGAAACCGTGCAGGTAGACGACGGAGTAC
>JABDQH010000095.1 GCA_013042375.1 Woeseiaceae bacterium
ATTCTCGGTGGTGCCAGACGCCTTGCCTTGCACGTCCGAAAGGCCCCCGCCTTTCGGGATGTAGCCTAGAAATAGATCCGAATGCCCAGCGTGAATTCGTTGGCGGATACGTCTTCGATCTTGAATCCATCGGTGAACGCATCTTGACCGGTGCTTACATCGCCGAACGAGACATAGCGGTACTCACCATAGAGGGAGACGCTGTCGGACACCGCGAAGTCACCGCCCACGCCCACGTTCCAGGCGAACTCGGTTGAGTCACCATTTGCATAGGCGTCGTAGTAACCATCGGTTACTCCGTCAAACGGGTCGAACGCTGCTACGCCTGCCCCACCTAGCCTTGCTGAGTAGCTGTTGTCGGATACACCCAGGCCGGCCTTGACGTAGGGCGTGAATGAGGAATCGTTCGCGAAGTCGTAAGAAGCCTCTACGGTGAAGGTCGTGCTTTCGATGGCTCCGTTGAGGATATATTCCTCGCCTTCGCGAGCGCCTGTTCCGACCTGCCTGTCATTGAAGCTGCTGTCACGGTAACTGACGCGGCCCTCGAGTCGAAATTGCCCGCTGAATTGATAGCCGAGGCCGATGCTGCCCACGGTGCTGTCACCGGCATCGAATTTCCCGGGGAAATCCGGATCTGCGGCGATATTGTCGCCGTAAGGCGCGGAATCGCTCGCCTGCTCGCTGAAACCCAGATGACCTGTGGCGTAAAAGCCCTCTGCCAGTGCGATTGAGGGGGTGGCCAAAGCCACCGCGATGCCTAGAGCCAGTTTGTTGCTACGACTGTTCATGATGTGTCCTGAATAAAAACCGCTCGATTGCGAGAGTGATCGCTGCCTGGGGCGAAACTCACCGTTCGAATTTCAGGGTCACGATATCGTTCAATGATTGTTCTGAATAGATATAATAAAAGTATTCAATAATTCCGAATAACAGAACAATGATAAATTACCTGAGGCACATGGCCGTTTTCGCAAGAGTGATCGACGAGGGCTCGTTTCGCGCCGCGGCCAGGGAACTGGGCCTGGCTCCCTCACGGGTCAGCCAAACGGTGTCCGATCTCGAGGAGTACCTTGGCGTTACCCTTCTGTATCGGACCACGCGCAAACTCTTCCTCAGCAACGAAGGGCGCAAGTTCTATTCGCACGTGGCCGACTTGATGAGAAGCGCCGAAGCGGGGCTCGACGAGTTGAATGCGCTTTCGGAGGAGCCCGCCGGCGAGCTGAAAATTTCACTACCGGCGTTCCTGGCGTCTTCTGCCATCTCTACCGCCATCGCCGAGTTCACGCGTCAACACCCCAGGGTGTCTGTCTCATTGGTCTACACAGACGAAGTCATGGATATTCTGAACGAAGGCCTCGACCTGAGTATTCGCGTGGGCTGGCTGAAAGACAGTTCTATGCTGTCTCGTAAACTCACTGAAAGCAGACGAGTCCTGGTCGCTGGCAAAGAGTATGTCGAGGCTCACTCCCCTCCCGGACACCCATCAGATTTGAAGGACTGGGACTGGATACGCTTTGCGGCGCGGTCGAGTACTACGGAGTTGATCGCCGATTCCGGCGAGACAGTCAGTATCACCGAGAACGCCCGTATCGGCGTGAACAGTGCTGAGGCTGCGCGGCATTTTGCCCGCCAGAACATGGGCATCGCAATTCTGCCCGAGCATTTGGTTGAAGATAGTCTGCGGACAGGTGAGCTAGTGAATGTGCTCCCACAATGGAATCCGACGCCACTGGGCTACTACGCAGTATGGCCGGACAAATCCCGACGGCAAAACCTGACGTTGATCCTGGTGCGCTTCCTTGCAAAGGCCTGTCAGGGGGCGTCGCCGATCGCCTAGGGCAGGTGAAACGACGCGGGCAGTAGCGACGCGATCGCGTATTCCTGCCACGCACCTGAGTCGTCGATGGCGAGGACGACCGTGTCGTCGCCGGCAAACTCGGCGATGCGCTGGCGGCAGCCGCCGCAGGGCGTGCAGGGCCCGATCTCGCCGCTGCCGCCGACGACCGCGATCCTCGCGATGCGTCGCCCGCCTTCCTGGACCATGGCCGATATCGCGCCGGCTTCGGCGCAGGAGCCGAGCGGGTAGGCCGCATTCTCGACGTTGCAGCCGACATACAGGCGCCCGTGCTCGTCGACGAGGGCCGCGCCCACGGCAAAATCCGAGTAGCGGTTGTAGGCGTTGGCGCGCGCGTCGGTGGCGGCCGCGATCAGGTCGTCGTTGCTCAGGCTCATCGGTCAGTCCGTGGTGCGCATCGGGTTGTTGGGGTGCTGCGTCCAGTTCAGCTTGTCGGCGTCATCGTCGCTGACCTGGCGCATCGTGATACAGCCGTCAACCGGGCAGACGCTGACGCACAGGTTGCAGCCGACGCACGCGTCGTCGATGACTTCGAAGCGCCTTTTGCCGTCGACCATGCTCGTGATCGCCTGGTGCGAGGTGTCCTCGCACACGACATGGCAGCGGCCGCATTCGATGCACAGATCCTGGTCGATGACGGCCTTCTCGACGTAGTTGAGGTTCAGGTACTGCCAGTCGGTGACGCTCGGCACGGCCTTGCCGACGAGTTCCGCGAGCGTCATGCCCTTGTCGTCGAGGAAGGTGCCGAGCCCGTCGACGAGGTCGTCGATGATGCGAAAACCGTAGACCATCGCGGCCGTACAAATCTGCACGTTGCTCGCGCCGAGCGCGAGGAAGTCGACGGCATCGCGCCAGTCGGTGATGCCGCCGATGCCGGAAACGGGTAACTTTGCCGTGTCCGCGTTGCGCGCGATCTCGGCGACCATGTTGAGCGCGATCGGCTTGACGGCCTCGCCGCAGTAGCCGCCGTGCGTGCCCATGCCGTCGGTGGTCGGGTACATCGTCAGTGAGTCGTAATCGACGCGCATGATCGAGTTGATCGTGTTGATCAGCGAGACGGCATCGGCGCCGCCGTCGAGCGCGGCTTTCGCGGGCGGCACGATGTTCGTGACGTTGGGGGTCAGCTTGACGATGACGGGGAGCGATGTCGCCTGCTTCGCCCACTCGGTCGCCATCTGGATGTACTCGGGTACCTGGCCAACGGCCGCACCCATGCCGCGCTCCGACATGCCGTGCGGGCAGCCGAAGTTGAGCTCAAAGCCGTCGCAGCCCGTGTCCTCGATCATCGGCAGGTACTTCGACCAGGCGGCCTCGTTCATCGGCAGCATGACCGACGCGACGAGCGCACGGTCGGGCCAGTCCCGCTTGACCTGCCGAATCTCCTCGAGGTTCGTCTCGAGCGGCCGGTCCGTGATCAGCTCGATGTTATTAAAGCCGATGACGCGCCGCTCATTGCTGTGCAGCGCCCCGTAGCGCGGTCCGCTGACGTTGACGATGGGCGGGCCCGACTCGCCGAGCGTCTTCCACACGGCGCCGCCCCAGCCCGCCTCGAAGGCGCGGTTGACGTTGTAGGCCTTGTCGGTTGGCGGTGCCGATGCCAGCCAGAAAGGGTTCGGGGATTCGATCCCGAGGAAACTCGTTCTGAGGTCAGCCATCCGGTGCTCCTCGCAGTGTGCGGTCGATATCGATCGCCGCGAGCTTGCCGTGCTGCACGGCCGTGACGGTCAGGTCCGAGCCGCCGACCACGCAATCGCCGCCGGCCCAGACCTTGTCGATCGAGGTCCCGTGGCCCGCGTCCACGACGATGCGTCCGTCCTGCATGGCGAACTCGCTGAAGCCTCCGATTTGCTGGCCGATCGCCTTGAACACCATGTCGGCGAAGAGCACGAAGCGCCCGCCGTCCGACGTGAATTCGACGCCGGTGACGTGCTCGTCACCGAGGATGCGGTTCGGCGGGGCGCGGTGATGGATGGCGACGCCGGTCGTCTGTGCGAGCGCCTGCTCGAACGCGCTCGCGCTCATCTCGTCCGGGCCGCGGCGATACACCATGTGCACCTGCTCTGCGCCGAGGTGCCGGCTCTGCACCGCGATGTCGATCGCGGTCATGCCCCCGCCGATGACGACGACGGTCCTGCCGATCGGCATCGTGCTCTTGTCCTCGGCCTGGCGCAACTCGGCGATGTAGTCGACGGCGTTGACGACGCCGTCGAGACTCTCGCCTTCAATGCCGAGGTCGTTGGCGCGCGACAGGCCGATGCCGAGGAACACGGCGTCGTGCGCATCGATGAGCTCGCGCAGCTGCACGTCCTCGCCGAGCGCGACATTGTTGCGCACGTCGATGCCGCCGATCGAGAGTATGTACTCGACTTCCGTCTGCGCGAAATCGTCGACGGTCTTGTACGCGGCGATGCCGTATTCGTTGAGACCGCCGGGCTTCTCATCGCGGTTGAAGACGACGACGTTGTGGCCGAGCACCGCCAGCCGGTGCGCGCAGGAGAGGCCCGCGGGTCCTCCGCCGACGACGGCGACTGTCTTGCCGCTCGGCGCGGCCCGCGCGAACAGCTGTACGCCCGAGTCGATGATCGGGTCGGTCGCGTAGCGCTGCAGCAGCCCGATCTCGACCGGCTTCTCCTCGTGCGTATTGCGCACGCAGGCTTCCTCGCACAGGACCTCGGTCGGGCAGACGCGCGCGCACATGCCGCCCATGATGTTCTCGCCGAGGATGGTCTTGCCCGAGCCGCGCACGTTGTCGCTGCGGATCTTCTGGATAAAAACGGGAATATCGATGCCGGTCGGGCACGCGGCCGTGCACGGCGCGTCGAAGCAGAAATAGCAGCGATCCGCCTCGATCAATGCCTCCGAGCGCCCCAGCGGCGGGTGCAGGTCCTGGAAGTTGGCCTCGATCTCGTCGCGGCTCAGGCGACTCGGGCGAACGTCGGGTTGCTCGGCAGGTCGGGTCATCGTCTCAGCGCTCGACCGGCACGGGCCTGGCGCGCTCGGCCTGGATCTTCAGGGCGCTGTAGTAGCCGGCATAGGGCGGCCGATTCACGTAGTTGCCGACGCCGCGCTCGACGTCGAGCTTGCCGTCGGCCCAGCAGACCTTGCCCCGGCTGATCGTGTGCGACGCGCAGCCCTTGATCTGCATGCCCTCGAAGATGTTGTAGTCGACCTTCTGGTGGTCGGTCTTGGTCGAGATGGTCTTGGTGGCCTCGGGGTCCCAGACCACGATGTCGGCGTCCGCGCCGACCGAGATGCTGCCCTTGCGCGGGTAGATATTGAAGATCTTCGCGGCATTGGTCGAGGTCACGGCCACGAACTCGTTCATCGTGAGCCTTCCTGTGCCGACGCCGTGGTGCCAGAGGACTTCCATGCGGTTCTCGACGCCGCCCGTGCCGTTGGGGATCTTGCGAAAATCGTCCTTGCCCATGGCTTTCTGGTCGGCGCAGAAACAGCAGTGATCGGTCGCGGTCGTCTGCAGGTTGCCCGCCTGCAGCCCGCGCCACAATGCGTCCTGGTGTTCCTTGCTGCGAAACGGCGGGCTCATGACGTGTGCGGCCGCGACCTCGAAGTCGGGATGGCGGTAGATCGAGTCGTCGATGAGCAGGTGCCCGGCGAGGACCTCGCCGAAGACGCGCTGGCCCTCGTTGCGTGCGCGCGTGATCGCCTCGAGCGATTGTATGCAGGAGTTGTGCACGATATAGAGCGGAACTTTCAGCACCTCGGCGATGCGGATCGCGCGGTTTGCCGCTTCGCCTTCGCACTCGGGCGGGCGCGACAGGGGGTGCGCCTCGGGACCGGTCATGCCGGTTTCGGCCAGCGCATTCTGCAGGCGAAACACGAGCTCGCCGTTCTCGGCGTGCACGGTCGGGATAGCGCCGAGTTCGAGGGCGCGCGAGAAACTGTTCACGAGAATCTCGTCGTCGGCCATGATCGCGCCCTTGTAGGCCATGAAGTGCTTGAAGCTGTTGACGCCGCACTCGCGCACGAGTGTGCCCATGTCTTCGTGCACCGACTCGTCCCACCATGTGATCGCGACGTGGAAGCTGTAATCGGCCACGGCCTTTTGAGCCCAGCCGCGCCACTCATTAAAGGCGTCCATGACGTTCTGCTGCGGGTTGGGGATGGCGAAATCAATGATCATCGTCGTCCCGCCCGCGAGCGCCGCGGCCGTGCCCGACTCGAAGTCCTCGCTCGCCACCGTGCCCATGAACGGCAGCTGCATGTGCGTGTGCGGGTCGATGCCGCCCGGCATCACGTACTGCCCGCCGGCATCGACGACAGTGGCGCCCCCGGGCGCGTCGAGGCCCTCACCGATATCGACAATCCTGCCGTCACTGCACAGAACGTCGGCGTTGAACGTGCGATCGGCGTTGACGACCGCGCCACCTTTGATGAGTACCGTCATGATGAGCCTCCGCGTCTCGCGACGACGTAGTAGATCAGCCCGCCCAGGATTGAGCCCGTGAACCAGCCATAGTTATAGAACCACATGAGTTTGCCGGTCAGGACCGCGACCAGCGTCAGCGCGACCGGGATCAGGAAGGCGGTGAAGCCGGCCTTGTCCCAGGCCGGGTAGCCCGCGTCGTCCTTGTACAGCGCGATCAGGTTGTACTCCTGGTTCTTGATCAGGAAATAGTCGACGACCATGATACCGGCGATCGGGCCGAGCAGGCTCGAATAGCCGAGCAGCCAGTTCGAATACAGGCTCTCGACGCTGACGTCGGTTTCGAGCCAGCCGAGTTTCTTGAGGAGCTCCCAGCTCATCAGCGCGAGGCCGATCAGGCCCGTGATGATGACGCCTCGATCCTCGTTGATGAGTTTGGGCGCGACGTTCTGGAATACGTTGGTCGGCGACACGATGTTGGCGGCCGTGTTGGTCGAGATTGTCGCGACGATGATCATGACCATCGCGATGATGACACCGACGCGATTGTCGATCGTGCCGATCAGGTTGATCGGGTCGGAGATCGTCTCTCCGGTCAGTTCGACCGAGGCGGCCGTCAGGACGACGCCGAGCCCGGCGAACAACAGCATCGTCAGCGGCAGGCCGATGATCTGCCCGATCACCTGGCTGCGCTGGTGGCGCGCATAGCGGCTGAAGTCGGGGATGTTGAGCGACAGCGTCGCCCAGAAACCGACCATCGCCGTTAGCGCCGACAGGAAGTAGGTCGTGAGCGGCGCGCCGGCAGGCCGGGTCGCGGGCGTCGCCAGCACCTCGCCCAGCGAGATCCTCGGCAGTGCCCAGACCAGCAGGCCGATCGCGACGATCAAGAGCAGCGGCGCCGCAAGCGCCTCGAGGTGCTTGATTGACTCGGAGCCGCGAATCACGACGGCCAGGTTAGCGACCCAGAAGATGAAAAACCCGAGCACCTCGCCCGTGCCGCCGAGCGCCTCCCAGGCCGGAAACATGGCGGACAGCATCAGGTGGATCGCGATGCCGCCGAACAGTGTCTGGATGCCGAACCAGCCGCAGGCGACCAGCGCCCGGATCAGGGACGGCACGTTCGAGCCGATGATGCCGAACGAGGCCCGCAGCACGACCGGGCAGGGAATGCCGTAGCGCGTGCCCGGGAATGCGTTCAGGGTCAGCGGGATCAGCACGATGACGTTGGCGATCAGGATCGTCCACAGCGCCTCGGCTACCGACAGTCCGAAGTAGGCCGTGAGCACGCCGCCGAGCGTGTAGGTCGGTACGCAGATCGCCATGCCGACCCACAGCGAGGCCACGTTCCAGCGCGACCAGGTCCGCTGCTCGGCCTTAGTCGGGGCGATGTCGTCGTTGTAGCGCGGGCTTTCCAGGAGGTCGGTACCGACATCGAGTTCGATGTGCTCGCCGACCGTGCGCAGCGTGGAGAGCGTCTGCAGTTCAGACATCGGTCAGCGGACCGTACGTCTCCGGACGCCGGTCGCGGAAGAACTGCCACGTGTCGCGCACCTCGCGCACCATGTCGAGATCGATCTCGTGCACGAGCAGTTCGTCGTCGCCGTAGCTTGCCTGCGCCTCGATCGTGCCGCGCGGGTTGACGATGTAGCTCGAGCCGTAGAACTCGCCCATGTTGTGCGTCGATGCCCAGGGTTCCTCGCTGCCGACGCGGTTGATCGCGCCGATGAACACGCCGTTGGCCGCAGCCGACGCGGGCTGTTCGAGTTCCCACAGGTACTTCGACAGGCCGGCCACGGTCGCGGAAGGATTGACGATGTACTCGGCGCCGTTGAGCGCGAGTGCACGCCAGCCTTCTGGGAAGTGACGGTCGTAGCAGATGTAGATGCCGAGTTTCAGGAACGCGGTCTCGAACACCGGGTAGCCGAGGTCGCCGGGCTTGAAGAAGAACTTCTCGTAGAAGCCCGGGTCGACTTGCGGAATATGCGTCTTGCGATACTTGCCGAGGTAGGTGCCGTCGGCATCGATGACGGCCGCCGTGTTGTAGTACACGCCCGTCATGTGTTCCTCGTAGATCGGCACGACGATGACCATGCCGAGTTTTTTCGCATACTCCTGCATGAGCTGCGTCGTCGGGCCGTCCGGGATTTTCTCGGCCGCGGCGTACCACTTGCGGTCCTGGCTAGGACAGAAGTAGGGCTGCGTGAACACTTCCTGGAAGCACAGGACCTGCACGCCCTGCTTGCCGGCGTCCTCGATGAAGGGAACATGGGCCTCGATCATGCGTTCCCGAATATCCCCGGGCTGCATGTTGCCGTCGCCCTTGAGAGCCATCTGGATCAGGCCGCACTTGACCTTCGACATAAGTCCCCCTTCCGCTGTGCTCAGTTGTTATGTCGCCATGATACCAGCGAAAACGCGCTTTTCAGCGGATCGACGTCCACGATCCGTGCATCGGGTTGGGCAGGATGTACCAGCCGTTACCCCAGTAATCGGCGTACTCGGCGACGGCCGCATGTCGGGATGCGCGCGTGGCCGGTTCGGTGCAGGGAGGCAGGGGCCTGGCGCGCGTGCAGTGCACGAAATCGCCGTAGTCGTCGCCGAACAACATGATGACGCGGTGTGTCTTCGCGACGAACAGGCGGCGGTGGAGTTTCTCCTTGGTCCAGTCCGGCTGTTCCCAGGCCATCAACACGTGTGCCGCGTCGGTTTCGATGCCGGCTTCGCGCAGGTCGTCGATCGTCACGCGTTCGTAGGGACACTCGCCCTCGACGTCGTCGAAAGCCTCGCAGGCCCGGTTCGTGACGAAGAACACCTCGACGCCCGCGGCGCGGGCCGCGGCAACGGTTGCGGCAGCACCGCGCACGGGTACAGCATTATTGCTGCGCATGAAGTCGAAATGGCCAAATCGCGTATACGGCGCGTACGCGAGCGTTTCCTGGTACGCAGCGTTGCTGACCACGGTCTCGTCGACGTCGAGAATGATGGCTGGCGGCTTGCCGGCAATATCGGTGACGCCCGGCAATGCAGTCCACGTGGGGTTGGTCAGTAATCTCTCGATATCGCGGCGCGCTTCGGCGTACACCTGCGCCGAGATGGCCTGGTACTCGGCCGAGTGCTCGACCCACAAGACACCGACATCGGGCTGATCGGGTTCCGGCGCGGGCGTGGTGACGGGTGCCGGTGTGGCGCAGGCACCGAGCAGGGTTGCGCAAATCAACAGGTAGAGCGACTTCATCGAATCAGGTTAGCATGCGCGCATGAAAAAAATCCTGTTGCTCTGCGCGGTGCTCGTACTCGCTTCCTGTGCCGCTGCCCCGACGAGTCAGCCAACCGGGCTGACCTTTTTCCACCTCAACGACACCTACCGCCTGGGCGCCGTCGAAGACGACACGCGCGGCGGCTTCAGCCGTGTCCTGACGCTCGTGCGCGAGGCACAGGCCGAGGGCAGGGATGTCCGTATTCTGCACGGGGGCGACTTCCTCTATCCGTCGCTCGAAAGCCAGCTCTGGGATGGCATGCAGATGATCGATGCGATGAACTTCATGCACGCCGTGGCGCCGCTCTACGCCACGGCCGGTAACCACGAGTTCGATCCGCGCAAACCGGACAGCCTTATCGCGGCGCTCAAGGCATCCAAGTTCGTGTGGACGGGCGATAACTTCAGCTTCGATACCGGCGACGCCGAAGCCGACGCGCGCCTGCAGTCCGGGTTCACGTTCGAGGCCGCCGGCAAGACGATCGGCATTTTCTCGGTCACGCTGCACGCAGACGATGGCGGCAACGCGCGCAGCTACCTCGAGATGGATCCCGACTACCTCGCCGTCGCCGAACGCGCGATCGCGGCGCTCGATAAGCTCGGCGTCGACGTGATCATCGGCGTGACCCACGTGCACATGTGGCGGGACGTCGAGATCGCGCAGCTCAAGGCGAAGTACCCGAAGCTGGCGTTCATCGTTGGCGGCCATGAGCACGAGCCGCAGTATTCGAAGGGCACGGCGGACGCCGCGCCGGTCATGAAGGGCGCTTCCAACGCGCGCGTCATCTGGCGCATCGACGTCGATTTTGACGATGGGCGATACATCGTCGACGAGTCGAACATCAACGTCGACGCGTCGATCGCCTTCGATCCGGCCTATGAGGCATTCGTCGCGAAATGGAACGACGAGCTGGCCGAGCGGTTCCCGTTCCTGTCGTCACGCGTCGGCGTCGCGGCCCTGGCCATGGACGCACGCGAGGAGCAGATCCGCAGCGGCGAGTCGAGCTGGGGCAATTTCATCGCTGACCAGATGCGTGGCGCCTTCGGCAAGCCAAAGGCCGATCTCTCGTTCATCAACAGCGGCACGCTGCGGCTTGACGATATCGTCGAAGGCGATATTCGCTTCGAGGACATAGGCCGCACCTTCGGTTTCAGCTCGATGCTGAGATACACGACGGTCACGGGCGCCGAATTCAGGCGCATTCTCGAGGCGGGTTATCGCGGCGGTCCCTATGCACAGGGCTATTTCCCGCAGGTCTCGGGTTTTCGCGTGTGCGTCGATCGCTCACGGCCCGAGTTCAATCGCATCGTCAGTATTCAGGTGCCGATGGATAAGGGCTGGGAGGAGATCGAGGCAGACCGTGAGTACTCGCTAGTCGTCAGCGACTACGTGTTCGGTGGTGGCGACGGTTACGAAGTTCCGAAAGACCGCTTCGCGTCGCGCCCCGCATCGGAGCTCAAGTACCTCGTGCTCGATGCCATCCTGCGCGCCCAGGCCCTCGGCGAGAACGTCGGCGAGCCCGTGACGCAAGACAACCGCCGCTATCACTCGCTGCTCGAACCGACGCAGTCCTGCTTCAACTAATCAGGTGCCAGTCACCTTATTCCGAGTCTAAGGTGACTGGCACCTTTAGATTGGAAATAAGGTGACTGGCACCCCAAAAAAAAGGGCGGCCCGGAGGCCGCCCTTTGGTTTGCGCTTGTCGTGCTGCGACTAGAAGTCGTACTCGACGCCGAGACGGATTTCGTAGCGCGAGGCTTCGCCATTGCGGAACTCCTCATCGCCCGGGAGGACCGTGCGCGGGAAGCCGTGCTGGTAAAGCACGCCCCAGTCGTCGTTCAGCAGGTTCGTCAGGTTGTCGATGACGAGGAACGCGGACGCGCGGTGATCGTCGCGGAAGCCCGGGAAGTCGAGCGTGACGCGTGCGTCGATCTTGCGCCACCAGGAACCCGTTTCCCCATTACGCGCAACACCCGGTGCCAGTATGTTCTCATCAGCAAAGAACTGGAACGGGTATGGCGTGCCGGAATCGAACGGTCCGAACGGAAGTACGTTGCTGTACGGGCGGCCAGAGTTGGCATGGCCGTAGAACGCAACGGTCAGCTCGGTATCGCGCGCCAGCTCCTTGCGCCAGCGGGCGGCCGCCGAGAAACGATGCTTGATCTCGTAGTTCGAGGTCGAAACGACGTCTTCGTTCGGGCTGAAGAATGCGCGGTTCGAGTAGTTCGAGAACGAGACCGAGCTCGTCATCGGCTGCACGTCTTCGGAGTTGGTGTTGGCATAGCCGACGCGGAAGTAGAAGCCGTTCTCGAATTCCTTCTCGAGGCCGAGCGAGACGACAATCGACTCGGGGTTCTTGTTGCTGTTGGTCAGCACAAAGCTGCCCATGCGGTCGCCGCTGTCGTAGATCGCGTAGCCGTCGCTGTTCGTGCCCACCTCTACGAAGTCGCCACGCTTGACCATGGCCGGGTCTTTCGCGCGCGAGTACAGGATATCCGCACCCATGGTCCAGTCACCCTCGAAGATGTGGGTGACGCCCAGGGCAACCTTGGTCTCGCTCGGGATCTTGAAGTTCGGATCCAGGTAGTTGATCTCGAAGTTGCTGCCCGTTCCCGTCGAAACCTGGTCATGAATAGTCTGCGGGATACACCAGCCCGGACCTTCGGGTACACCCGGTTCGCAATCGGTATAGGTCTCGCCCGTCAGGTCGTAGTCGCGAAGGTAGCCGCCGAACTGACGCGTGTTGTCGTTCGAGTAGGTGTTCGACAGCCAGACGTTGGGGTTGCCGCCCGAGTAGATACCGATGCCACCGTGCAGCACGGTGTCGTCGGTCCAGTCGAACGTGAAGCCGATACGCGGCTGCGTCAGGCCCTCGCCGTCGAGGGTGAGGTTGTTGCCGAAGCCGTACTGTGACTCGAACTCCGAGTTCAAGGCCGGCGCGTCGCTGGTCGTGTACCAGTCGTGGCGGATGCCGGCGACGACCGTCAGGCGATCCCCGATCTGGAATTCATCCTGGATATAGACCGTATTGACTTCATAACCCCATTCGGCCGCAGCATCGTTCGGATTATGGGCCGGCGAGTTGTTGTAGTAGATGTCGTCGGCGAACAGGTTCTCGAAATCGTCAAGGCCGTTGAAGCGCAGCTCGGTCTCGGTGTGCTGGATGAACAGGTTAAAGATATCCAGCGCCTCGAGTTCGTAGCCGAAGGTCAGGGCGTGATTGTCGAGGTCGTAGTTGCCGCGCAGGACCAGGGTCGTGACGTCGTACTTGAGCTTGTTCGACTGGCGGCTGTCGTCGCCACCGATGTAGACGTTACGGTTGCCGTTCGGGCCGAGGCGCTCGATGCGAATCTCGCCGAAGTCGTTGCCGCCGACCGTAATCTGGCGGTTGTCGAGTTCGAGGTAGCCGAGGCGCAGCTCGGTCGAGAAACGATCGGTCCATTCTGAATACAGCGTGCCGACGTAGGACGTCAGTTCCGCGCCGCGCTCGTAGAGGTGCGGCTCGAACTCGAGGTTCGAGCTGCTGCTATCGGCCTGGCTCCAGTTCTGGCCGTCGTTCCAGTTGTACGTGAACGCGAGGCGCTGGGAATCACTGATGTTCCAGTCGAGCTTGACCAGGAGCTTCTCGTCGAAGTGATCGCGCGACGACGGAATCTCACCGATGTCGTACTGGTAAACCGTGCTCGCGATCTCCCTGATCTGGTCGAGTTCGGCCTGCGTGATCTGCACCTCGTTGACCGCGCCCGAGCCGATTGGGCCACGATCGAACAGGTTCGCGCCGTCGAGCTTCTCGGCCGCGACGAAGAAGAACAGCTTGTCCTGGATGATCGGGCCGCCGAAGGTCACGCCGTAGCGGTGCTCGTCATAGCCGCCCGTCGTGATGCTGTCGCCCTCGAGCTTGTCGCTTCTCAGGCTGTCGCTCGTGTAGTCGTAGAACGCCGAGCCGGAGAATTCGTTACCGCCCGATTTTGTGACGGCGTTGAGGTTACACGCCGAAAAACCGCCGTAGATGACGTCGAAGGGAGCCAGCTCTACCGACACCTGGTTGATGGCGTCGTACGAGAACGGCATGCGCTCGGTCGGGTAACCGTTCGAGTTCAGGCCAAAGCCGTCGTTCATGCGCACGCCGTCGACGGTCAGGCTGTTGTAGCGCGAGTTCTTGCCGGCGCACTGCACGGCGTTGATGTCGCCGCGTGACTCGTCGACGTAGATACGCGCGTCGGCGCGAATGACGTCGGTGATATTGCGGTTGATAGCGGGCGAGGTTTCCAGCGCCTCGATATCGAAGGACGAGTTCGGGCCCACCGCCACCTGGGCGACTGCCTGGCGCGTGCCGATCGTGACGATCTCTTCCATGTCACCGGCCGCGACGAGTGCGAAGTTCTCCGTCGTCGTGCTGCCGAGGTTGACCGCGACGTTGTCGCGACGCTCCGACGCCCTGCCTTCACCACCGACCGTGATCGCGTAGGTCTGCGCGATGGGCAGGTTACGGATCGTGTATGAGCCGTCTGCGCCCGTCGTGGTCGAGCGGGTCAGGCCCGTCGCCGGGTTGCGGATGCTAACCGTAGCACCGGCAACGGCGTTGCCGTTATCGTCCGTTACCGTGCCGGCAACGGCCGAGCTGGTTTCCTGTGCGTTTGAAACAACAGGACCGGCCAGCAGCATAAAAGCCGCCATCACAGCGAGCGACGCCCGCGTCAATGTCGACCGGAGAAATCGAGATTGGTAGTTCATTGTTTATTCCTAGGAGTGGAAAAGTCGAAGAGCGTAATTTCGAATTGTGACGATTGGATGTCGCCTGATTATTTCTCGTGCCGGACGCGGCTGGGAGCTCCGGGGCCGGCGCGTCATTAGTAGCAGTGCGGGCTAATCTAGCGCGGAAAAATTGCTTGTGCAATCAGGGCTTGCGCGAGAAGTTCCGGCGCAGCAGGCGGCCGGATGCCGCCGCCGGGAAAGTGCCCAAGAACGCAAATTACGAACCTATTACAAGCTATTGATTTGCGGCGAGTTCGAGCGTCGCGACGATCGGCCAGTGGTCGGAAACGCCGATTCCGGCGGCGCTGTCGTGGCGCGCGGGCGTGCCGCGGGCCGTAACCTGGGCCGGGTTTTTGTTGGCGATTGCGACCGAATCAGCGCGAATCCCGGCTGTTGTATTTTCGCCACGGGCGGGCGCGAACAGGATCGTGTCGAGGAACGACCAGTTGTCCTCGGGCGCGTAGTAATAGGTACCCCTGCAGGCACCGCAGAGATCGTGGGCAACAATCCAGTGCGGCCGCGCGTAGCGCTCGAGCATGCCCTCGCGCTCGTCTTCGGTGCTCGTCGTGTTGAAATCGCCCGCGGCGAACACGTGATGGCTGTCGGGCAGGGTTGCACGCAGCGCGTTCAGGTGCTCGTAAGCCGCGACGCGCATCGGCGTCGGATGGTACGGCGCCGGGAAGTGCACGGCGAAGCCGGTCAACACGCCGCCGTCCGGGAGTTCGAAATCGGCCTGCAGTATGCCGCGCGTGTCGCCGGATCGCTCCCGAAAGCCAGGTACGTTGAAGTCGTGCAGCACGGGTTCGCCCCGGAGCGGGAGTTTCGACAGGAAGGCAACGTCGATACCGCGCGCATCCCTGCCTTCGACGAGAATTGCGGGTTGGTAACCGAGTTCGGCGAGGTGCTCGGTGCGCAGCCTCTCGAGGATATTGACGTTCTCGACTTCCTGGAATGCGATGACGTCGGCGCCGCGACCTTCGTTCACCTGGCGGATCGTGTCGGCGAGCGCGCGTAACTTGCGTGTCACAGCCCGGTCGCTCCAGTCGAGATACAGGCACTCGTTGCGCCAGGCGTCGACCTCGATCTCGTTGCAGGCCATGATGTGCGCGTTGCCGCGCTTGTCCGCGATGCGCAGGTAGGCCTTGTCGTCCTTGCCCGGGTCGTCG
>JABDQH010000099.1 GCA_013042375.1 Woeseiaceae bacterium
GTCAGGCGAATCTCGCGGGCCGTCAACGGGCCGATCACGGCGAAGCCGAGACTGCGCGGGATCACGGAGTCGTTCTCGGCGAGCGCGATGCGCCCACCCATAATCTCTGCGAAACGCTGCGGATACAGCGGTTTGCGTCCGGGTTCGGCAATACCGTCCGGGCCAAGCGGATGACCGTTGACGGGGCTGTACTTGTCGGATGCGCCCAGCGTATGCAGAAACTCGTGGGCGATGATGACGTTATTGGTGCCGCGATGGCGGCGGTTCGCATAGCCGTTGACGACGCCGACCATGCCCTTTCGCAGCCCGACCGAGTTCTCCAGTGAGACGGCGGTGTCGGGCCGATGGTAGCGAACGAAGATACGCACGTCGGGCTCGATGTCATCCTGGCCGTTCGTCGCGGAGCCTGCCCACCAGCGCATTCTCAGGGACCACATCATGACCGACAGGATGTTGCCTGCGTCGGGCAGGGCCGGCGGCTGCTCACGCACGCGCTCGCCGAGTTCGACCCGAACCGGGCGCCGCACGCCAGGCCGGTACCGTTCGACCTCGCGCGCAAGAAAGTCCTCGATGCCCGCGAAATCATCGATCTCGAGATCATCGATGTAGCGGTCGACGACTTCGCTGCCGTCCGCGTTGATCGGGTACAGCCTGATCCACAGGCTGTTGTTCCAGTCCGTGCTGCGCAACATTGTGAGCCAGGTGCCCATCGCAACGAAGAACAGGACAAACAGCAGAATCGAGATGCGGATTGCCTTGAACATGGCCGTCACCTTGCCCTGAATCGGCACCGTGCACCGTGCGCTGCTTCTCACAAAGAAAAAGCCCCGCAGCGTGAGCGGCGGGGCAAGTCTCTCTTTTTTTCAAAAGAGGTAACTGCGTAACAGGGAACCGGAGACAGATACTATTATTATTGTGGTTGGATCTGGATCTTTTTATTGTTTTTATTATTGTTCTTCTGGCGTCTGAATCCTGTTTCTGACCGGTATAGTGTCCCCGAGCACAGTTACACTTCGCTTGGGCACAATAGGCAAAGCAAGTCCTGTGCCAACCCGCAAAAGCACGGCAATAATTCAATGCTTTAGCGAACGGTCAATGCCGCTCACAGCGCGTATTTGTCATATTCTGTAAAGAAAACCGACGAAATTGGGCCGTTTTTATCACCTATACGGCCAAGATAAACACCTAACATATTGATTAACTTGGAATAATGGGCCCAAGCCGGCCTGTATCCCACATATTGTGTCTGGCAAGAATTCCGGCACAAGTCGGATTGGTGCTGACTGCCGGGTGCAAAATGCGAGTCAGGCAGGTTTTGTCAAATTATTCGACAGTCTCGGCGTCGGCCGAGCGATCGATCAGCCCGGCGACGCTGAAGAAGCGGCCGTTGCGCACGACGGCGACGACGGCGATGGCGTCTTCGACCGAGTTCAGCGGATCGCCCTCGACAAACACGAGATCGGCGGCTGCCCCCGTCGCGACCCGCCCCAGGTTCGGGTCGACACCGAGTGCCGCGGCGGCATTTACACCGGCGGCGCGCAGCGCCTGCTCCGGTTTCAGCCCGGCCGCGGCGAGCGCCAGCAATTCCGCCTGGGCCCCGATGCCGGCCGGCAGCCCGCTGCCGTGGCTGCCGAGAACGACGTCGGTCAGACCATGATCGATCGTGGGCGTCTCGCTGAAGCGCCGCGGTACGCCGGCGTGGACGCCAATCAGTCGAGCCGCACGCGATTGCAGTACCAGCTCGAGTCCCGGTGTTGTCTTGTCGGCCAGCTCGCTGTAACGGTCGACCGGCCAATCGGCAACGGGCAGCAGTCGCGGGCCAGGGACGTCCTTCCCGGACCACACCGTGTTGAGGTGTTCGGCCTGCGCATGCTCGGCGACCACCGTTGTCAGGCCGGCCGCGAGTAGCAGCGGGCCGCTTGCCTCGTTGGCACTCGCCGGGAGGCGAGCGTGGACGTCGACGATGCCCGGCATCACGACGAGATCGCCCATGTCGATGACGATGTCGCCGGGCCGGTCGCGATGTGGTTCGACGGACCGGATGCGTCCGCCGTCCATGACGATGTCCAGATCCAGCTGGTATTTGCCGACAATGCCGTCGAACAGGCGCGCCGCGTGAATCACCAGCGTGCCGCGCGGCTCGTCGATGCGTGCCAGGGTGCGTCGGACGCGTTCGACCGTTGTCACGGGCTGCGCCTCGACTGTGGCGCGAAACGGCACCGTCATCGACGACCACGAATTGAACAGCCGTTGCCGGATGCGTCCGCCAGCCGCGTAGAACATGCGGTGCTTGTCGAGCCACGAGACGGGCGTCGTCGCGAACGCCTCGCCGTTGGCATACTGCCGTACCAGCCGCGGCTCCGAGAGGATGACCATATCGAGCGACCAGCCGTCTCTTGTCTCGCGCCAAAACGTAACGAGCGTGCCGTCCGGGCGCCACGACGGACCAGCGATGCGCTCGTCGCCCGTGACGAGGATCTCCTCGGCCTGGCCATGCTCACGCAACACGAGCGACCAGGACTTGCCGTCGCGATGGACGTAGACGAGATCGCGCCCGTCGGCCGACCAGGCCGGCTCCGTCTCGTCGCCGGGACGGTTCGTCAGGCGCCACTCGAGACCGCTCGGCAGGTCGGCCTCCCAGACGTCGAGGCCCGACTCGCGGCGATCGGAAGAAAACGCGACGCGTTCGCCGCCGGGATGCCACGCGGCATACAGGTCCAGGTATGCGCCGCTTCCGACGCGGCCGACCTCGCCGGTGCCGAGATCGTGAATGCGGAGTCCCTGCCGGCCGTCGGTGTTTGCCACGTACAGCACGCGCGACCCGTCAGGCGACCAGCGCGGCCTGCTGGCGGCGCCTGAGGCAATGTCGAGAGCCTGTGCCTCGCCACCCCCGAGCGGCACGACCCAGAGATTGCCCACGAGGTCGAACAGCAGGCGTCCATCGGCGTGCGCGTCGACGGCGAGCTTGCCGCCGCGCGTCAGTATTTCGGGGGTCGCAGGGGCGGCAATGAGCAGGGTCAGCAGCGTGATGGGCAGGACGTTGCGCGTCATCATGCGTCGGGAATCAACACCGCACCTTCGCGACGCGGGTCGGCTGCAACGCCGAAGCCATGCCTTTGGTCAAACACCGCTGCCCCGACGCCACCGAAATACATGACGATGTCCGGGAACATGGCAACGGGCAGGTCGACGTCGGGGAGATCCAGCCCGGGCTCGGCCTTCAGTATGACCTTTTCGCCGCTCGTATCGACATGCACACGCGGATGGGCAACTGCTGCCGCAAGCGGCATGCCGAGCTGCAGGTAATTGAGCAGAAACTGCTGCAAAGCGGTCGTAATTCGATCTGCTCCGGGCGACCCCACGGCGAGAATTGCGCCATCGCGGCGGGCCACGCTCGGAGCCATGTTGGACGGTAGCCGCGCGCCCGGTGGGCCTGCATCGAGGCCGCGTCGATTGAGTTCGATTTCGCCGAGGCAGTTGTTGAGCCATAAGCCAGTGCCAGGGGCCATTTCACCGGAGCCGTAGCCCGAGGATGCCGTAATGGCGCAGCCGCTGCCGTTGTCGTCGACGACCGACGTGTGAACCGTCGAGGCTGATGTCCAGCGGGCCATCAGGCTGCCGTTG
>JABDQH010000112.1 GCA_013042375.1 Woeseiaceae bacterium
CCTCCCCCATGCCGGGCGGCCGGTACATCCACACGGCGTCGGCCTCCCCGAGGGCGCCGGCAAGCGTGTCGTTGTGCACGCCCATCTTCATCGTGTTGGAGCGCGGCTCGACGGCTACCACGACCCGGTGGCCCGGAAATCGTTTGCGCATCGAGCGAATCGACTTGCCGATCGCCGTGGGGTGATGCGCGAAATCGTCGTAGATCGCGATATCCGCGACGGTCGCCGTTCGTTCCATACGCCGCTTGACGCCTTCGAAGCGAGACATCGACTCCACGGCCTGGGCGAACGGAACGCCCACCGTCGCGGCAGCCGCGATTGCGGCAACCGCATTCTCGAGATTGTACGAGCCGCCGATTCGCCATCGTGTGTCGGCCTCGCGGCCGCTCGGATCGCGGACGCTGATGCGGCGTTCGACTGCGTCTTCGAAACGACCTGCCCAATCCGTGCCGCCCGAAGTGCCGAAGGTCTCGACCGGCGTCCAGCAACCCTGTTGGACGAGCTTCGCGAGGTTGTCGTCCGTGCCGTTCATGACGATGTGCCCCGCGCCGGGAACGGTTCTCAAAAGCTGGTGGAACTGCCACAGGATCGCATCCATGTCAGCGTATATGTCCGCATGGTCGTACTCGAGGTTATTGAGCACCAGCGTGCGCGGGCGGTAGTGAACGAACTTCGCCCGCTTGTCGAAGAACGCCGAGTCGTATTCATCGGCCTCGACCACGAAGTACTCGGAATCACCAGAGCGCGCGGTCGTAGCGAAATTTGCGGGTATGCCGCCGATCAGGAATCCCGGTGCGAGGCCGGCATCCTCGAGTATCCACGCGAGCATGCTGGCGGCCGTCGTCTTGCCGTGGGTGCCGGCCACGGCGAGCACATGCCTGCCCTGCAGGACGTTTTGCGCGAGCCACTGCGGACCCGACTCGTAGGGCATGCCGCGATCGAGCATCGCCTCGACGACCTCGATGCCACGAGTCATGACATTGCCGACCACGACACAATCCGGCGCGATGTCGAGTTGCCCCGCGTCCAGTCCCTCGTGAATCTCGATGCCCAGCTGCCTGAGCTGTGTGCTCATGGGCGGATAGACATTGCGATCGCAGCCCGTCACCTCATGCCCGGCGGCGCGCGCCAATGCGGCCACGCCGCCCATGAACGTTCCGCAAATTCCGAGGATATGAAGGTGCATCCGGACTCGCTTCCCGCCCTCAGGTCGCCGTCGCGGCCTGAGGATTCAGCATCGCATACAGGACGTACTGGAGCACGAATGCCGTCACGGCGGCGACGAAGCCGACAAACCAGGGACGCTCGATGGCGCGCGCGACGATGTGCCCGTCGACCAGGATCGACCACAACAGGATCAGCGTGGCAACGAGCCCCGCGAGGTTCTGGCTGAGAATCGGCGCAAGCAGCGCGTTGCTAACCACGAACAGCAGCATCAGCAGGGCACCGCAGCCGAGCACGGCCGAGACGGTCTGCACTACGCGGGGCCGGTGCCCCGCCACGATGACGATCCCGGCGTAAAACGCCAGCACTGCGAACCCCGTGCCCAGTGCGATGACGAGATCCCTGTCCGAGAATTTCGGTGACGGCATCATCGCGACGACCTGCGCGAACAGCCACAGCACGAGGACGATGCCGAACACGATCGGCGAGTATGGGATCGCATCGGGGCCTTTCCTAAGCCGCAGGATGTCGATCAAGGTCGCAAACAAGGCCAGCACAATGCCCGCATGTTAACCTCTGCCTGTCTTTTTCGCGCGGTTTTCCATGTCTGCCTATCAATTCGTCGACGAACCCGACGCGCTCGTCCCGGCCCTGCAACAGGAAGACCGGCTCGGGGTCGATACCGAGTTCATGCGAGAGCGCACCTACTACGCGCAGCTGTGCCTTACGCAGGTCGCCAGCCGTGACGACATCTGGTGCGTCGATCCGCTGTCGGGCCATACACAGGATGCATTCTGGCGTGAACTGCTGGATCACGACTGGGTCCTGCACTCGGCTCGCCAGGACATCGAGGTCGTCTTTCAGACGGCCGAACGCATGCCGGCTTCGATATTCGACACGCAGGTCGCCGCGGCCCTGCTCGGCTTTCCCGCGCAGGTGGGCTATGCCGGCCTCGTGAAAGAACTCTTCGATGCCGATATTCACAAAATGCACACGCGGGCGGACTGGAGCCGACGGCCGCTGCGCAGCGAATATCTCGAGTATGCCGCCGAGGACGTGGAGTACCTGCTGCCCGCCTACGAGATGCTGAGCGAACGGCTCGACGCCAAGGGCCGCCTCGAGTGGGCGCGCGAGGACTCGGCATGGCTGCTCGACCCGTCGCTGTACACCATGGAGAACGGCCAGGCGGTGGATCGTCTCAAGGGCGCACGCAAGCTGCGCGGCCGACGCCGGGCTGCCGCCGCCATGCTGGCCGACTGGCGCGAGCAGGAAGCCATCCACCGCGATCGTCCGAGGCAGTGGATCATGCGCGACAACGTGCTGGTCGACATCGCCTGTCGCCTGCCGCAATCGGAGACCGAACTCCGGGGCATCGAGAGCATCCCACCGAAGCTCGTCCGGCGCGTCGGCCGCTACCTGCTCGACGCCGTCGCAAATTCGGCTCGTGACGAGCGCGACTACCAGCCGCCCCGGCCACCCGACGAAGGGCAAAAAGCGCTGCTCAAGGAAATGCAGTCCCGGGTTGCGGCCTGTGCGAAAGAACTCGGGATTGCCGCCGAGACCGTAGCGTCGAAACGCGAACTGTCGGCCGTCATCATCGGCGGCAGCCGCAATTCGCGCCTTCTCAGCGGCTGGCGTGCGGCATTGATCGGCGACGACCTGCAGGAATTATTGTAGAAAAAAAAGGGGTCAGACCTTTTTAACATTGTTAAAAAGGTCTGACCCCTTTTTCGTGACCCCTTTTCCGGTTACGCGAGTGCCTCGGTCAGTCGCTCGAAGACATCCTCGATCGGGCCGTCGGCATCGACGAACAGGAGCTTGCCCCGCTCGCGATAGAAATCGATAAGCGGTTCCGTGCGCTGGTGATAGACATCGAGGCGATTCGAGATGGTCTCTTCGTTGTCGTCGTCACGCTGAATCAGCTCGCCACCCGCCTCGAGACACTCGTCGATCTCCTCTTGGGGCGAAAAATAAATATTAAGCAGCTTGCCGGTCTTCGAGCAGGTCCGCCGTCCCGTCAGGCGCTTGAGGAGAATGTCGAAGTCGACGTCCAGCAAGACGGCCGCGTCGAGCGGAGTGTGCATCTCTTCGAGCAGGTCTTCGAGGTCGAGTGCCTGCTGCGTTGTCCGCGGGAACCCGTCGAGGATGAACCCCGCCTCGGCATCCGGGTGCGCCAGCCGCTCGGCAATAATCGCGAGCACCACTTTGTCCGGCACCAGGTTGCCCGCGTCGATGGTCGCCTTGGCGCGCAGGCCCAGGTTCGTGCCGGCCGCCGCGGCCTGACGCAACATGTCGCCGGTCGATATTTGCGGGATGTTCCGCTCGGCCATTAGCCGCTTGGCCTGTGTGCCCTTGCCGGATCCCGGCGCGCCCAGTAATACGATTCGCATTTTCTTAATTCTTGATCAACGTTGTGTGCGGACGCGGCCTGAGCCGCCAATCGGGTCTTCCAGACCCGCCGAAGCATGCGGGTCGGTACGCTAACCGCAAAGGACATCGAGGTCAATGCGATGTATCCTTGCGGCTGCCTGTAACCGCACAACCGGGGAGCCCGAACAATGCCAGCAATGAATGCCTTTTACGCCCAGTCGGGTGGCGTCACGGCCGTCATCAACGCAACCGCCTGCGGCGTCATCGAAACGGCGCGCAAGCACCAGAACAAGATCGCCAGGGTCTATGCCGGGCGTAACGGCATCATCGGGGCACTGACCGAGGACATGATCGATACGGACCGGGAGAGCGCCGCAGCAATCAAGGCGCTCATGCATACGCCGGGCGGCGCATTCGGCTCGGCCCGCTACAAGCTCAAGGGCCTTGAGGAGAACCGTGCCGAATACGAGCGCCTCATCGAGGTGTTCAAGGCCCACAACATCGGCTATTTCTTTTATAACGGCGGCAACGACTCGATGGATACGGCCCACAAGGTGTCGCAGATCTCGAAGAAGATGGGTTTCCCGGTCACCTGCCTCGGCGTGCCGAAGACGGTCGACAACGACTTGCCGGTTACGGACAACTGCCCGGGCTTCGGCTCGGTCGCCAAGTACGTCGCCGTATCGACCCAGGAAGCCGCCCTCGACGTCGCCTCGATGGCCACGACGTCGACCAAGGTATTCATCCTCGAGGTCATGGGAAGGCATGCCGGCTGGATCGCGGCAGCAGGTGGCCTCGCGGGCAAGAAGGAAGGCGATGCGCCGCACATCATCCTGTTTCCCGAGGTGCCGTTCAAAAAGCGCGACTTCCTGAAGAGGGTCCGCCAGTGCGTTCGCGACTACGGTTTCTGTGTCGTCGTCGTCAGCGAAGGCGCCCGCTACGCCAACGGCAAGTTCCTCGCCGACCAGGGCACGCGTGACGCATTCGGCCACGCACAGCTCGGCGGGGTCGCTTCGGTCGTCGCGACGATGGTGCGCGACAACCTCGGCCTCAAGTACCACTATGCGATCGCCGACTACCTGCAGCGCTCCGCGCGCCATATCGCCTCGGCGACCGACGTCAAGCAGGCCTATGCCGTCGGCCAGGCCGCGGTGAAGTTCGCACTGGCAGGCAAGTCGGCCGTCATGCCGGTCATCAAGCGGACCTCGGACAAGCCGTATCGCTGGAAGATCGAGTCGGCGCCGCTCGGGCGCATCGCCAACAAGGAAAAGATGCTCCCCGCGCGCTACATCACCAAGGACGGTTTCGGCATTACCGCGGCGGCCAGGCGCTATCTCGAGCCCCTGATCCGCGGCGAGGATTATCCGCCTTATGTCAACGGCTTACCCAAGGTCGCGAAGCTCCGAAACGTCGCGGTGAAGCCGAAGCTCAAGACCAGATTTGTGGTATAGTGCGCGCCGCCGGCTCAGCCGGCAGCAAGATCTACAAGGGAATTACACCGTCGAACGCGACCCCGCGCACCGCTGGTCATGCGGTCACGGATGCTTTGCGTTCCGCATCCTAGAAAATATCTGGAGAAGAACTGATGTCTACAGAGTTGGCCCTGTGGCTCTCGATTGGGGCGGGCGTTGCCGCCATTCTCTTCGGCATGATCTCGCGAGGCTGGATTCTCAAGCAGTCCGCCGGTAGCGAGCGCATGCAGGAAATTGCTGCGGCTATCCAGGAGGGCGCCAAAGCCTACATGGACCGCCAGTATATGACTATCGGCTTGGTCGGCGTGGTCCTGGCGATCGTGCTCGGCTTCGTCCTCGACTGGGCCACGGCAATCGGTTTCGTCATCGGCGCCGTGTTCTCGGGCCTCGCCGGCTATGTCGGCATGTTCGTGTCAGTCAAGGCCAACGTCCGCACGGCTGAAGCGGCGAAAGACGGGGTAAACCCGGCGCTCAAGATCGCGTTCCAGGGCGGCGCCATCACGGGCATGCTCGTCGTCGGCCTCGGCCTGCTCGGCGTTGCGGGCTACTACTACATACTGTTGAAGATGGGCGCCACGCCGGACGATGCGATCCATGCGCTGGTCGGCCTCGCCTTCGGCGGCTCGCTGATCTCGATCTTCGCCCGACTCGGCGGCGGTATCTTCACCAAGGGCGCCGACGTCGGCGCCGATCTCGTCGGCAAGGTCGAAGCCGGTATCCCCGAAGACGACCCGCGCAACCCGGGCGTCATCGCAGACAACGTCGGCGATAACGTTGGCGACTGCGCCGGCATGGCTGCCGACCTGTTCGAGACCTACGCCGTGACCATCATCGCCACCATGCTGCTGGGCGGCATGGTCGCGTCGGCCTACGGCCCCGAAGCCGTCATCTACCCGCTCGTGCTCGGCGCCGTCTCGATCGTCGCTTCGATCATCGGCACGTTCTTCGTCAAGACGTCGGACGGCGGCAAGATTATGGGCGCGCTGTACCGCGGCATGATCGTCGCAGGCGTGCTCGCCGCGATCGCGTTCTACTTCGTCACAGACGCCATGATGGGCGCCAGTGGCCAGGCCATGAACATCTTCTACTCTTCGCTCATCGGCCTCGGCCTCACAGCCGCCATGGTTGTGATTACCGAGTACTACACCGGCACCGAGTTCAAGCCGGTCAAAACGATCGCGAATGCCTCGCTGACGGGAGACGCCACCAACATCATCGCCGGTCTCGGTATCTCGATGAAGGCCACGGCCCTGCCCGTCATCGCGGTCTGCGCCAGCATCTGGGGTGCGTTCGCCCTGGCTGAGACCACGATGGGCGGCCTCTACAACATCGCGATTGCCGCCACGGCGATGCTGTCCATGACGGGTGTCATCGTCGCACTCGACGCCTTCGGACCGATTACGGACAATGCCGGCGGTATCGCCGAAATGGCTGAGCTCCCGCCCGAAATCCGCAAGATCACCGACCAGCTGGACGCCGTTGGCAACACGACCAAGGCGGTCACCAAGGGCTATGCCATCGGCTCTGCCGGTCTCGCGGCACTCGTGCTGTTTGCGGACTACAACAACGCGCTCACCCAGGCCGGCCAGGATGTCACGTTCCTGCTGAATGACTACCGCGTCATCATCGGCCTGTTCATCGGTGGCCTCGTGCCTTACCTGTTCGGCGCCCTTGCCATGGAAGCGGTCGGCCGTGCCGCCGGCTCTGTGGTCAACGAGGTGCGCCGCCAGTTCAAGGAAATCGAAGGCATCATGGAAGGCACGGGCAAGCCCGACTACAGTCGTGCCGTCGACCTGCTGACCAAGGCCGCGATCAAGGAGATGGTCATTCCGTCGCTGCTGCCGATCGCCGTGCCGATCCTGGTTGGCTTCCTGCTCGGCGTCGAAGCGCTCGGCGGTCTGCTCCTCGGCACCATCGTCACGGGCCTGTTCGTCGCGATCTCAATGACGGCCGGCGGCGGCGCCTGGGACAACGCCAAGAAGTACATCGAAGACGGCAACTGCGGCGGCAAGGGCTCCGATGCTCACAAGGCCGCGGTCACGGGCGACACCGTTGGCGACCCGTACAAGGACACGGCGGGCCCGGCGATCAACCCGCTGATCAAGATCATCAACATCGTAGCGCTGCTGATCGTGCCTCTGCTCGTCGGCTGATCGCATCGCGCTGTCATGAATAAGGCCGTCGGAATCGTCCGGCGGCCTTATTTTTTTGCTATGTTTAGGCAACGGCTCTGGGACGCGCAGACCGCGCGTTCTACAGGAGGCCACCATGTCTGAAAATCACGACAGCTCACACAACCTCGCCGTATTCATCGGCGTCGGGGTCGCAATCGGTGCCGGTATGGGCGCGGCCTTCGGTTCGGCGTTCGGCAATATAGCGCTCGGCGTCGGCCTCGGTCCGGCCTTCGGCATCGCGTTTGCAGTCGCCGTCTGGTGCATGCGCCAGGGCGCGACGGGGCCCGACGACACGGGCGGATAAAGCCGCCTCAGGGAGTCAGGGCCCGATACGTCCCGCTCATTCCGCTGCCGAGCCTCACGGGCGCCTCGACGAAATACCCCTGTACAAAATCCACGCCAACCTCGCGAAGCCAGTCGAAATCCTCCTGGTGCTCGACCTGCTCGGCCACGACCTTGAAGTCCATGGTACGCGCCAGCTTGATCATGGCGCTGACCATCTCCTGGTTGACGAGATCGGTCTGCAGATTGCGCGTGTAAGTGCCGTCGATCTTGAGGTAGTCGATCGGCAGGTGCTTGAGACTCGAGAACGAACCAAGCCCGCTACCGAAGTCGTCCAGCGAGAACGAACAACCGATACCGTGAAGCACCTCGATGAATCGCTGTGCATGTTGCACATTCGCCAGGATGGCCGTCTCGGTTACCTCGAAGCAAATCGTCGACGGCGCCACGCCCGAGCGATCCAGGGCCTCGACGACGAAGCCGAGGAAGGCCTCGTCCCCCAGCGTCTGGCCCGACAGGTTGATGGCGCAGCTACGGTGCGCCGAGAGCTTGATCTCACCGCTCGAGATCGCCGCCAGGGACGCATTGACGACCCAGCGATCGATCTGCGGCGTGAGTTGGTAGCGCTCCGCCGGCCGCAGGAACTCGGCGCTGTCGCTCGCACGCCCTATAGCGTCATCGAGGCGAATCAGCACCTCGACGGCAGGGCCGGTTTCCGCATGGCCGTGCATCGAGATGATGGGCTGCACAGCCAGCTCGAATTTGTCTTCGTGCAGCGCAGTCTGTAGCTGACGCAGCCACTGGATGTCGCCGCGCTCGCGCGCCACGGCCTCGTCGCGTGCCGAGTAAACGTGCACCTGCCCCCTGCCCGATTGCTTGGCCACGTAGCAGGCCGAGTCCGCTGCACTCATGATGTCCTGCACCGACCCGCTCGCGTGCGAGATCTCCACCAGACCGATCGAGATGCCGATGTTGAAGATCTTATCTTTCCACACGAAGCGGTAGTCGGCGACGGCGTTGCAGATATCGTTGGCTATCTGCCTCGCCTTGTCGATCGGACAGCCGATCAGCAGCGCACCGAACTCGTCGCCGCCGAGCCGCCCGACGAAATCGGACTCGCGCACCTGGTCCTTGATAATCGCCGCAACCTCGCGAAGCATGTTGTCGCCGGCGATGTGACCGCAGCTGTCATTCACGGCCTTGAAGCGATCGAGATCCATGTAGAACAGCATGTGCATGGCTTCCTCGGCGTGCGCGGTGTCGATCGCTTCCTCGAGCCGCCGATCGAACTCATGCCGGTTGATGAGTCCCGTAAGTTGATCGTGGGTCGCCTGGTACGACATTTTGCGAGTCAGACCGCGCAGTTCGCTGACGTCGTGGAACACGACGACGGCGCCGGAGACGGTATTGCTGGGCCCGCGGATCGGGGATGCCGTCAGCTCGATCGAATGCTCGTGCTCGCCGTCGGCCGTGATCAGTACGGCGCGGCGGCCCATGTTGACGCGCCGGCGCATCGCGAGGCAGCGCTCGACCGGGTCCGGAAGGTTGCGGCGATCGGCATCGTCGACGAGGGCGAACAGCTCGCCGATGCGGTGGCCCGTGGCGTCGTCGCGATTTGTGTCCAGCAGCGTCTCGGCGGCGAGGTTCATGTAGTCGATGCGACCGTCGTTGTCTGTCGTGATAACGCCCTCGGCAATTGACTCGAGCGTGTATTGCGCCTGGCGCTTGCTGCGCGACAACGATACCTCGAGGCTCTTGCGGTGACTGATGTCGCGCGCGATCGTCAGGATCGCCTGCTGCCCCGCGTAGTCGATGCTGGAACTCTGTGCCTCAACCCACAGGCCCGCCTGGTTGCCATTGATGAGCTGCATTTCGATGCGTCGCGGTGCATCTTCGCCAGCCAGCCGCTTGGTGATGGTCTTGCGGAACAGTGCGCGGTATGCCGGCCTGACGAGGTCGGCAACGTCTCGCCCGGCCAGCTGCCCCGGTTCCAGGCCGACGAGATCTGCAGCAGCCTCGTTGGCGAGCAGGATTTTCTCCGTGTGCACGAATACAATCTCGGGCAGCGCACGCGCGAAATCATGAAACAGGCGATCGCGATCCTGGATCTTCTGGTCGCGCTCACCGAGCGCATCGAAAAGCCGGTTCACCGTCGTCGCGATCTGCGCCGTCTCCGGGTCGTCGGGGACTATCAGACGGCGGCCGACCGAGGCGTCGTGAGAAGCCGCCATTATTTCTTCGTACAGCCGCTCGATGCGCACGCGTGCCTGCGTACGCTTACGCGCGAAATGTATGGCCAGCCCCAGCATGACCAGGGCGAGAGCAGCCAGCGAGATAATGATGACAGTGGAGTTCATTCAGTCCCCGGCCAGGGGTTGTAGTTCAGCGAAGATCATTTGTTGTTATTATTATTGTGATTCGGGCGCGGGACGCATGTCCGTCTAGCATAGCCCAGGGAATCAGGCTCGCTGAGACGATTCACCATAATTCCGCACACAGCTTCGCTTCTGATTCAACAGCTTACAGGTTTCTAACGCATGAACACCGATTACGCGCGGCTGCAGATGGTCATGCAGCAGGTTCGGGGCTGGAACGTCTACGATGAAGACGTTCTGGCCATGCTCATGGAATTGCCACGAGAGCATTTCGTGCCTGCCGGTTATGAGCCGCTTGCTTTCGCCGATGTCGCGATTCCGCTGGGCCATGGCGAGCACATGATGACCCCGACGCTCGAAGGCCGGCTGTTGCAGGCTCTTGGTCTGCGGAGCGATGACAGGGTCCTCGAGATCGGCACCGGCAGCGGGTTCATGACCGCCTGCCTCGCACGACTCGCGAGGCACGTCACGAGTCTCGACATCTACCCCGACTTCATCAAGGACGCGGAACGCAAGCTGGAACAGGAAGGCATCGACAACGTCGAACTCATCGAGATGGATGCGACCCGCGAGTTGCCTGAAGGACGTTTCGATGCGATCGCCGTAACGGGTTCGATCCAGGCCTTCGATCCGCGCTTCGTCGAAGCGCTCGACGCGCAGGGTCGCCTGTTCATCGTGGTTGGCGATGCGCCGGCAATGGAGGCCAAGCTGATCGAGCGCACGAACGCGCATGACTGGAACACGGTTGCGCTTTTCGAGACCGACCTGCAACCGCTCGTGCACGGCGCGCTGCCGCCGCAGTTCACTTTCTAGCCGATTTACGAAACCAGTTGGGCCTGACTTGCATCTAAGCTCTAAGCACGAACTTTTAACTGATATGGTGATGTAGTAGACTATAACACCTCTCGGGCCCGCGCGGTCCCTGTCCGGACGACGACGAGATGAGAAAAATTAAACTAATCAGAGCGTTACTTATCATCGGCCTATTCGCGGCGCCGGCAACGGGACAAGCTGCATCGTTGCTGGAAGTCTACCAGCAGGCCTTGCAGAGCGACCCGGCCATCCACGAGGCCGAGGCGCGGCGCCTGGCCGCGCTCGAGGCCAAGCCGCAGGCGCGCGGCGCGCTGTTGCCGCAGGTCGGGTTCGGCGGCAGCTGGGAAAGGTCGGACACTGAAGGCACAAGCATCGAAATCGATTCGGACGGCAGCATCGGTTCGCTGAATTCCGTTATCGAAGACGAGGTCACGAGCTGGGGCTTCGAGCTGCGCCAGTCGCTATTCCGCTGGGACCAGATTGTCGGACTCAGGCGCGCCGACAAGACCGTCGCCAGGGCCGAAGCCGTCCGCGAAGCCGCGCAGCAAGACCTGATCCTCCGCGTCGCCCAGCGCTACTTCGACGTACTGGCCGCCGAGGACCGACTGCGTTCGATCCATGCCGACCGGCAGGCGATCGCGCGTCAGCTCGAGCAGGCCAAGCAGCGCTTCGAGGTCGGCCTGATTGCGATTACCGACGTGCAGGAATCGCAGGCCGCCTACGACCAGTCAATTGCATCGGAGATCGCGGCCAAGCGTGTGCTCGCCACGGCGCGCGAATTCCTGCGCGAGATCACGGGCGAATACGTCGCCGAGCTGTCGGCGCCGCAGGAGGATTTTCCGCTGCAGTCGCCTGATCCCAGCAGCGAACGCGAATGGGTCGACCTGTCGTTGAGCCAGAATCTCAGTCTCGTCGCGAGCCGTCTCGACGAGCGACTCGCGCGCGACGAAATTTCCTTCCGCCGCAACGGCCACTACCCGAGCGTGGAGCTCGTGGCCAGAAGTGGCGAGCGGGACACGGAATCGGACCGCAGCTTCAATAACTCGCCGTTTATCCCGGCGGACAGCGACGGCCAGCAGGATTCGATCGCCATCGAGTTCAATCTGCCGCTGTTCGCGGGTGGTGCCACGAGTTCGAGAGTCAAGGAGGCCGTCTACCTGCACCGCGCGAGTCGCGAGCAGCTGCAGCGCGTCACACGAGAAACCGAGCGCCTGGCACGCGATGCCTACCTCGGCGTCATTTCGGAGATGAGCCGCGTCCAGGCCCTGAAGCAGGCCGTCGCCTCGAGCAGCACTGCGCTCGAAGCCACGCAAGCCGGTTTCGAAGTCGGCACGCGCACGATCGTCGACGTGCTGAATTCGCAATTTGCGCTGTATGCGGCCATCACCAACTACGAACAATCGCGCTACGACTACATCATGAATGTGCTGCGACTCAAGCAGGCCGCCGGGACCCTGCAGGTGCAGGACCTCGAAGAGATCGACACCTGGCTGGTCGAACGCAAGACACCCGAGCAGATCTTCTCCGAAGAGGCCGCCGGTGCCTCAGGCGACCAATAGAGGTTCGAGCAACACGAGGAGCCGCTCCAGCGCGCCGCGATTTTCCTCGAGCACTTTTTGCCCGGCTCGTCCGAGCCGGGCCGCCTCGTCCGGGTTCGACAGCAGCTCGCTGATCGTTTCCACGAGTTCGTCTGCATCGTCGACGCGGCGACAGGCGCCGAGCTCGAGGAACAGGTCGGCGATATCCTGGGCATTGAAATTATGTGGCCCCGTCACGAGCGGTACGCCGAGCGACGCGGGCTCGAGCAGGTTGTGCCCGCCGATCGGTACCAGGCTGCCGGCAACGAACGCAACATCACTCGCCGCATAAAAAAGCGGGACCTCGCCCATCGTGTCGCACAGGAATACGGCGGCGTCACCGACCGGCTGCCTGTCGGTCCGCGACACGACACTGTGACCGCGTTTTTCGACGAGCTCCCGGACGGCGGCGAACCGTTCCGGGTGCCGCGGCACGAGCACCAGCAACAGGTCGTCGTGGCGCGCGCGCAGCGCCTCGTGGACGTCGAGCACGATCGTCTCTTCCCCCTCGTGGGTGCTCGCGGCGATCCACACGGGCCTGTCGCCGAACAGCGCCGCCCGCTCGGCCTGCCCGTTAGCTGTCGTACTCGCGTCGGCCTCGATGTCGAACTTGATATTGCCCATGACGTGGGTGCGGTCGGGGTTGGCGCCCAGTTCCAGGAAGCGCTCGGCATCGGGCTGGCTTTGCGAAGCGATGATGATGCCGTGTGACAGGGTCTCGCGGATGAGCGGCAGGAGTTTTCGGTAGCCGGGCACCGACTTGGGTGAGATACGCGCACTGACCAGAATCAGCGGCACCTTGCGCACCCCGCATCCACGATACAGGTTGGGCCAGATCTCGGTTTCCATGATCAGCGCGGCCACGGGGCGCGTGCGCCGGAAGAAGGCGTTGACCGCATGCGGGAATTCGAAGGGAATATACGCATGGTGTACCGAGTCGCCGAACAGGCTGCGCACGCGCTCGGCCCCGGTCGGCGTTACGGTCGTAATGAGCAGTGCGTGATCGGGAAAACGCCTGGCCAGCACACGCACGAGCGGCGCCGCCGCCTGCACTTCGCCAACCGATACGGCATGCACCCAGATGCAGCGCTTGATCTCGGAAAAGCCGAAACCGAAGCGCTGCCCGAGACGGTCAAAGTAGGCACGATTGCCCACACCACGCAGCGTCCAGTACGCGAGAATTGGCAATAACAGAATGTACGTCAGCAGGTTATAAAGGAAGCGCAAGGGAAGCCCTTCTCTATTCGTCGCCCAGCCTGTCGATGATGCGGCTCGAGGAGTGACCATCGCGGAAGGCCAGCACACGGACCTCACCGCCGGCCTGCATCACGTCGCGGGCGCCTGCGATTTCTTCCGGCTTGTAGTCGCCGCCCTTGACCAGCACGTCGGGCAACACGGCCTGGATCAGGCCTGCCGGCGTGTCCGCAGAGAACGGTACTACCCAGTCGACGGCCGCGAGACCCGCGAGGACGAGCAGGCGATCCTCTAGCGCGTTGATAGGCCGGTTCTCGCCCTTGAGCCGGCGCACCGAGTCATCGTCGTTGACCGCGACGATCAGGCGATCGCCGAGGCTCTTCGCCTCCTCGAGGTATGACACATGACCCGCATGCAGCACATCGAAGCAGCCGTTTGTCATGATGATGCGCTCGTTGCGATCGCGCGCCTCATCGACGAGTGCCAGCAGCGTTTCGAGACCGACCAGGCCGCGACCGCCCTGGCCGCGCTGGTGCAATGCCGCCGACAGCTCACCCGGCGTCACGGTCGCGACGCCGATCTTGCGGACGACGAGCCCGGCAGCCAGGTTGGCGAGCGCCGCGGCCGAGCCGAGTGCCTGGCCGCTGGCGAGCGCGGCAGCCAGCGTTGCAATCACGGTATCGCCGGCGCCGGTCACGTCGTAAACCTCGCGTGCCTGGGTCGACAGGAACAGGGGCTCCGCGCCCGACTCGACGAGCAGCATGCCCTTCTCGCTACGCGTGACCAGCAGCGCGTCGAGATCGAGCTGCGCCATCATGGCGCGCGCACGATCGACAAGTTCCTCGTCCGAATCCGCCACACCGGCCACAGCTTCGAACTCCGACTGGTTCGGCGTGATCAGTGAGGCACCGCGGTACTTCGAAAAATCGGTGCCTTTAGGGTCGACGAGTACGGGAACGCCGGCAGCGCGACACGCCGCGATCATCGTCTGCACATCGGACAAGGAACCCTTGCCGTAGTCGGACAGGATGACGGCGCCGGCGCCGTCGAGCGCGTCACGCAGCGCGGCGGCCATGGCGTCGCCGGGCATCGCGACGGCATTCTCCTCGTCGAGACGAATGAGCTGCTGGCCACGGCTCTGCACGCGTGTCTTCGTAATCGTTGGCCGGTCGTCCGCCACCGGGAACGCGCAGTCGATGCCGCGCTCGGTGAGGATCGCGGCGAGTGCGGTTGCCGCGGCATCCTTGCCGACCACACCGACGAGGCTCGTCGCCACGCCGAGCGCCGCCAGGTTGACCGCGACATTGGCCGCGCCGCCGGGCCGGTCGTCGGTCTCGCGCACGTGCACGACCGGTACCGGTGCTTCGGGAGAAATGCGCCCCGTCGAACCAAACAGGTAACGATCGAGCATGACGTCACCGGCGACGACGACACGGGCGGCCGAGAAATCGGGGATGCTGATGGTCACGCAGCGGACTTTAGCATGTGTGGCGGCCGCTTTACTTGTGGGAGCGGCTATAATGGCCGGCCATCGCGACCGGCACCCGGGCATGCGCGCACCCGCCATTTACGACTACAACAGGTACTGGGCCGAGTGCTTCGGCGTCGCGGCGCAGTTGCCCATGTCTGTTAAAGAGATGGATGCGCTCGGCTGGGACTCGTGCGACATCATCATCGTGACCGGGGATGCCTACGTCGACCATCCGTCCTTCGGCATGGCGATCATCGGTCGCCTGCTCGAGGCACAGGGCTTTCGCGTCGGGATCATCGCGCAACCGGACTGGCAGGGTGCCGACGACTTCAGGCAGCTCGGGAAACCGAACCTGTACTTCGGCGTCGCGGCCGGCAACATGGACTCGATGATCAACCGCTACACGGCGGACCGCAAGATCCGGAATGACGACGCGTACACGCCGCACGGCATCGGTGGGAAGCGCCCCGATCGCTGTTCGCTCGTGTACGCGCAGCGCTGTCGTCAGGCGTTCGGCGACGTGCCCGTCGTTCTGGGCGGCATCGAAGCCTCGCTGCGGCGCGTTGCACACTACGACTACTGGCAGGACGGCGTGCGGCGCTCGATCCTGCTGGACGCAGCGGCCGACATGCTCGTCTACGGCAACGCCGAGCGCGCCATCGTCGAGATCTCGCATCGCCTCGCGCGCGGCGAGGCGATCGCCGACATCACGGACGTGCGCGGCACGGCCTTCCTGCGGCGGGACGAGCCCGAGGGCTGGTGGGAAGTCGACTCGACACGTATCGATCGTCCCGGGCGTGTCGACCATGTCGTCAATCCCTACGTCAGCACACAGGATCGAGCCCGGTGCCAGGATCAGGCGGCGCAGGACGCCGACGGCGGCGAGGCGCTGCGTTTCGTCCCCGATGCCCGCAACAACCGCGCACGCACGGTGATTCGCCTGCCGTCTTTCGAAAAGGTACGCAACGACGCCGTACTCTATGCACACGCCAACCGCGTGCTGCACCTCGAGACCAATCCCGGCAATGCGCGGGCGCTGGTGCAGGCGCATGGCGAGAAAGACCTGTGGCTGAATCCGCCGCCGATACCCTTGTCCACGGCGGAGATGGACTACGTCTTCGGCATGCCCTTCTCGCGCGTGCCGCACGAGTCCTATGGCGATGCCCGCATCCCGGCCTACGAGATGATCCGCTTCTCGGTCAATATCATGCGCGGCTGTTTCGGCGGCTGTACCTTTTGCTCGATTACCGAACACGAGGGTCGCATCATCCAGAACCGTTCACAGGAGTCGATCCTGCGTGAAATCGAAGTCATGCGCGACAAGGTCCCGGGGTTTACCGGGGTGGTATCCGATCTCGGCGGGCCGACCGCCAACATGTACCGGATCGCCTGCAAGTCAAAGGCGATCGAAACAGCCTGCCGTCGTCCCTCCTGCGTCTATCCGGGAATCTGTGAAAATCTAAATACCGATCATTCGGCCCTGATCGAGCTTTACCGTGGCGCGCGCGCCATCGATGGCGTGAAAAAGGTTTTGATCAGTTCCGGGCTGCGCTATGACCTCGCCGTGGAGTCGCCGAAATACGTCGAAGAGCTGGTCACCCATCACGTCGGCGGTTATTTGAAAATTGCACCCGAGCATACCGAGCAGGGTCCACTGTCAAAGATGATGAAACCGGGAATGGGTAGTTACGATCGCTTCAAGGCGCTGTTTGAAAAATACTCCAGAAAGGCAGGCAAGGAACAGTATCTTATCCCCTACTTCATCGCCGCCCATCCCGGTACCACCGATGAAGACATGTTGAACCTTGCTCTCTGGCTCAAGCAAAATGGATTTCGTGCGGACCAGGTACAAAATTTTTATCCATCCCCGATGGCAACCGCGACCGCGATGTACCATAGCGGCAAGAATCCGCTCAAACGAATCCGTCGCGACAGCGAGGAAGTCGGCACTGCCAAAGGAGAAAAACAACGACGCCTGCACAAGGCTTTCCTGCGCTACCATGACCCGGCCAACTGGCCCATGCTGCGCTCCGCGTTAAAGGAGATGGGCAGGGAGGAAATGATCGGCAACGGCAAACAACAGCTAGTACCGACCTACCAGCCTCGCGATACCGGCAGTTACCACAGCCCGCGACGTAAAAACAGTTACCAGGCCCGATCCGGAAGGGTTAAAAAGGGAAGCCTGTTAACACAACATACCGGTTTACCGCCGCGCAAGTAGAGTCTTATTCCTTTTCGATCACGAGGGTGATCTGGCCAACCTTAAAACCCCACTTGGTCATGACTGATTCGTTTAACAACACTCGCTCCGACACCAGGTACATGCGGTCGTCGATACGCAAGTCAATCGTGCTGTCGCCGTAGGGGATGCGCAACACGTAGTCCAGGAAAAGGCTGTTACCTGCCGCTATCATTTTGCCTTCACCGATAACATCGCCGGCGGTCGCAACATAGCTGCCGTCTGATTGAGGTTTCAACTTCCAGACGCGGGATTGTTGTTCGCCATCATCGAATACAAAGCTTTCGTCAAGGGTACCGATGCCATCGACCCAGTAGGCTTTAATTTTTGCGCTGAAGTAGCGAATAACCTGCCCACCGTGATCCTTGACAATGCCATGAGCGCTGAGCTGGCCATCAAAAAATTTCTCGGGCACCAGTAGCGGCTTGTTGTCGGCGTATTCATCGATCGTTACCGATGAACAAGCGTTGACGACCGTCAGGGCAAAAGCAACCAGCGTGGCTTTAAAAATCAGGTTCATAGCGCCAGTTGCCGGCTATCGAGGGCCGAGACCTTCCTCTCACCCGCTTTTCCAGTCAATTTCAGGTCGTTTACACCGCAGGCCCTGGGGGGGATATCCTGGTAGTTGTAACGGATATCGACCACGAGCCCTTCACCTTTGCCATCGCCGATATTTGAAAGTCCCCGGTAACGGCTAAGACGTTTAAGCTTGGCGTCATATCCAAGTTCAATCGGGGCCACCAGCATACGCAGGAACCAGTTATTCATTTCCAGACTGAAACATTGATCAGACTCGGTATCATAGGTACAGCTGGTCGGCTTGATGCGCAGCTTTACCAGGCTTTCGCGGGCCGCAAACGGAAACTGGAAACTCTTGTTCTCGCCGGCTAGCAGGCTATCCCAGTTACCGGTAACGAATGCGTCGAAACCGGCATCAATGACGACCGGCAAATTTGCACTGGGACGGGTCGAGACAACCTTCCCGGGTCCGGAACTGTTTTCATCCTTTACCGTCATGGTGACTTCATCCTGTTTCAGTTCGACCTCGATCGATTCCTGCGAATAGAAATTATACTGCACAAAAGATGGTGTCATTGGTCCCGTGCTGTAGCTCAGTATCTTGTGGGCAATCAGCTGACCCTCGACGTTGCGATATATCACCTCGCGCGCGAGCGCATCACCACTGAGACAATGGGTTTCGCTATACAGGGGTTCATCGCTTTTCAGGTCAAAGGCCTCGCCAATGGTCTGTGCGACAACGTCATTAGCGTAGCCGGTCGGTATCATCACTAGTAGAGACAAGGCAAGAACGCCGATAGAGCAGCGTTTGGCTCGGGTTCCGATATTCATGATTTCAGTCTTCCTGCATAGTAGATTCCGCATGGAAACAACAGCGCCCAACCGACGGCCATGATCAACAATGATGTCATCAGCGGCAATCCAAGTTCAGCGTCAGTCAAATTGCTCCCCAACCAGTAGCTGGCCGGTCCTAGCACCGCCGCAAATACCACTGCCAGCGGAAGATGTCGATTCATCCAGAACAGGCCGTGCATGAAAG
>JABDQH010000021.1 GCA_013042375.1 Woeseiaceae bacterium
GTCGCGGCGCGCCCGCACAGATTTCGCAGCCGTGTCGCTCAAAGACCAGATCAAAGAGGACATGAAGTCCGCCATGAAGGCCGGTGACAAGGACCGGCTCAAGGTGATTCGCCTCATGATGGCTGGCATCAAGCAGGTCGAGGTGGACACGCGCGAGGAGCTCGACGACACCGGCGTGCTCGGCGTCATCAACAAGATGGTCAAGCAACGCCGCGACTCGATCGAGGCGTTCGAAAAAGGCGGCCGCGAGGACCTCGCTGCCATAGAGCGCGACGAAACCGGCGTTCTCGCGACCTACCTGCCCGAGCAGCTCTCGGCCGATGATCTCGTATCGCTCGTCGACGAGGTGATCGCCGCCTCGGGCGCAGAGAGCATTCGCGATATGGGCAAGGTCATGGGCCAGATCAAGGCGAAGGCTGCGGGGCGGGCCGACATGGGCGCGGTCAGCGCCGTCGTCAAGGAACGCCTCAAATAAATAGGGGACAGTCACCCTAATTCCTTTCTGTGGTGCTCTATGAGGTGGCGCGGCAACAACTGGCTGGAATTAGGGTGACTGTCCCCTATTTATTTGGCCCGGATTTTGCGCTCTGGCATAGCCCGTTATTTCGGCTATGCTGTCTCGAAAACACAATAAACTCCTGAAGACCCGGTCGCGACCGGGCATCGTTTATCTTAAGTATGGCCGGACTGATTCCCCAGGACTTCATCGACGATCTGGTCGCACGCGCCGATATCATCGAGGTCATCGGCCGGCGTGTGCAGCTCAAGAAAGCGGGCCGCGAGTTCAAGGCCTGTTGCCCGTTTCACGACGAGAAGACGCCGTCGTTCACGGTCAGCCCGGCCAAGGGTTTCTACCACTGCTTCGGCTGCGGCGCGCACGGCACCGCGATCGGCTTCCTCATGGAATACGACCACATGAGTTTCGTCGAGGCCGTCGAGAGCCTCGCCTCGGCCATGGGCGTCGACGTGCCGCGCAGCGAAAGCGACCGGCCGGCGCGGCGCTACGACGAGCTGTTCTCGCTGCTCGACAGCGTCGCGCGCCACTGGCAGAGCTGCCTCAAGAAATCGCCCGCGGCAATCGAGTACGTCCGGCAGCGCGGCATCGACGGGTCGACCGCCAAGCGTTTCGGCATCGGCTACGCACCCGATGGCTGGAGTAACGTCCTCGACAAATTCGGCCAGTCCCCCGAGGCGGTCGAGCGCCTGCTCGCCACCGGACTGGTCATCGCCAAGGACAACGGCGGCCACTACGACCGCTTCCGCGATCGCATCGTGTTCCCGATCCGCGATGCGCGCGGCCGCACGATCGGCTTCGGCGGGCGCACGCTTGGCGACGGCGAGCCCAAGTACCTGAATTCCCCGGAGACCGTGCTCTTCCACAAGGGTCGCGAGCTCTATGGACTGTACGAGGCGCGCCAGGCGCTGCGGCACATCGAGCGCCTGGTCGTCGTCGAGGGTTACATGGACGCGGTCGCGCTCGCGCGCCACGGCATCGATTTCGCGGTCGCGACCCTGGGCACGGCGACCACGGACGAGCATCTCAATCGCCTGTTCCGCCTGACGGACAACGTCTGCTTCGCCTTCGATGGCGACCGCGCCGGGCGCAAGGCGGCGTGGCGCGCGCTGGAAAATGCGCTGCCGCTGATCCGCGAGGGGCGCCAGGTGCGCTTCGTGTTCCTGCCCGAAGGCCACGATCCCGACTCGTTCGTCAACGAGCTCGGCACCGACGCGTTCCTCGAAGCCGTTGAAGAGGGTGTGGCCCTGTCCGAATTCCTGATCGAGGAACTCGCCGGGCAGGTCGACATGGCAACCGTGGACGGCCGCGCGCGGCTGGCCGAACTCGCGCGCCCGCTGGTGCAAAAGATCCCGGCGGGCGTGTATCGCGAACTGCTCGTCGAGAGCCTCGCCGAGGCGGTCGGGCTCACGGCCCCCAAACTCGAGAAGATGCTGGGCGCCGGCCCTTCCCGGGATGCACCGGGCGCGGGACGCGCCTCGCCGGGCCGCCGCCGCGTGACGAGTCCGAAGACCGGGCAGCCGTCGGTCGTGCGGCATGCCATTTCGCTGGTCCTCAATTACCCGTCTTCGGGCCTCACGGCCGACGTCGAAAGGCTGGCCGGCTTGCGGCGCAAGGGCGCGGACCTGCTGCAATCACTTATTGAAACCGTGCAGGCTGAACCCAATATAACGACGGCCGGGATGCTGGAGCGATTTCGGCACGACGAACATGGCCGCCATCTCGGCAAACTGGCCGCTTCGGAGCTACCCGTGGACGAGGATTTCGACGCGGCCGCCGAACTGACCGAGTGCCTGGACCAGCTGGCCCAGGCCGGGCGCAAGGACCGAATCGCGTTTCTTATCGAAAAACAACGCGTTGACGGCCTGAGCGAGGACGAAAAGGCCGAATTACAGGAGCTCTTGAAAGCGGCGTAATGCCATGATCTGAATCTGGATTCCGTTACCGCGTGAGAGTAGAATTAATCGTTTGCATTCTTTACCCGCAGGGGTTTGCGTCTTGACTGAGAAAAAAGCACCCGTCGCTGTTAGCAAGCAGGCTCAACAACTCAAGGATCTGATTGCCCGAGGCAAGGAGCAGGGATACCTGACCTACGTCGAGGTCAACGATCATCTGCCCAACGACATCGTCGATCCCGAGCAGATCGAAGACATCGTCAACATGATCAACGACATGGGCATCACGGTGCACGAAGAAGCGCCGGAGACCGAGTCGAAGACGCTGACGGATACGCCCGTGACCGACGAGGACGCCGTCGAGGAAGCCGAAGCGGCGCTCGCCAACGTCGATGCCGAGTTCGGGCGCACGACCGACCCGGTACGCATGTACATGCGTGAGATGGGCACGGTCGAGCTGCTTACGCGCCAGGGTGAGATCGAGATCGCCAAACGGATCGAGGACGGCCTTAACCAGGTCAAGTATCACATGGTGCATTTCCCGCCGACCGTCGAGCTGTTGCTACAGGTCGCGGACAGCGTTATTGCCGGTGACACGCGTATGCAGGACCTGGTGGTCGGCTTCATCGACCCGAACGCCCCCGACGAAATCAAGCCGCCCGCGCCCAAGACTGACGACGATGATGACGACGAAGTCGTCGACACCGGCCCGGACCCGGATGAGGTCAAGGCGCGCGTCAGGGTTATAAAGCGCCACTTCAATCGCTCGATGAAGTACCTCGGACAGTACGGCCTCAAGGACAAGCGCACGGTCAAGGCGCAGGCCGACGTGGCCGACCAGGTCATGGAACTCAAGCTCGCGCCGAAGTTGTTCGACCTGCTGGTCAGGGACCTGCGTGACGTCGTCTCGATCATTCGCAGCCAGGAACGCCTCGTCATGCAGATCTGCGTGCGCGATGCCGGCATGCCGCGCAAGGACTTCCTCACGAGCTTCCCGAAGAGCGAGACCGATCTCCACTGGATCGACAAGCACATCCGCGCCAAGCGCAAGCACTCGTCTGTTCTGGCCAAGCTCAAGGACGATATCCTGCGCGCCCAGCGCAAGCTGATCGCCGTCGAGGAAGCAACGCGGCTGACGATCGCCGAGATCAAGGAAATCAACCGCCAGATGTCGATCGGCGAGGCCAAGGCGCGCCGCGCGAAAAAGGAAATGGTCGAGGCGAACCTGCGTCTCGTGATTTCGATCGCGAAGAAGTACACGAACCGCGGCCTGCAGTTCCTCGACCTGATCCAGGAAGGCAACATCGGCCTCATGAAGGCCGTGGACAAGTTCGAGTACCGGCGCGGGTACAAGTTCTCGACCTACGCGACCTGGTGGATTCGCCAGGCCATCACGCGTTCGATCGCCGACCAGGCACGCACGATCCGCATCCCGGTGCACATGATCGAGACGATCAACAAGCTCAACCGCATCTCCCGCCAGATGTTGCAGGAAATGGGCCGCGAGCCGCTGCCCGACGAGCTGGCCGAGCGCATGGACATGCCCGAGGACAAGGTCCGCAAGGTCCTGAAGATCGCCAAGGAGCCGATCTCGATGGAAACCCCGATCGGCGACGATGAGGATTCACATCTCGGCGATTTCATCGAAGATACGACCGTGCACTCGCCCGTGGACTCGGCGACGAGCTCCGGTCTCAAGGAGACGACGCACTCGGTCCTCGCCGGCCTCACGCCGCGCGAAGCGAAGGTGCTGCGCATGCGCTTCGGGATCGACATGAACACCGACCACACGCTCGAGGAAGTCGGCAAGCAGTTCGACGTCACGCGCGAGCGCATCCGCCAGATCGAAGCCAAGGCGCTCAGGAAGCTCAGGCATCCGACGCGTTCGGACCAGCTGCGCAGCTTCCTGCTAGAGGACTGACGTGACGCGTTGGCTCGCACTGGGGCTGCTGTTACTGACCGCGTTCTCGTGTCATGCTGACGACATGAGCGCACCCGTTCCCGCGACCATCTCCGTAACCGGCGAAGGATTGGTCACGGCCGTGCCCGACATGGTCACGGTCACGGTTGGCGTCGTGTCGCAGGCGGAAGACGCTGCCGGCGCACTCGCCGCGAACAACGCGGCCATGGCGACGCTCAACGATGTCCTCGACGACTTCGGCGTCGCCGAACGCGACCGCCGCACCAGCCACTTCAATATCTCGCCGCGCTACGAACGTCGCAGCAAGGACGGCGGCGCGCCGGAGATCTCGTCTTACGAAGTCAACAACCAGGTCACGATTCGCTATCGCGACATCGACCGTGTCGGGCATTTGCTCGACGCGGTCGTCAGATCGGGTGGCAACCGCATCAACGGCCTCGCCTTCGGCAATGAAGACGACGCCGGGCTGCGCGACGAGGCTCGCAAGCTTGCGATCGGCGATGCCAGGCGCAAGGCATCGCTCTACGCTGACGCGGCCGCCGGCAAGGTCGGCAAGATCCTGTCGATTTCAGAGGCCGGTGCTCCGCAGCCACGCCCGATGATGCGTGGCGCGATGATGGCCGAGGCGGCCTCGGTGCCGATCTCCGCGGGCGAAAACGAGTTTGGCGCCGTCGTGAACGTCGTCTTCGAACTCGAGTAGACCGCTCGACCTCAGACTGCGTTTACAGGATCTCCAGCGCCTTGCGGCGCTGCGTGTGTTGATCCTGCTGCTCGACAAAAGCAAAAAACTCTTCTTTGGCGAGTGCTTTGCTGAAGTACCATCCCTGCGCCACGTCGCAACCGTTTGCCTCCAGGAACTCGAGCTGCTCGCGTGTCTCCACGCCTTCGGCGATCGACTTCTTGCCCATTTCCTGAGCCATGCGAATGACGGTACGGCAGATGTTGTCGGAGGTCGCACCGCTACCGATCTTGTCAACGAACGACTTGTCGACCTTGATCACATCGAACGGCATCTGCTGAAGATAGCTCAACGACGAATACCCTGTGCCGAAGTCGTCGATTGCCACGCGAATACCATCTTGCCGCAGGGAGTTGAGCAGCGAATTCGCCGTGTCCCGATTCTGCGCCACCGCAGTCTCCGTTACTTCGAGCTGTATGTACGGAGGGTGAATATCGAAGCGGCGAATGGGATCCAATACGGCGTTGTGGAAGCCGGCGTCCCGGAGTTGACACGCGGATACGTTGACCGACATCGAGCCGGGATGCATGCCGCGATCCAGTATCTTGCGCAGGTCCTTGCAGACCTGCTCGACGACCCATGCTCCGATTTCGACAATCAGGCCGGATTCTTCTGCGAGCGGGATGAACTCTGCCGGGGATATCGGACCGTCGGTCGGATGCGTCCAGCGCAGCAGGGCTTCGGCACCTTCGACTTCCCCGCTGGCAATGTCGAACTGCGGCTGATAGTGCACTTCGAGCTCGCGCTCATGGAACGCCCGCCGCAGGTCGCGCTCGAGTCCTATCTTCCTGCGGCTCTCGGCATTGAGTTGCTCGCTGAAAAATTCGAAGCGGTTCCGACCCGCGTCCTTGGCGCGATACATGGCCGCGTCTGCATTCTTTAGCAGGGTCTCGACGCCGTCGCCATCGTCCGGCATCAAGACAATCCCGATGCTCGCGCCGACATAATGGTCCACATCCTTCACGGTAAACGCTTCGCTCAGACGATTGAGAAGCCGCTCGGCGAGATTGCGAGCGATAGTCTCGTTGCGTATGGCCGGCAGAATGACGACAAACTCGTCACCCCCGAGCCTCGCAACCATGTCACGATCGCGCACCTCGGAGACGATACGCTTGGCGGCCTGGACCAGCACGACGTCGCCGACGGAATGGCCGAAGACGTCATTGATCTCCTTGAACCTGTCGAGGTCGAGGAACAGCAACGCACCCCGATGATCGTCCGCCCGCGCCCTCGCGATATGTTGCTCGAGTCGGTCCTTCATCAATTGCCGGTTCGGCAGGCCCGTCAATTCGTCGAAATTCGCCTGCCGGTACAGCGTTTCTTCACGTTCCACACTCGAGAGCGCAACCGCGAATCGACCGGCCAGGTCGAATATCCGCGCCTCTTTCCTCTTCGACGTCTCGATGGGCGAATCGAACCCAAGAAGCAGTACGCCCTTCAGATCGTCATTCAGTATTACCGGCACCATGTCGACGTAACGCTGGCCGAATTGCATGAAGCGGCCTTGGAATGGAGCTTCCAATTCATCGGTCTCGTCGATCTCGAAGGCGCGAGGCCGACACCACGCGCTGTCGACATTGCCGGGAAGCTCCACCCGATCGTGGACAATTTCGCCGTCGTGAGACGAGATCATCGTGCCCACCTGGGGCGCATCGGCGTCGCGCGCGATGACCGCCGCCGATGCACACCCGGTCATGCTCTGCAAATGACCGACGACGTCGGCCGCTACGTCCCCGAGCTTGGTACCGGACAGGATCATGCGATCGATGCCGGACATCGCCTCCAGGGCGGATATCTGCCTGCCCAGCCGCGACGCCATGCTGTTGAATGCCTCCGCGAGCCATTCGAATTCATCGCCCGTGCGGACGCTGACGCGAGACGCGAGGTCACCATCGGCGAACTGTGTCGCCGCATCCTTGAGCTGCCGCAAGGGCACCAGACTGCGGGCGACCAGGCCGAGACTCAGGTAACCCACGAGAACGAGAACGAGCGCGATAGCCGGCAGAAACACGCGGCCGACGATCGTTCCGGAATGCAGGGCCACCGCCCTGGGCTGCACGGCGACGACGTCGAGGGGCAGCGCCGCAAACGACCCGTCGAGAAACAGCTGCCACTGTGCTGCGACTTGCGTGGCACCGCCGATCTCCCACTCGCCGAACATGTTGCCGCGCGTATCGGGACCTTGTGCGAAGGGCAAACGAACCCCCGTGCCGAAGTCGGCCGTACAGTGCAACGCGTCGCCCGTCGGGCCAAAGACGCAGAACTCCGTGTTAAAAGGACGGAGCTCTCTCGGGCCCCAGATCTTCGGCGCATCGAGGTGAAACGCAAGTATGCCGCCGTCGCTAAGCTGCCTGAGCATGACCAGCTCGACGCCCTGTGTGAACAGGAGCTTGGTTTCGCCAGATGCGAGGTACTCGCGGTCCGCAAGCGAGGGCTTGATGAATTTAGTGAATGCGGGCGCCGGCGGCGTTCTCTCGCCGAGACGCCAGATGGCGACGAAGTCATTCACCAGGAACCCCGTTGCGGGCAGCTGGCCACCGCCCGCCTGTTCGGCGGCGCGAGCCACCTCCACCGCTTTGTCGGCGGCTATCTGCAGCCGTGTCAGGATCTCGACGCCGTATACCTTCGCGTCGCTCCTGAGTCGACGTTCGGCACCCTCTTCCGTGCTTCGATTAAACTCGTGCCAGGCAAGGCCAACCGCGACCATCAGCGGTACGACGGCCGCCACGAGAAAAAGCGTAAGCACGCGCCTTCCGACGCCGCTGGTCAACAGGCTGCCGGCGGGGGCGCCCTGCATCAGTAATCTTCGCCCAGACCCATGAAAGCGCCGTTGTTGGCGCGCAGTATGTCATCGTAACTCTGCTTCGCGGTCAGCGGCGAAGCCGTGGCGCCGTCCTTGCCCCGGCTGTAGAGATCGAAGTCCGTGTTCAGGGGGTTCAAATTGCGGTCCTTACGCACGGCGCCTTTACCCTCCGCGGACGGAATATTCAGGTATTCGTAGGAACGCCCCCAGGGATCGAGTGGAACCTCGACCCCGAGCTCTTCGAGCGACGCCGGAATCTGATCGTTGTTCCTTAGCCGGTACTGTTCTATTGCCAGACTCAGCGAGCCGATATCACCGATGGCGGCGGACACCCTGGCCCTTGTGGTGAACTGGTTGTAGCTCGGTACCGCGATGGCAAGCAGCAGCGAGGCGACAACCAGGGCAACCAGTAGCTCTACGAGAGTGAAACCTCTGGATGAGCGCATCGTCCAAAATCCCTTATATGTGACAAATACCCCATATTGAGTGGCTCGCATCAATACGGCGTGGTGACAAGAAATCGTAGATTATTGTCCTGGGCAGATCACGGACATGCGTCACGCCCCGCGCCTTCCGGTCTGCTCCCGAAGATTTCTGCTAGAATCGCGCCCCCCATGTGGGCCTGTAGCTCAGTTGGTTAGAGCAGGGGACTCATAATCCCTTGGTCCCAGGTTCGAGTCCTGGCGGGCCCACCACATTCTCCAGCGCCGCCGCGACAGATGCCGACCATGAACGGCGTCAGGCGGCCACCACATGCAGTCGGAAGACACCGGTGCTATCGCTTGCGATTTCGGCGACCACGGTCTGGTTGCGCCCGCCTTCCTTCGCCGCGTACAGCGCCTCGTCGGCTGCCGTGATCAGCTCGTCGAAGTCGGTGGCGTGCAGACCGGCTTCGGCGACGCCGAGGCTCAGCCTGACGTCGAGCCTTTGTCCCTCCCAGTGGAGCTCGCTCTCCAGCATCGTGTTCCGAATTCGCTCCGCGACAATCTTGGCGTCCGTGGCCCTTGTGTGCGGCAATAGAATGATGAATTCCTCGCCGCCGAAGCGGCCGACAATATCGGTTTCTCTCACCGACTCGCTGCATACGTCTGCGATCGCTTTCAAGGCTGCGTCCCCGGCGAGATGACCGAACTGGTCATTGATCCGCTTGAAGTGATCGGCGTCGATCAGCATCACGGAAAAAGGGTTTGCATAGCGCTGGTATTTCCTGAACTCGTCGCGGAGGATGTTGAAGACATAGCGCCGGTTGTAGAGGCCTGTCAGCGGATCGCGAAAGGCGGCATCGTGGAGACTGGCTCGGAGGCTGTCCCCGACCGCCAGGTGCGTCAGAGCGATATACGCGACGATGCAGACCAGGATACCGCTCATGAGGTGGTTGACCATCGAGACATAAAGCGATGTTCCCGACAGCGCGACGCCGCCGACGTTGAGGATCGTGCCGAGTAGCGCCAGGTTGATCACGGCGCGTGACGATCTCGCGAGCAGCCCGAGCAGCGGCAGTGCGATATAGGGCATCGCGCCGGCGATACCGAGAGGGTGGTAGATGTCGAATAGAAAAGTGGCGGACGCAAGGGCTGCGCCGTAGAGATCGCACTTGCGATCCGATATCAGACGCGTCTTCATGGCTACCATACCTCTGGTCAGTTCATTCGATCCCCCCACCTGGATAAACCGGACTAATTTGGTCCGGTTTGATGAACAGTATGTTGGTGCCAATGGACGAAAACCTTGAGGTTCGTCACAAAATCATTGGATTAGCGTCGCCGGCATGAGGGTCGCGAAAGCGGCCGTAGCGGAATCCTGCTGCTAGAGGAACAGGATCGCGAAGTAGTGGCTGATGCTGCCGGCAAGCACGAACAGGTGCCACACGCCGTGGCACCACGGATACCAGCTGTCGAGAATGTAGAACACGATGCCCGTGGTGTAGAAGATGCCGCCAGCGAACAGCAACACGAACGATTCCCTGGGCAGCAACACGAGCAGCGAGTCCACGGCCAGCACGCAGAGCCAGCCCATCGCAACGTAGAGGATGAGGGAGCCGATTCGCGGCCCGGTGCGCCGCACGGCATCGAGCACCATGCCGAACATGGCCAATGCCCACACGCCGCCCAGCAGCCACCAGCCGCCGACGCTCTTCAGAACGACGACGGCGATCGGCGTATAGGTCCCCGCGATCAGCAGGTAAATGGCCTGGTGGTCCACGACGCGAAAGAACAGTTTCGCGCGACCCGGGAAGCTGTGGTACAGCGTCGAGGCAAGGTAAAGAGTGAACAGGGTCACGGCGTAGACCGAGTAGCTCGCGATCTTTGCCGCGTCGCCGTCGAACGCCGATATCGTCACCAGCACGCCGCCGCCAACCAGCGCCAGGGACGCCCCTACCAGGTGACTGATGCTGTTGAATCGTTCGCCGGGGTACACGCTGTCAGGATAACCCAGCTTTTGGGCGTCGTGTCAGAAAATCTCGGCGATCGCCGGCAGCCACTCGCGCCAGTAGTCGATCTTGTCACGCAGCTCTTCGACCGCGTCGTCGGGGTCTCGCCGCAGCAGGCGCACGTGATCGCCGGGACGCAGCTGCCCGAGGATGTGCCGGTCGAGGCGCGCGACCTGCGCCACGCGCGGGTAGCCGCCGACCGTGCCCGCGTCTGCGGAGAGAATGTACGGGGCGCCGTCCTCGGGACACTGCACCGTCCCCGGGAACACCGCCGCGCTCGGCATCCTCCCATCCGACGACACCGATAGCGTCGGCCCGTCGAGTCGCAGGCCCATGCGATCGGCGCGGCGATCGACGACCCAGTTGGTGTCGAACAAAGTGTCGGCATTTTGCAGCAACGGCGTTTCCGCCGCATCGCAGGCGCGCAGCGCCCAGCTCGTTGCCATAGGCGGGCGGAATTCGGCCGGCGTTTCCCGCTCGCTCACCTCACCGCCGACTGTTTCGAGCACGTCACCGGCAGCGAACGCCCTGCCCTCGAAACCGCCGAAACCTGCCTGCAGGCTCGTCGCCGCCGAGCCCAGCACTTCGGGTACGGCGAAACCGCCCGCGACCGCGACGTAGACGCGCGCGCCGGTCTCGCACGCCCCCACCACCAGTTCGTCGCCCTCGCGCGCGAACACGCTGCGGTGCTGCCCGACGGCAGTACCGTTGAGCGTGACGGTCGCGATCGCACCGGTCACCGCAACCGCACAGTCACGGTCGAAGCGCAGCGCCGGACCGAGCAATGCCGCTTCGATCGCGGGCGCATCCCACGCGTTGCCGACCAGCCTGTTGGCGAGGGCCAGCGAGAGCGGATCGGCCGCGCCGCCCGACGGCACGCCCTGGTGTCGCAGTCCCGCTCTCGGTCGCGACTGGATCGTCGACTGCAGGCCCGGTTTGACGAGCGTGACGCTCACGCGTCGAAGTCTTCCGCGGGTATCGCCGCAAAGCGCACGCGCATGCCGGGCTGCAGCGCAAACGGCTCGTCGGCCGTTGCGTCGAACAGTCGATACGGCGTCCTGCCGATCAGGGTCCAGCCACCCGGGCTCGCCATGGCATAGAGCCCCGTGCGCCCGTCCGCGATGCCGACCGAACCGGGCTCGACGCGCTGCCGTGGTGCCGCGCGACGCGGCACGCGCAGCCTGTCATCGAGACCGCCGATGAAGGCAAAGCCCGGCGTGAAGCCGACCATGTCGACGCGATACTCGCGAGAAGTGTGCAGCGCGATGATCTCGTCGGCCGACAATCCCGTGGTATCGCTTAGGCCGTCGAGATCCGGCCCGTAAGCGCCGCCGTAGACGACCGGGATCTCGATGAGTGCCGTATCCGTCGACAGCGGGCGTATGCCCTCCGCCAACGCGTCCTCGATTGCGGCCTGCGCGACCGACGCGGTCATCGCATCGGCGCCGAAATGCACGACGACCGAATCGATGCCGGGAACGACGTCAACGAAGCGCCTGGTGTCGCGAAGCTGTGCAGCGAGCGCCTGTGCATCGGCCGCATCGTCGACGGCAACCGAGAAGAGATCGTCACCGCAGCGTGTGAGCATGAATCTCGACTCCATTGGTCTCGAGCACGACGCGCACGGCGCGTGCCTTGCCCGCCGCGTCGGGCGTATCGCCGTGGATACACAGCGTATCGGCGCGCACCTCGATCTCCTCGCCGTTTCTCGCCGTAACGCGCCCGTCCTCGGCCAGGCGCACGGCCTGCGTGGTCGTGACATACAGCTCCTCGTGCACGGCGCCGGGCTCCTTGCGCGACACCAGCGTGCCGTCAGGCTCGTAGGCCCGGTCGACGAATGCCTCCGCGATGAAGCGCAGGCCGTGGCGGGCCGCCGCAAACTCGAGTTCGGTCTTCGCCATGCCCATGAAGGCGGGATCGCCCGGGGCTTCGGCCACGACGCGCGCGATGATGTCGGCGAGCTCGGCGTCATGAATCGCGTCGTTGTAGAGCGCGCCGTGGGGCTTGACGTGGTTGAGCCGCGCCCCGAGTTCGGCCGCGATATCGGCCAGCGCGGTCACCTGCGCGGTCAACGAATCGTACAATTCTGCGCCGCGCATGAAGCCGCTCTCGCGGCCGAATCCTTGGCGATCGGGATAGCCAGGGTGCGCGCCGACGGCGACGCCGTTGGCGATCGCGGATCCAACGGTGCTGGCCATCGATGCCGTGTCGCCCGCATGCCCGCCGCAGGCAACGTTACAGCTCGAGACGATCTCGAGCAGTTCGTCATCATAAGGATCGCCTTCGCCGAGATCCGCGTTCAGGTCGATGCTGATCACTGGTGCTTGCCGCCTTTTTCTCGCTGCTTGTCCGCCATGACGGACCGGACCATCCTGCCGAATTTCTTGTCGCGGGCACGCCGCTCGGCCAGCGTCTCGGTGTTGCGCTGGTCTTCCGAACGCAGCTTGCGATATCGGCGCAGGCGCTCCGGATCGAGATCGCCTGTCTCGACAGCGTCCCGCACGGCGCATCCCGGCTCCGATTCGTGACAACAGTCCGCGAACCGGCAGCGCTCGGCCAGCGCGGCGATCTCCACGAACACGTCGTCGAGCGCATCGCCAACGTCTACGAGCTGCAGCTCGCGCATGCCCGGCGTATCGATGAGCCATCCGCCATCGCCGAGACGATGCATCGAACGCGAGCTCGTCGTATGGCGCCCGCGCTGATCGTCCTCGCGCACCTCGCGGGTGGCGAGCGCCTCGCCGGTCAGCGTGCCCACCAGCGTCGACTTGCCGACGCCGGACGAGCCCAGCAGGGCCACGGTCTGGCCGGCATTGCACCAAGGGCGCAGCACGTCGACCTCAAGCGGCTCGCGCGCGTCCAGCGTCTCGACGAGAATCCCGGGCGCCAGGCCGCTGGCCGCCGACACGAACGGCTCGATCGAATCGGCGAGGTCGGCTTTCGTGACGACGACGACCGGGAACGCGCCGGCATCGTTGGCGATCGCGAGGTAGCGCTCGAGCCGCGCGACATTGAAGTCACGGTTGGCGGAGGTCACGATGAAGAGCGTATCCACGTTGGCGGCGATCAGCTGCTTCTCGCCCGCCGTGCCCGCAGCGCGGCGCTGAAACAACGACTGGCGTTCGAGACGCCGCCGCACGACGGGCTCCGCGGGCTCGAGCACGACCCAGTCACCGACCGTGATGTCGAGCGCCGCTGCCTTGCCGGTCAGCGCGATGGACTCCTGCCCCGCCGCGTGCCCGACGTCGATACGTCCGCGGTGGACATGCAGCACGCGGGCCGGACGGCCGCCCTCGCCATCGTTGAGTTGCGCGTGAAAATACGGCCGCCAGCCGAGGTTTTGTAACGTCTCGGGAACGCTCATGGGATACACTGGATAACACGTTATCGTCGACAGGGAAACAAGGGGAGGCTCTCAATGAGCGTTGTACTGGTCACGGGCGCGAGTTCCGGCATAGGGGCCGCCATTGCCATCGCGTTCGCCGAAGACGGCTGGGACGTGATGGCCGCTGGTCGCGACGAGGGCCGTCTCGAGGAAGTCGCCGACGTGTCCGAAAGCATCGTCACCTGGGCGGGCGAACTGATCGACTCCGAGGACTGCGAAGAACTCATCGCCGACGCCATCGAGGAATTCGGGCAACTCGACTGCCTCGTCAACAACGCCGGCGTTCTCGTTCGCGGCGACGTCTCGGAGACGAACGACGAGGACTGGCGTTACATGATGGCCGTCAATCTCGACGTGCCGTTTTTCCTGAGCCGCGCGGCGTTGCCGCACCTCGAACGCTCGGAGGGCAGCATTATCAACATCGCTTCCGACTGGGGTCTCAAAGCCGGCGAACGCGCGGCCGCCTACTGCGCCAGCAAGGCGGGACTCGTGCTGCTCACGAAGGCGATGGCCAGGGATCATGCGCGCGACGGGCTGCGAGTCAACGCCATTTGCCCCGGCGAGGTCGACACGCCGATGCTCGTCGCCGAAGCGAAAGCCAATGACTACGATCTCGACGAATACATCGAGGAATTGTGCGAGGAAGTCCCGAGCGGACGCATCGGCGAGCCCGAAGAGGTCGCATCGCTGGCACTGTTCCTGGCCGGCAACGGCGCGCTGCACATCAACGGCGCCGCCATTCCCCTCGACGGCGGAGCGAGCGCCTAGACCCGAATCCGCGAAACCTCGAGGCCCGATACGAGCACGGTCGGCATGCCGTGCGAGACCGGCAGGTTCTGGCCGTGCTTGCCACAGATCCAGCCGCCCGTGTCCATGCGCGTATCGTCGGCGGCCATCGCAATCTTGCCAAGTAATTCGGGGCCGTTGCCCGAGATGCGAAAGTCCTTGGTCGGCGTCGTTATCTTGCCCTGCTCCACGAGCCAGCCGTTCTTGACCTCGAAACTGAAGTTGCCCGAGCCGAGTTCGGCGCGGCCGCCGGAGAACGTCTCGCAGATCAGCGCATTGCCCGCAGCGGCGATGATCTCGTCACGCGAGTGCGGGCCGTTCTCCATGAACGTACAGGTCAGTCTCGGCATCGGCAGGTGCCGGTAGGACTCGCGGCGCCCCGCTCCGGTCGTTTGCACGCCGTAGTGTCGGGCGCTCCTCAGATCGTGTACGTAGGAACGCAGGACGCCGTTCTCGACCAGGACCTTGCGCCCTGTCTCGCTGCCCTCGTCGTCGAAGTTGAGCGCGCCCGACTCGTGCGGCAGGCGTGCATCGTCGACGACCGTGACAAAGGGCTCGGCGACCCGCTCGCCGATGCTGTCCGACCAGGTACTCGTACCGTCACGATTGAAGTCTGCCTCGAGCGCGTGGCCGATCGCTTCGTGCAACAGGACGCCGCTCGTGCCCGCTGCGAGAATGACAGGCATGTGGCCCTCGGGTGCACGACGCGCCTCGAACTGGATCAGCGTGCGCTCGAGCGCGTCACCGACGAGCGCATCGATCCGTTCGTCGCTGTACCAGTCGATGCCCGCGCGCGCCGCGTTCGTCGCGAAGCCGGTCTGCCGTGCGTCGCCGCGCGCCGCGGTCACGACGAGCGTCAATCTCGTCAACGGGCGCGTGTCGATGACGATATGACCGTCGAGTGTCGCGACGAGGATATTTTGCTCGCCGTCTTCCCAGCGAATCGACACGGATTCGACGGCGGATTCCGCCGCGCGCACCCGCGCCTCGATGTCACCGAGCAGCGCGTGCCTGCTCTCCATGGCGACCTTGCTCCACGACAGCGAGGTCGGATAGAGATTGCCGTCGTCGCGCTGGCGCAGCGATGTCGTGACAACCGGGGCGGCCGCGCCCCGCCCGGCCGCCTCGCGTGCTGCAGCCTGCAGACCCGGCAAGGTCAGGTCTTCGGTCCATGCAAAACCGACCTCATCGCCCCTGACGACCCTGAGACCCGCACCCTGGTCCCTCGAAGATACGGACTCGGTGATCTCGCCGTTCTCGTAGACGATGCGGTTGCGATGCGAAATTTCGAGGAAAGCATCGGCGATGTCGGCACCGGCTGCCGTCAGCGTCGTCATTACCCTCGATATCGACGCTTCGTCGACGCCGTACCAGCTGGCAAACAGGCTATCGGGCCGCGGCGCCTCGGGAACCGGTTCGGGATCCGTGGCACAGCCGGGCACCAGCAACGGTAATGACAGCACCGTGCCACCGGCTGCGACATGGCCCAGGAATCTTCTGCGATCCACCGTCATCGCCGCCCCCGCCAGTAGCGCAGAGTCAGGAAGCCGAACATCATGCCGCCGAGATGCGCAAAATTGGCGATGCCCGGCGCGGCGCCGCTGAAGCCGAAATACAGCTCGAGCGCCCCGAACACGAACACCGCGGTGATCGCACGCATCGGGATCGGTGGAAATATCAGCATGACCATGCGATTCGGGAACGTGAGTCCGAACGCGAGCAGAATACCGAACACACCACCCGATGCCCCGACTGTCGGGTACAGGCCGCCCTGCCAGCCCGCGACTACCAGCTGCACCAAACCCGCGCCGACGACACACACGAGGAAATAGGTGAGGAAACGCTGCGGCCCCCACAGGCGCTCGAGGTCCTGCCCGAACATCCACAGCGCGAACATGTTGAATGCGATGTGCATCAGGTCCCCGTGCAGGAAACCGTAGGTCAGCAGCTGCCATGGCATGAACGGCGAGTTCGACGGCGTGGCCGGCCACAATGCGAAGCGAATCATCATGAATTCGAAGCTCATCTGCTGCAGCACGAAGACGAGCCCGTTCGAGATGAGCAGGATGAAAATGATGGTCGGGATACCGCTCGCGGGCCGACCTGTATAAACCTGCCTGTTCATTACCAGCCGCCGCCTCCGCCGCCGCCACCGCCGCCACCCGACGAACCGCCGCCGCCACCGCCCGATGACGAACCGGGCGGCGCGACCGCCGAATTGACGGCCGAGTTCAGTCCGCCGGTCAGGCTGTTGGTCGATCGTGCGAGATTCGATGTACTCCACTCGCCGCTGTACCAGGTCGGGCGATAGCTGCTGCCGTCCGGATTACGGATCGCGGAAAGCATGGCCGCGAATTTCTCGGACCATGCCTGTTCGACGCCGAGCGCGAGCGCGTATGGCAACAGCGTCTCGAAGAGCGCCGGCGTTTTTTGCGGCGGATTACGCAAGTTGAGTTCGTCCTTTTCGGCAATCTCGAGATAGTCCCTGAAGCCAAGCATTTCGTCGAGCAGCTGCCGGCCGCGAATCGTCGGGCGCCTCATAATGATCGCAAAGAACACGATGGTCAGGAAGGACAGGACGCTGACCGCGATCACGAGCGCCGTCGCGCCGCGACCGACGTTGAGCGCGACGACGAGAACGAGAACGACGAAGATGGCCGCCGGCAGATTCAGCCAGCCGTTCGTCCTGAAGTAGTGTTCCTTGTAGTCCTTCTTGAGCGACTCCCGATGTTCGCTGCGCGCTTTGCCCAGCACCTCGTGGTTCTCGTTTTTGAGTACGACGACGTCACCGTTATCAAAGAGCGCCGTGAGCAGCTCCTTCTCTCCCGGGGCCATTTCGGGCTTGAGCGTACCCTCGCCCGCTCTCCTCAGCGTGTGCTTGTCGCCGCCCGATTTCTCGATCTCGAGATAGCCCTTGACCGCGAGATTGACGATCGCGGCCGTCATCACCTTGTTGTCGTAGTACATCTGCCGGATATAGCGCAACGAGGCAGGCGAGAAACCGCTCGGGGGCGTGTAACGCGTCACGATCACGCCTTCCTCGGGATCCTTGCCGTGCCTGCGCCAAAGTGGGATGTAATACAGCAACAACAGCGCGAAGCCGCCCGTGGCAACCAGCAGGTTACCGTTGTCGGCGAGCAACCAGCGCACGCGATCCTGCGTCGTCGGCTCGTCGACGTAGCCCTTGGGCCAGCCGACGACGATGGTCAGGCCGTGCGCGACCGGCAGCGGCTGGTCGGCCTGAAAGTGAACATTTCCCATGCCGTCGACGTAGCGGCTGTACTCCTGCGCGTTCGAGCCGAGCCTGCCTGTGTACCCGTCCAGCGCCAGAACATCGCGTGGGGCATCGAATTCGAGACGGACGGTCGCCGACGCCTTGTCGATCGGGAACGGCCATTCGTTACCCGTAACGTTCCAGTACAGTTCGTCGTGCTGGTCGAAAAAACCGAGCATGCGGTTCACGCGATAGCGAAAAAGGTAGGTGTGCTCACCGTGCTCTACGTAGCGATCCTTGTGACCGAAATAGGTCCGCACGTCGCGCCCACTCTGCACGGTGTGGAAATCCTCTCGCCGGTCGTTGCGCATCACGACGAGCGGCTCGAGGCGGATGTGATGTTCGTTGCCCAGGCGGTCGACGTATTCGACCGGGAAGTCCCGGTAAATGCCGCGCCGGATCTGCTTGCCCTCGGCGCGCACGGTGATCGTCTCGGTGACCTCGACGTTGCCATCGGGAAACACCTTTACGTCACTGTGGAAGCTCAGAATACGTTCGTCCGCGCCGGCAACGAGCGGCAGCAGCAGCGCAAGGAGCCACAACGGTCTCATTCAACGCCTCCGAACCGGGCCAATGGCACGTTGGCCGCTTCGTCCGACGTCTTCTGGAAGAAATCCCGCGTACCGAAACCAAACACACCGGCGACGATGTTGCTCGGCACGCTTTCGGTCATCGTGTTGTAGTCACGCACCGAGCCGTTGTAGTAGCGACGCGCGAACTGCAGGTAATCCTCGGTCTCGACGAGTTCTTTCTGCAGCGCCAGGAAATTCTCGTTGGCCTTGAGATCGGGGTAGTCTTCGGCCAGCACCAGCAGTCGTTCGACGCCCGCACTCAGCGCTTCTTCCGCCGTACCGCGGGTGCGCACGTCCGCGGCGCGGATCGCTTCGGCGCGTAATTCGGTGACGGCCTCGAGCGTCGCCTTCTCGTACCTCGCGTAGTGATCGACGGCCTTGACGAGCTGTGGCACCAGGTCGTGGCGCCGCTGTAACTGGACGTCGATATCGCTCCAGGCCGTGTCGACCCGGTTACGGCCGCGTATCAGCCGGTTATAGATCGCGACGCCTGCGGCGCCAACGAGCAGGATAAGAACAATGACTGCTGTGCCCATGCGCGCAATCGTATCATTGTGGAGGAGCACTCAGTGTGGGAGCGGCTTCAGCCGCGAATTCGGGCCTGAAGGCCCTCCCACATTCCGGAGCCCTTCTGCAAGCTCACGCTAGTAGAAAAACGAGAAATACAGCTGGAACACGTCGGAGTCGAGCGAATACAGGGGCTCTTCGCCGATTGCGCCCTGCGCCGTCAGGTCCGAGAAATCGTGGTAGTCGACGCTCAGCATGTTGAGCGACGCCGTTACCTTGGCCCGCTTGATAAAGCCGAACACCTCGAAACCGTCGTCTTTGATGAACTCGTAAGCGGCCTGCAGGGTCAGGGTGTCGCTCGTCAGCGGGCTCAGTTCCTTGTCGCGGCCTCGGAAATTGGTTTCCTCCGATCGCGCAAACAGGTCGCGGTAGAAATGCGCGCCGGTCTGGTCGTACCAGCGGTACTTGCCCGTGAAGGTCCAGTCGCCCCACGGGTGAATGTAGGACACGGCGGCCGTATCGCTGTCGACGTCCCACGTATCCGTATAGAAACGGTACTCGGCTTCCAGCGCCGCCCGGTACGGCAGGAAATACCGCGCGCGCAGGCCCACGGCCGTGCTCGTGCGCGTATTCGGATAAAGCTCGGGTTCGAAGCTGTAACCGACAAGTTTCAGCGGGTCGGCGTAGCGCACGACGCGATAGGGATTATTGAGAAAGCCCTCTTCCGTAACCGTCTCGACATTAAGTGACGCGATGAGTTTTCTCGTCAGGATCTGGGTCAGGCCGACGCCGTAGATCTGGCGGTCGAGCGGGCGTTCGAACGACTCGTCGTCCGCCTTGCCCACGAGATCGTCGCCGAGCGCATAGCTCAGGGTCAGCGTCGTCAGGTCGCCAAACAGGTCCTGGCTGATCGAGAACGCGTAGGTATTGGCATCGAAGTCGGACTCTTCGCTGTTCGTGTAGCCAATGCGCATGGTCGTATTGCCGCGCAGGTAATCCATGCCGAGCGACCATTGCGTGCGCTCTTCCGTGTAGGGACTGGCCGTCGTCACGACATCGATCGACGCCGAAGAGACCATGTCGACGTAGTAGTTGCCGACGAAAGACACGCTGTTGCCGACCTTCTTGCGCACCAGTACCGACGGTCCGTCGATCTCGACTCCGCCGCCGTCATAGAGGTGATACAGCACGTCCGTACGGTCGTCCGGCAGCACGCCCGCGTCGGCGGTGCCGAGAGCCAGGACGGCGAACGCAATACCCAGTGTACGACGCAGCATGCCGGCCCCCGTCAGTTGCACCCGCAGCCGCCGCCGACGGCACCTTCGCCGCCGCGCGAACCTTCGCGCGCTTCGTAGACGTGCTGAATATACGACGTGGAGACGGGGTCGCCGTCGAGCGCCATGATCGGATCGGCCAGCTTGTCGCGCTCATAAGGCTTGACCCAGGGCTCGATGTTGCCGCACCCGTACAGGCCCACGACTGCCATGAGCGGCAGCAGCATGCGTGTCAATCGTCGCGTCGTCATCTGCATAGCACCTACTTTATCCCTTGAAAATTGCACGTAGTGTGACCGCTGCCTCAGAAGAAGACCGTGAAGCCCAGGTGCCCTTCCGGGTTTTGAGCGGTCTTCTCCTCGCCGATGACGTCGATGTCGTACAGGTGATCGCGAAAGTCGACGTGCAGCGCGATCGAATCGGTGATGAGGAAACGATAGCCGAGCCCGACGTTGACCGTGAAGCGGTCGTCGCCTGCGAAGCGCGTAGACCCGAGGCCCGCGATCAGGTAAAGGCTCGAGTTGAAGGCGCGACCCTCACCGATGAATACCTCGCCAGGCAGGATGTTGTAGCCGACGTTGAGGTTGTAGTAGATGAAATCGCGCTCGCTCTCGGACATAAGCCGCGCTCCGCCCGACAGGACCTCGAAGCTGGACAGCCCGGCACGTGCGGTACCGACCGTCGTCTCGACGAAGAAGCCTTCGGTCAGGTGGTAAGCGAGTCGCACACCATAGACGGCGTCCGTGCCGAAATCCTCGATGCTCATGACGCCGCCGAACGCGCCGATTTCCCAGTTCTCGCGATCGATCCTGGGCTCCCTGATCTCGCGTCGCTCGACCTGCGGATCGATCACCTGGCCGGGCGGTTCCGCGCTGGGCGGCGGCTCGTCCCTGCCGCCGAAGCCGAACAGGCTCTTGGTCGCGGCGCAGCCGGACAGGCTCACTATCGCCGCAATCAGAAAAAGTATGCGAATCCGGCTTTCCATTCTTCGACTTCCTCGTTTTCGTCGCGGCTCGTGAAAACCACGTAGCTCTTGAACTCAGCGCGAAACAAAAACCTGCGCGTAATGTAGATGCGGAACCCGGCGCCGACGTGACCGATCTCGTCGGTGCGGTCTTCCGGCTGAATAATGGTCGTCTTCGGTTCCGTGCGAATAATACCCGCGCCCATCGTGAAAAACGGTGACACACGCCACTCGGGCCAGGTTTCGTGCACGATGTTGGCGCTGGCCATCCAGCCATCGGAGAAATTGCCGAGGATTTGCGATCCCCACAGTTCGACCGAGACGTGCGGGTTGAGCGAGTAGCTGCCGTACAGCGATACGATGTTCGCGCCGTCGAAGTCGCCGGCCAGGACGCCCAATTCCCACTTCGCGTTGGTGAAATCCTCGATGCTCGGGCGCGGGACACTGAACGTATTGCCGTCCGGCTGCAGCGTGCGATTCATCTGTTCCTGTTTGACCCAGCCCTCCTTGCCTCTGCCGGCGCGCACGAGAAACCAGTCGGCACGTTGCTTGATGATCTCCACGCTCTCGCCGCGATCGACGACATGAAACACCGGGTAGCCACGACCCGGCCCCGAGTGCATCTCAATATAGGGGTCCGCGACCGTCACCGTCCGGTACTCGTCCGCGGCGTCGGCCGGTGCAGCAAGCTGCAGCGCCGTCGCGCACAGCAACGCGGCAGCGATCGACCTAATTCTGCGGCGCGTCAAATGGGTTGTTGTAGTATTGCCCGCCGCCATCCAGCCATTCCGCGATGAGGCGTTGCTCCGCCTGCGAAAGAATATTGAAGTGGACCTGATCGTCAGGATCGTTGAATCGGTCAAAGAAATCGCTCGATGCCCTTGCGCCAGCAACAGATGCAGGTGACGGTTGCGGGATGAACGCGAGGATGTCGTTGCCGTCCTCGTCCTGTCCCACTACGCGGGTCGCGTCGACCAGCATGTTTCCTTCCAACACCTGGAGGTTATCAGTAACCAGCAACTCACGATAGGCATGGAAGTGTTCGGTCACGTTGTCGTCGGGCCCGTCCTGCAGTTCGAGTTGGCCTGCCGGAACGCGCGCCATGTTGTTGGCAGGATCTACGGGCGTGTGGCAATTGAGACAATTGTTGTTGACCACGTTGCCGTCGGCATCCAGCAGGGGCACGTCGGGCGTCGCCGGATCGTTGTCGTCGTCGACCATGACGACGCGCGGCTGGTTCCACAGCGGGTGGATGATCGTCTCGTAGTTGATCACGCTGCGACAATTCCACTGCCAGTCACTCTGGCAGTCAAGTGTCGTCGGCGAGGGCGTCGTCATTTCCGTGTACAGGTACTCGATATCCGGATTGATCGGGTCGCCGTTCGCATCGAGCGGATCGGCGCTCCATACATCCGTGTAAATGACGTTCATCGACGGTTCGATCGACGAGCAACTGCTATCGGCGCACGTGATGCGCGCGCGGATCTCGGCCATCGTTTCGCCGACCTCTCCGACGAACCACCGCGGATCCGTGTTGGCAAACTCGACGCCGGCTGTCTGGCCGCCCGCATAGGGACTCTCGAACGCATCGTTGCGGCCATGCGACTGGCCGCTACCCGGGTCGTGGCAACCGTTGCACTTGAGCTCGGAGCCCTCTGGAATCGCGATCCAGCTGGTGTGTCGCGGCGAGATGCGCATCGCATTGCGGTCGAGAATGCTGATCATCAGCGCGGCGTTCGCCGGCACCTTGACGACGACCGAGCCGTCGGGCTCGATCGGCGCGTAGCCGACAATCTCCTTCATGCCCAAGAAACTGGTCACGCCGAACGCCGTGCCGTCGATATCGAGCACGTCCTCGTCGGGTATCGACACGGCCTTTTCGATGCGCAGGAAACGTGCCGGGCGATCGTTCGCCAGCGTCTGTTCGGGATCGGCCAGCACGTATGGATCGATACCGGGTGCAAACACGCCGTCAATATCGTAGACGTTGCGGATGTTGAGGACGGCTTCGCCGGAATCGGGCAGCGACGGGTCCTGCGCATAGACACTCGCTCCGTCGGGGATGACCAGTGGGAACGGTCGCGGGTCGCCCGAAACGACCTCGGTGAACATGAAACCCTCTTCGCCCTTCACGATCGGTACCTGCGTCTCGTCGCGCGGATCGTAGATCCAGATGCCGTAGAGCGGCGTTGCGATCGCGAGTTCGTCCAGGCTTTGGAGATTCTCCGGCGTGCACGGCACGATGCGCGTGTCTGCCGTCGCCGGGTCGCCGTCGTTCTCGAGCTGCGCCACCAGGCGGCACTGGCTCCAGCTCACGAGAGTGCGGCCCGTGCCGTCCTGCAGCGGGAAGGCCGAATAGTAGCGCCCGCCCGGCGAGACCCCCGGCTCCGTGCTGACGTCGTTGACCGTCGCATCGGCCTGCGCCGGACCGTTAAGCACGCCGATATTGTCCTTGAGCGGCTGCGTATTCTCGACGTAGGCCGGCGTATCGATGATCACGAGTTCACCGCCGTCATCGGTGTTGTTGAACGGCCGCGCCACTATCATGATACGACCCTCGTCGGTCTCGCGCGGCTGCAGGAACTGAATCGTACTGCCGTTGGTGCCCGTATCGTGGCTCCACTGCCCGTAGAGCAGCTCTATATCGGAACCGTCCGGGTTCATTTGGTAGAGGTTGATCTGGTCGTTGCTTTCGTTGTGCTCCCAGCGGCTGAAGACGATCTTGCCATTGGCGAGTACGGAAGGATCCAGGTCGTGGCTCTGGTTGAACGTGACCTGCCGGATATCCGAGCCGTCGTCATTCATGACGTGCAGGTTGAACGCGAACTCGTTTTCGTCCTCGTCCATGGCCGGGAACGCGCCCTTGTTTTCATCGAGCAGGAGCGCCTGCGACTGGGTCTGCCGCGTCGAGGCGAAGATGATGCGGCCATCCGGCAGGTACTTCGCCATGATGTCGTGGCCGATCTCGGCCGTCAGCGGGTCGGCAATCACACGCACGAGATCTTCCGTTTCGAACGTGTATTGCCAGATGTTCCAGGTCGCGGGCTGGTCGTCTTCGTCGATCCCGGCGATGAACGGCGTGCGCATGGAGAACAGCAGCCGGCTGCCGTCGTAGTCGATTTCGACGTCGCGAATCGCACCCAGACCTTCAGTAATCTCGCCCGTGATGTTGACCGGTTCCGCACCGACGGCCGGGCGATCGCGGTAGAAGAGATCGGCGCCGAAGTCGAACGTTATCTGCTCGCGAACGTCGCGCTGCTCGAAAACGCCGCTGGCGCTCATCGGTATCGGTGCCTTGATGTAGGCGATCGGGAAGTCGATGATCACGGGATCCTGGTCCTGCCCGGTCCCAATCTGCACACCATCGCTCTTGCTGCAAGCAGCAATCGCGATGCATGCCAGCGATAACGCGACAATCCTGTCCATAGCCTCCACCTTGGGTACCTGCGCAATTTACGCTGCGAGACATGCAGCAACCGTTAACGCAGTCACAAACGACGTTGGCCAGAAATTTTAGAGAGGCGTGCGTGCCAATGTAATGTCTCAAAAGCACGACAAGCCGAACGGCGCGCGGCGACACTGATTGCGGGCATCGGTGTTGTTTCGGCGCGATATGCAAAGTTCGCGCTGTCTCCCTTTAGCGACAGACGCCGTCACCTTGACTATCAGCAACTTAATTCCGCGCAGGCACGGGCCCTGTGTGCAAGCACCGACAAACGCTTGACATATCACGCCGCGAACGAACTGCGGCAAAAGTCTTTCAATGTCCTGTTTTACATCCGGTTTTTTGCGAGCCGGATTCCCCTCCCGGGGAATGGCACAGCAATTGCTTTGTTGAAGGGCAGAAAGACTGTGAATGCACTCACGGTGAGAACAAAGGGCGTCTGGCACGCTTTCTCAGCCACGCGGCAACTGCTGATTAGGGATCGATGGGCATGACTATATGAATGAAAGGATGTGGACAGCACACATACGTTACGCACTTCTCGCTTTGCTTGTTGCAGTGATCGCGACGCCGGCCGCCGCCCAGACTCGGGAACAGGCGAGGCGCATTCACGACCGTCTCGCCGGCGTGCCGCCGACCGCGACGGTGCTGCAGTCGATGACCGACGCAACCACCGCATCGCACGAGGTATGCGCGGACAACGGCGCGACGGGACCCGAGTGCGCAGCCTACATCGCGATGGAGAACCCGGGTTTCTACAACGTTACGCTCAAGACCTTCGCCGCCCCGTGGACGAACCGGGACTTCAACGCGTTCGTACCGCTCAACGATTACACGGCCACCGTCATCGGCATGATCCGCGACGATGCCGACTTTCGTAACCTGCTTTCCGAGGACATACAGTATGTCGGTCGCGACGGCACCGTCACCGCTGCACCGTCCGGCAGCAACAATGCTCACTACGAGCAACTCGAAGCAGGTAATCACAATCTCAAGGACGTGCTGGAACCGCGCCTGCAGTCCGGCATCAACGGGCTGCCGACGACGGCGACGGCCGGGGTGATCACCTCACGAGCTGCGGCCGAGGCGTTCTTCGTCGCGGGCACCAACCGCGCGATGTTCCGCTTCACGATGGTCAATCATTTTTGCGAGGACATGGAGCAACTGCACGACCCGCGCCTGTCACCCGATCGTATCCGCCAGGACGTGAGCCGCAGCCCGGGCGGCGACAGCCGCCTGTTCCTCAATAATTGTGTGGGCTGCCATACGGGTATGGACCCGATGGCGCAGGCATTCGCGTACTACAACTACAACGTCGACACGGGATCGATCGAGTACACGGATGGCATCGTCCAGCCCAAGTACTTCAACAACGACCTGAACTTCCCACCGGGTTTCCGTACGCCGGACGACAACTGGACCAATTACTGGCGTACCGGTCAGAACCGCTACCTCGGCTTCTACGGGCCCGGCATCGGCGATGACTTCGGCGCGAAGTCGCTGGGCGTCGAACTTTCGCACAGCGACGGGTTTGCACAGTGCCAGGTCAGGAAGGTCTTCAAAGCCGTCTGCCTGCGCGAGCCTGAGACAGTCGACGACCACCAGGCATTCGACCAGGCAGTGACGAACTTTGCGGCCAGCGGTTACCGCATGAAGAAGGTGTTCGCCGATACGGCCGAATATTGCATGGGCGACTAGGGGGACATGACGATGAGAAACGCATTCGGGCTGGTTGCCCTGCTCGCCGGCTTCACGCTCAGCGCCTGCGGCGGCGGCGCAGAAACGGTTGAGAACCTCGCCGGCACCGGCAGTAACGGCGGCGGCAATTCGAGCACGAAGGCGCCGTACACGGGCCCGGCACCGCTCAACGAGGACGTACAGAGCTTTCGCCTCGAGTTCTGGGAACAGGCGCGCGGCACCGACCGCTGCGGTTCCTGCCACACGCCCGAAGGCGGGCAGACGCCCTACTTCGTGCGCTGGGATGACGTCAATCTCGCCTACGACGAGGCCGTGCTGAAGATCGATCGCGACCAGCCCGCCAACTCCGAATTCGTCGCGAAGGTTCGCACGCCGCCGCCTTTAGGCCATAACTGCTGGGTCGAGAATCCGGGCACCTGCGCCACGATCATGACGAGCTGGATCGAGAAATGGACCGGCTTCGAGGGTGGCGGCGGTCGCCAGATCCAGCTCGAAGCACCAATCGACAAAGACCCGGGTGCGAGCAAGACCTTTCCTGTCGATACGACGCTGTTCGAAGCACACCTGTGGCGTAACGATCGGCTATTGCAATACTGCTCGGGCTGCCACAGCTCCGAGGCCGGGACGCCGCAGCAGCCGTACTTCGCCGACCCGAACGTCAACGTCGCGTACGAGGCCGTGAAGCCCAGGATCGATCTCGACACGCCCGGGAACTCGCGCCTCGTCATTCGCGTGCGCGACGAGTTCCATAACTGCTGGAACAACGACTGCGCCGGTTCGGGCGCGGAAATGCTGAGCTGGGTCACGGCCTTCGCCAGCGGCATCGACCCGACCGAGGTCGATCCCGCGCTGATCACGAGCAAGGCCCTGACACTGGCCGAGGGCTCGCTGGCCTCCGGCGGCAACCGCTACGAAAACGACCAGGTCGCCCTCTGGGAGTTCAAGTCCGGCACTGGCACGGTCGCATACGACACCAGCGGCATCGACCCGGCCGTCGATCTCAATTTCTCGGGGGACGTCAGCTGGTTTGGCGGCTGGGGCATCACGATCGGCAACGACGCGGCGCTCGGCCCGGGCAAGGCCCAGGCCGCGACGGGCACGAGCCGCAAGCTGTACGACATCCTCAGCGAATCGGGCGAATTCTCGATCGAGGCCTGGGTGATCCCGGCCAACGTCACCCAGACCATGTCGCGCATCGTTAGCTATTCGATGGGCCAGGGTTCGCGCAACTTCACGCTGCAGCAGACCATGTACAACTACGACTTCCTGCTGCGCACCAATGCCGTGGACGTCAACGGCGATCCGGCGACAACGCTGAATGGCGATCCGCAGCTATCGACGCCCGACGCGCTCGAAGCTCTGCAGGCAACGCTGCAGCACGTCGTCGCGACCTACGACCCCGTCAACGGGCGGCGTATCTATGTCAACGGCTCGCTGGTCACCGACACCGACCCGGTGCCGGGCGGCACATTCAGTTCATGGCAGAACAACATGGCGTTCATCCTCGGCAACGAGGCGTCGAGCGACAGCGTATGGGAAGGCACGTTCCGGCAGGTCGCCATACATCGCCGTGCACTGACGCAGGAACAGGTCACGCAGAACCTCGACGCGGGCGTCGGCGAACGCTTCTTCCTGCTGTTCAACATCTCCGAACGCATTGGCTTGCCGGCCGGCTCGCGAAGCGCCTATATCCTGTTCGAGGCCGCGCAGTTCGACACCTACGCCTACCTGTTCGACAGGCCGCACTTCATCACGCTCGATGGTTCCGAGCCACAGCCGGTCGTACTCGAAGGGCTGCGCATCGGCATGAACGGTCGCGAAGCGCCGGTCGGACAGAGCTACGCGAATCTCGAGCAGACGCTGGACCTGGCAACGGCGACGCTCGATGAACTCGGCCAGCCATTATCGATGCTCGGCGCAGTACTGCCGCTGGAGCTGGGCCCGGACACGGACGAGTTCTTCCTGACATTCGACAACCTCGATGGCATCGTCTTCAACCGTGAGCAGGACCCGATGCTCGAACAGGCCGACTTCATTGCAAGCGCCGAAGAGCGCCGACCGGATATCGGCGTGCGGACCTTCGACGAGATCGACGCGACCTACGCAGCGATCACGGGCATCAATCGCGTGACGTTCCAGCGCGGTATCGAGTTCCCGGTGGAGGAGACCTTCCAGGAACTCAGGCAATCGCTGCCGGCCGTCGAGGACATCGAGGCCTTCGTGTCGTCGCACCAGGTTGCGATCGCACAGCTCGCGATCCAGTACTGCGACGCGGCGGTGGAGACCAACACGATGTGGCCGGGCTTCGACTTCGACGCGGCGCCTGGCGTCGCCTTCAGCGCAGCCAATCGCGAGAGCTTCGTCGAGCCGCTCATTGAACGCGCGGTCGGTCATTCGTCGACGAGCGCGCCGATCGGTTCACAGCCGGCCTACACGGAAGTGTATGCGGAACTCGCGTCCTTCGTGGCCGACGGCAGCGGGCGCCCGGAGAACCTGATCGATCGCCTGCTCAGCGTCGGCGCGAGCGATACGCGGGGCATGGCGAAAGGCGTCTGTGCCGCCGTGCTCGGCAGCGCAACCACACTGGTTCAGTAGGGACAGGACGGAAAAGGAAACGATGAGCATGAAACGAGACAAGAGCAACTGGGACCTGCCCCTGCTGCACCCGGATCACCCGCGCCCGGTCACGCGACGCCAACTGCTCTCGCAGGGCTTCCTCACCGGCGCGGCATTTACCGTCGGCGGCCTCGCGCCTCTTCTGAACCCGCGCAATGCCCACGCCGCATTGTCGCCGGACCTCGACGCCCTGCGTGCCCCGGCCGAGTGCAACATCACCGACGGCGCGGGCAAGGTCCCGTTCATCTGCTTCGACCTCGCGGGCGGCGCAAGCATGGCCAATTCCAACGTCCTCGTCGGTCAACAGGGCGGGCAGACCGACTTCCTGAGCGTCCGGGGCTACGAGAAGATGGGCCTGCCGCCGGACATGGTGCCGGGCCTGACTGACGGGGCGGGCAATGATTTCGCGAACTTCGACCTCGGGCTCGGCTTTCACTTCGACAGCGCGTTCCGACGCGGCATCCTCGACAAGGTGAGCGCGACGACGGCGGCCAACATCAATGGCGCGGTCATACCGGCGCGCTCCGACAACGATACGGGCAACAACCCACACAACCCGATGATGGGCATCGCGCTCGCGGGCGCCACCGGCTCGATCCTCGCGCTGGCCGGCTCGGAGAACACCGATTCGGGCGGCAACTCGACGCTCCCAATGACTTTGTACAATCCCGAGCTGCGCCCGACCAAGGTCGACCGCCCGAGCGACGTCGTCAATCTCGTCGACACGGGCGACCTCGTCGGCATTCTCTCGCGAGAAGACGCGACCAAGGTCATGGAGTCGATCTACCGCCTGTCCGACGAGAAGATGGTCAACGTCGAGAATCTCGTCAATCGCGACGCCGATATCGACAGGGCCGTGCGCTGCGGTTATTTGAAAGCCGCGCACATCGCCGACCGTTTCGGCGGCGTACCCATCGACCCGTCCGCGGACCCCGAGATTGTCGCCGCCGACGGCTCGGGCGTCTTTACGACCGCCGAATTCACGGGCGGCGACCGCAGCGCACGCGAGTTCAATAAGACGGCGTCCGTAATGAAGCTCGTCATGAACGGCTTCGCCGGTGCCGGCACCGTCGAGATGGGCGGCTACGACTACCACGGCGGCCGCCGGGCCGAAGGCGAGGTCAAGGACTTCATCGCCGGTCAGTGCATGGGCGCCTGTCTCGAATATGCGGCTCGGCTCGACACGCCGCTGATGCTGTACGTCTTCAGTGACGGATCGCTGTCCTCCAACGGCGCGATCGACAATTCGGCCGACGGCCGCGGCAAGGGCGAATGGACGAGCGACAACTCCTCGACCGCGGCCTCGTTCTTCCTCGTCTATAACCCACCGCGCCTGGGTGGCAGGCCGGTACTCGCGGGCGGCACGCCCGAGGAACAGCTGCAGAGGCAGCAGCTCGGGTATATGGATGCGGGCGGCTCGGTCGCGCGCGCGGCGACGCCGATGGCGAACAACGTCAACCTGCTCGTCAACGCGGTCGTATTGAACTACCTGGCGCTACACGATCAGGTGGGGGACTTCCCGGGGCTTTACCAGTCACTCGGACTCAGTCACGGCCTCGGCGCCGACTTTGCACGCCAGGTCGCGTTCCAGCCGCTCGTCAGCGGCACAGTCCCGGCAGCCTGACAACGACTGCCAACCCCGTATGGCCGCGGCCATACACGAGGCCGGCCGCTTCCCTTTCGGCCGGCCTCATTTATTGCATAATCGGGTCCCATGTCGATTTCCCCTTCCCTGCTCGCGTGTCCCCGCTGCGACAAGACGCCTCTCGAGGATACCGGCGATCGGCTCCGCTGCGGGGCCTGTGACGTCAACTTCCCGTCGGTCAACGGCATCCCGTGGCTGTTCGCCGAACCGCAGGCCGCGCTCGGCGAATGGCGCGGTCGGCTGCAGTTCGCGCTGCAGACGCTGAACCACGAGATTGCGGGGCTGGAGCACGAATTGAAAAACGAGGACATCCCGGGTCTCGCGCGGCGCCGCGTCGAGCGCTACAGGAAGTGTGTCGAATCGCATCGTAAGAAGCTGCAGAAGATCCTGCGTCCGATCGACGTGCAGTCGCTGCAGGGCAATTACGAGAGCTACCTCGCGCTGCGCACGCGCCTGCCGTCCGACCAGGGTCTCAACACCTACTACGCTAATGTCCACCGCGACTGGGCCTGGGGCGACGAGGAAAACGCCGCGTCGCTCGAGCAGATTCGCGCCGTGCTGCACGAACATGCCGAGCTCGGCAACGTGCTCGTGCTCGGTGCCGGCGCCGGGCGGCTCGCCTACGACATCCATACGGCACTGGATTGCACCGCGACCGTCGCCGTCGATTTCAACCCGCTGCTGATGCTCATCGCGCAGGCCGTGACGCGCGGCAAACAGGTGAACCTGTACGAATTCCCGATTGCGCCGCGTGCGCTCGAGGACGATGCGGTGCTGCGCAAGCTCGCGGCGCCCCAAGCCGTCGATGAGCATTTTCATCTCGTGCTCGCCGATGCGCTGCGCCCGCCGTTCGCCGAGGGGGCCTTCGACACGGTCGTGACGCCGTGGCTCATCGACATCGTCAGCGAAGACCTGACCGTCTTCGCCGCGCGCATAAACCGCCTGCTGAAGAAAAGCGGCCGCTGGGTGAATTTCGGATCGCTGGCGTTCGCGTCCCCGAGCAAGGCGCGTTGCTACAGCCCCGAGGAGGTGAAGGCGATCGTCGCACAAAGCGGCTTCTCCGACCCCTATGTCTCGCAGGCGACGATTCCTTATATGTGCTCGCCGGCGAGCCGCCATGGGCGGCGCGAACGCGTATTCACGTTCGCGGCCTACAAGGAGCGCGACGTCGACAGGCCCGGGCGCCACAGGGCGCTGCCGGACTGGCTCGTGACGGGCAAGGAACCGGTGCCGCTATCTCCCTCGTTTCGCCAACAGGCGATGACGACGCAGATCTATTCTTTCATCATGTCACTCATCGATGGCAAGCGCTCGATCATGGACATGGCCGTCGTGCTGGAGAAACAGCGGCTCATGACCAGGGAAGAGGCGATCCCCGCGATACGCACGTTCCTGACGAAGATGTACGACGACTCGCGGCGCCAGGCAGGGCTCTGACAGGTGCGCGCCTCCCGGAAGACACTGGTCGTTCTCGCCGCCATCACGTGGTTTTTTGGCGGTTTCGTCCTGCTCGCAAAAGGGGTGACGCTCGCCTCCGGCCTGCGCTCGATGAGCCTTGCCGTGATCGTCCCGGTCATCGGCGTCGCGATCGGTCTCGTAAAGACGAAATATCTCTTCAACCATTTTTGCGAGCGCAACCTGAGGCGCATCGCAGAACTCGAGGCGCCGCGCATCTGGCAGTTCTTTCGACCCGGTTTCTTCCTGGCCCTCGTCGCAATGATCCTGACCGGTGCGCTGCTGTCGAGGCTCGCGCTGGCCAGTCACCCGGCGCGTATCTTCGTCGTCGGACTCGACATCGCGCTGGCCGTCGCGCTGCTCGGCAGCGGGCTGGTCTTCTTCCGGCACCGCGTAGCCGATCGATGAGCGAATCCCTGCGCATCGACCGCTGGCTGTTCTTCTGCCGCTTTTTCAAGACGCGCAGCAAGGCGACCGCGGCCGTGACAGGCGGCCACGTGAAGCTCAACGGTGAACGTACGTCGCCGGGCGTGCGCGTCGGCATCGGCGATCGCATCGAACTCGTGCGCGATCGCCTGCCCTACTCACTCGAGGTCGTCACGATCCCCGCAAGGCGCGGCCCCGCGACCGAGGCGCGCGGCTGCTACCTCGAGGACGACGAGGTCGTTCGCGAGCGCGAAACGAAACTTTCGGCACTGCGCCAGGACCGCATGCTCATGCCGAAGACCGATGGCCGGCCCGACAAGCACACGCGTCGTAAGCTGAGGGAACGCGGCAGGCGCAGTGAATGAAAAGCGTGTGACTCGAACGGGACACAAAGTCTTGCTTATGCTTGGAGCTAACTATGACTGATCGAATCGACGCCTTTTTTGGCGCATGGCAACTTGAATCCCGAGAAGAGAGACTCGAAACAATCACCAGCACTGTCGCTCCGAGCATTGTGTATGTTGATCCGCGCACGCCAAAACCCATAACCAGCATCAGCGCTCTTAGTGAGTATGTTGGAATGTTTACCGCGAAGGCACCCGGCTGGTCCGCGAAGGTCGTG
>JABDQH010000015.1 GCA_013042375.1 Woeseiaceae bacterium
GTGAAGTCGGTACCGCCATCCTGATGGAAAACGAAAGGGGTGAAACCAAGAGTTTCCTGGTCACCCGTAAGGATAGAAAAACCATCACCATTGATGGAAATAACCCGTTGTGTGGCAGAGAGGTCATATTCAAGCTGGAAGTACTGCTCGTTCGCGATGCAAGCGAAGAGGAGATTGCAGCAGGCGGGAAAACCGAAGAAGGCCCTGATATTGAAACAGGGCCCCGCATTCATGAGGTTCTGAATTAGACGCGCGTCACGCGTGACCTTCTTAACGAGAGGTAAATACGATGAGCGAACAACCCAAAACCAGACCCGAAGTTCCTGAAGGCAAAGCACGTTTCGTGACAACCCGTCAGAAGAAACCCAACGAGAAGGGTTTTGTTGGGTACGAAACTACCTGGGAGCCGTTTCAGAAAGAGGTCCCGTACGCGACCCCGAAAAAGCCATAAGCTCCCCGGCCGCGCCAGACCGTCGCCGACCTCGTAATGAAAGAAAACCCCGCCGAAGCGGGGTTTTCAGTGTCATACCTTACGGTGTGGTTGGTACGGTTGGTGTGGTTGGACACGTCATGTGTTTCATGTGTTTCGGTAACCAGTTTTCGGGTACACGATAAGCACGGTACACAGAGCCGGCAAAACCGGTGACATTTTCCAGCCATCCCGGTGCATATTCCCATACAACCTCGCCGTCCCTCGTGACTTCGACGATACGTCCGGTATCGGCCTCGGTGATGAGGGTATTGCCGTTCCTGAGACGCTGTGCACCCGCCATGACGTTGCTGTAGAACAGATGGTCGTTGCCCAACGCGCTTCCAGTCGTCGGTTCTGGCTGCTTGTACTCCCAGACGAGCTGCTTCGTCACCGGATTAATCTCGAGCACACGAGAGAACCCGCGGTACTTGTTGGGCCAGAAGCCCAGTTTCTCTCCGGTATCCGGATCTTCCAGGCCTTCGATCAGCGCACCGTAACCAGCGCCGCCGCCGTTATCGAGGATCAGGATGTTGCCGGCGCCAGGCAGATTGTCGGGAATCATGTAGGCCATGTGCTGACCGATGATTTGTCCGACCTTGCCATTGTCTCCTGCTGTCGAATAATCGGGACCGAGTTGCCAGACGATATCGCCCTGCAGCCAGGTTCCTTCTGCCGGCCAATCGGGGTGGTCATGGCGAGCAATGATGATCGTGGTATTCAGCGAGCGGAAATCGGCAATGATATTGTCGGGATGGAAGCGAAGATCGCACTTGCCCGATCCTTTCTCGTGATGCTGGTGGCTCCACTCGCCACACCTCTTCGGGTTGTACCACTTGTTGCGCCCGAGCCAGGCTACCGAATTGCCGTGTGACCAGTCTTCAACGCTGTCCACGCGATTCGAGCAACCGCCGCTGTTGAGACCCAGGTCCATGGCGTACTCGGCGGCTTCATCAAAATTGAACTGCTCGAAATGCTCCCAGGCGAACCACTCGAACAGGACGTTGCCGTCCCAATCGATTTCCCGAATCACATCGTCCCGTATTGGCCTGGGATCCCTGCCGGGATAGAACCTTTTAACATCGGTTATATGACTTGTGAGAGAAATGTCAGGGTCGAAATAGCCAAGGGACAGGCTCTTCCCCTTGTTGGTGTCAGCGGCCTGGCCAGGAGCAAAGTAACCTACCGAACTCGGTGCTCTCTGATGATCATGGTGATTGCGCAGACCAGCGAAACGCTTGACTTCGTTACCGCACCAGTCACGCTGCACCAAATCACCGCCTTCACTACTTATGATGTGGCCTCCTTTAAGCATTTTGGCGGCACCCCGGAATCCTGCGCCGGCTCCCCATGAGTGGACAACGTTGCCGTCCATATCAATCAGAACCGTGCTGCCGTGACCTTCCGGTGGTGTAAAGGCGTTGAGCAGCGTATAGCCGTATTGGCACTTGCCGCCCATGCAGGGAATTCTCAAGCCGCGAGGGCCCTGGAGCACGCCGGTATACATGCGATTGAGAAAGCGCCCAGCCTGATTGGTGCCCGGTGTACTTATCGGGTCTTCACCGCAAACACCACCAGTCGGTACGGGCAAACCGTCGGCCTGCAGATCAACAGGCAATGCTACCAGCAGGGCATCATGCACCTGCTTCTGCATGAGGTAGTCGATAAGTCCGCCAGCTCCGGAATCCGCGATATCGGTTCCGTCCCAGAAAGAGGTATCGGCTCGGAGGGTTGGTGACCAGGCAAAACAAAGAATGGTGATCAACCAACAAGAACTTCTGAGATTCATATCCATGTCTCCTCCTTATTGTATTTAGCGAGAATGGACTATGTTAAATGTGTTGCTTGCATTGAAACTGCCGCGCATCTTGATTGCTGAACAGCTCGATGCAGTACGGATTCGTACGCGCTTCGTTGAGCAGAAGAAAGTCGGAGTTGTGCTTACGCAGTTGTTCTTGCAAGGATGGAATATGTTAAAACGGCCAACTTTAGAGCAACCTGGTGCGCATCGTGATTATTGAATAGCTCGATGAAGTTCAGACTCCCGGGCAATTGTCCGGCCGAACGGAATGCCGAATTGTGTTTATGAAGCCAATCGCCGATGTCTCTGGAGAGTCGGTGCTGTGCCGCCTCCGTCTGCTGGTGACTCGGGCCGCGAGCCAGTAGTAGTATTGATAGACATCGCGACGAATGCGGGTGTAGTTCAACGGTAGAACATCAGCTTCCCAATCGGAGTCGCTGAGTTGGGCGCTCGTATAGCCGCTTGATTTCCGTGGTCCTGTAACCACCGGTTTCAACGAGTTATTTCACCCAAAAGTATCCAACTGATTCAGGTGGGTTTTCTGAGTATGCTCAGTTTTAGCCTCACTTCCGCACGCGCCGGCAACAAATCAGAGCACGAAAGTCCGAATATTGAGAGGTTATGTACATTGACATACTAAATTAAGTATATACCATTCCTAATATGTGGCAGATACTCGAACATCGCAATGTCTTGCGCCGTGTTCGAAAGATGCCGAAACAGGTGCTGAAACGTTACGAAAAGTGGAAGGACATCGTGCACCTATCGGGGCCAGCCGGATTGCGCCTGATTCGCGGGTTGAACGATGAGCCCCTTCGGGGCGAATGGAAGGGTCATCGTTCGTCGCGTTTGGGAGAACAGTATCGGGTAATTTACAAGATCGAAAGCAACAGATTGCTTGTTGTGGTCATTGACCTGACTGCACATGATTATCAGAGGAAGTAAACATGAAGGAGTTCACCCCGGCGAAGCGCCACATCGAAGTTTCCGTTGGCGAATCCGTTCGAATCCTCCGCGAGTTCCAGGAGTTGAGCCAGAATGAACTGGCTGACATTAGTGGAATTCCGCAGTCTACTATCTCGGCGATTGAAAACGACCGCGTCAGTCTGGGTGTGGAAAGGGCTAAGACGCTGGCGAGGGCGCTGAAGTGTCATCCGGCTGTGCTGCTGTTTCCCGGCTGGGACGTCGAGGTTGAATCTGCGGCCTGACAATCGCCGAAATCCGCTTCTCAATCGGAGTCGCAGGTTTAAATCCTGCCCCTGCTACAAATCCATGCTGTACTCAGGCAGGGGCTGCCCAATCGCTTCTCTCCGGGCCTCAGAATCGCTTAGAATCAAATTGCTCTCACTTTTATGCTCAGGCAGGCCCGAGTGAGGTGTGACTCCCTGAAAAGCGGGTGTAGTTCAACGGTAGAACATCAGCTTCCCAAGCTGAGAATGAGGGTTCGATTCCCTTCACCCGCTCCAGATGCAAAAACGGCCGCGCCTTATATGGCGCGGCCGTTGTTTGTGGGGCCGGCCGGCGTACTGCCGTTAAAGCCCTAACGAGCGTAGTCGCTCATTAGTGATCGTGATACCCGTCGGGGTGATCATCGTTATCACGCCGCAGTTTCACGGTCGGGCAGTGTCCATAGTCCAGCCCTTCGAGCGGCTCGACGTCGGTCAGGAGCGGACCGCGCCTGATAGGCACGTGCTTGAAGCCCTTGAATGTGTCGGCCTTCCAGTGGGTTGCAGATGTGAAGTCGTGCCTGCGACCTGCAATGTGTAAAAATGGCAGACGAGCGAATATGAGGGTCGGAGGTTCAGAAGCATGAGAAGACTTCTTGTAGCGGCTCTCGTGGCCGTGTTTGCAGCAGGTCCTGCGCTGGCGGATAGCGTCACCTACATCAAGGCGGGCGCGCTGTTCGACTCCAAGACGGGCAAGGTCTCGCGAGACGCCGTGATCGCGGTCGAGGGTGAGAGGATCAAGGCGGTTGGCGGGTCGGAAACAGCTGTCCCGGCCGACGCGAATGTTATCGATCTGTCCGATTCGTTCGTCATGCCCGGCCTGATGGACATGCATACGCATGTCGTCGGCAACCTCGACAAGTACTTCTATGCCGGCTATTTCCAGTCGCCGCACAGAGCCACGATCGGCGGCGTGGTCAATGCCGAAAAGACGCTGATGGCCGGTTTCACGACGATCCGTAACGTCGGCGCCAACGACTACGCCGACGTCGCGCTGCGCAATGCGATCGATGCAGGCGAGATTCCAGGTCCGCGCATGGCCGTGTCGGGCCCGGGCCTCGGCATCACTGGCGGGCACTGCGACAGGAACTCGCTGAACACGTCGTTCGCCGAGCGCGGCGATGGCGTTGCCGACGGTCCCTGGGCCGCGCGCGAGCAGGTGCGCAAGAACGTCAAGTACGGCGCCGACCTCACCAAGTTCTGCGCGACGGGCGGCGTGTTCTCGAAGGGCACGAAGGTCGGCATGACCCAGTACACGCTCGAAGAAATGCAGGCGATCGTCGACGAGTCACGCACACACGAGCGCAGAGTCGCCGCGCATGCCCATGGCAACGAGGGCATCAAACGCGCCATCCTGGCCGGCGTCGATTCGATCGAGCATGCGAGCTTCCTCGACGAGGAGGCCATTCGCATGGGCATCGAGCGGGGCACGTATTTCGCGCTCGATATTTACAACACCGAGTACACGCTGGAGAAAGGCGTGCAAAACGGCGTCCCGGAGGAGAACATCAACAAGGAACGCGAGGTCGGCGAGCGGCAGCGCCAGAGTTTCACGCTGGCCGTGAAGATGGGTGCCAAGGTGGTCTTCGCCACCGATGCCGGTGTCTACCCGCACGGCGACAACGGCAAGCAGTTCGCCCGCGCCGTGCGTTTCGGCATGACGCCGGCACAGGCAATTCAATCCGCCACGTCGGTCTCTGCCGAACTCCTCGGCTGGGAGGACCGCGTCGGCAGGATCGCGCCGGGCATGTACGCGGACATTGTCGCCGTGCGCGGTGATCCGCTCGAGAATATCGCCGAACTCGAGGATGTCGATTTCGTGATGAAGGGCGGTATGGTGTACAAGAGCAGGTAGCGGAGGAATGCAGTGACGAGTCATATCACCCTGGTTACAGCTGCCACAGCGGTGCTGGTGACGGCGTGTGCGACCGAAGCGCCCTACGACCCGCTGCAGGATTACGAGGAACTCGACAGTACGAGCATCGTTCCCGCACCGCGCCCGGCCATGCAAAGGGTTGCGCCGGGCGACCGCGATGCCGTGGAGCGCGGCAGTTACCTCGTCGAACTGCTTGGCTGCGGCGCATGCCACACCGACGGAGCGCTCGAAGGCGACCCCGATCTGGCGCGCGCCCTGGCGGGCTCACGCACGGGCATTGCCTACACGAATCCGCTCGAGCACAAGAACCCGGGCGTCGTCTATCCCCCGAATATCACGCCCGACGAGGATGCGGGCATCGGCCTGTGGAGCGACACGCAGATTGCGAACGCGGTGAGGGCCGGCATCGGCCAGCACGGGAACCGCCGACTCGCGACGATGCCGTGGCAGGGCTATACGAAGCTCAACGATGACGACGTCGAGGCGATCGTCGCCTATCTCAGGAGCATTGAGCCTGTCGCATTCGAGGTGCCGGGGGAAGTACGTCCGGGCGGGAAAGCCTCGCATCCGTTCGTCTATTTCGGCATCTATCGCTCCCGCTAGGCCGCTGCCGCACAGCCCTGAGCCTCATGGCTCGACGTCGTTGCTCTCGCCCGGTGTGCGGCACTGCGCCACAAGGTTCAATTCGACGGCCTCGGGATCGTCGAGGATCTTATAGAACTCCCTGATGTAGCGCCGCGCGCTGCGAGCCGCGGTCACGCCCGGCCCACGCAACGATCTGAGTTCCTTGATGGCGCTGAAGATGGCTTTTCGCCGCTCATGAAACAGGTCCAGCGTTGCGGGCAACAGGTCGTTATTGGCACACAGCCCTTTGTAATAGCGGTTGCGCACAATTCTGATCGGGTACCTCGGGTTGGGCTCTGCGTAGGGCGCGTCAACCAGGCCCGAGAAGTCGAAATCGAAGGGCACGGCGATGTGCCCGAGTCCCTTGTCGTCGGACAAAACGTCGACGTTGTGGCAGCAACCCTTGTCGGGTTCGGGATTGACCAGCGAGTACTCGGTGTTGCCGATCATGAATTGAAAGACGTGTACGAGGTTCTGGCGAACGCGATCGTGGTCCCCGTGCGAAAAACTTCTTTGTTTTGCGATTTTCAGGTCATGGCGCTGCGCCATTTCCTTGTCGTCTTCGATGACGAAGCCGTAGCGCGTGTATTCGTCTTCGCTCTCGGTATCGAAATACCGAATATTGAGCAATCGGACGCCGTAGCCCACGTCCGTCAACTCGCGAAACAGCCGATAGGCGAGATATTCACGCAGGATGATCGGCTGGAAGTCTGGCTCCAAGGTCATGCAGTGCGTGACGAGTTTCAGCTTGTCCTGGCCGTCGAACTCGGTCCCGGCGACTTCGCTTTTCCTGAAATTCAGGCGAATCGGTGCGAAGTCGCAATGATGCTTGGCGCGCCGATAGTTCCCCCTCGTGCGCAACTTCACTTCGATGCGCTTCTCGGTCCCGTCCGCTTCGGTCCAGGCAAACGACCCCTTGAGCTGGGCCTCGTCGGGCCGCACGTCCATTAACGTTGTCAGCGGCGCATCGATGGCTGCCTCGATGACGTCTTCGCTGGCGAACAACGGGACCGCGCCCAGCGCGACGTTTGCCGTCAGGACCAGGCCGGGCAGCAGGGCGAGCGAAAAACTGCGCGCCGCCGCCATGTCAGGTGGCCGGATAGATCCTGTAGTGGTACTCGGGCACCACGACGTTGTATGTCGGCTGCAGGTACATGACGATATCGATGAGTTCCTGGACGGTCATATGCGAATTATAGATGTACATGTTCGATTCGCCGTCCTCGGAAACGATTTCTTTCGCCATGCTCGGTGAAATCCTGTGCGACGGGTTGATAATGGAGGTTACGAGATCACCGTAAGTTTGCACTTTGGCGACCTTGCCGCCCAGTTCGAAGTAGGGCTGATCCTGCGCCGCGATCTCCGGCAATTCCTCACCGGCGATCGTATGGCATTGGTGGCATTGCAGGACGAGAAACGCCTCGCGACCCGCCTCGACATCCCCGTCGGGGAGCCGGAACCCCTTTTCCGACATCCGAACCTCGTTGTCACACGCAGTCAATGTGACGAGGCATCCCAACAGAACCGCACACGCATATCCTGCTCTCATGACAAGCCTCCTTGTACAGCCGGCTCGTCATAAACATAGCGCGTGGAGCGCTACGTGAAAATAAGGGATATGTGCAGGTAAACGTTGTTATTCGGGATGTACGACGCCCGGAGGATCGACGTGCGGCAGGCGGAGTTCCACCTCTTCAGTGAGATGCTCCGCGTTGCGAATCCAGCTGCAGGTCTCGCAGGTGCACGTCGTTTCATTGTGACGCAGGTGCTTATGTAAAGACTCGACGAAGAGGATTCCTTCGCGAAGAGAAGCGCTGAGGGCCGCTTCCGGGGCTTCGTTGAGTTTCTGGAAGTCCTCGACGCAGTGTTCCCAGCCGCAATTGCCCGAACCGTCACAATGATGGCAGCGTTCGCCCGTCGCTTCGTACAGGTTTTTATGCTTGTAGTTGCCGTCTTCGATGAGTTCTTCGAGCATCTTGCGGGGGTACAGCAGCGCTTCTATGAGTTGTTGTCGCATTGGCGTTCTCCTTTCAACTGCAACTCCATACTAGGCTTATCGGGTGATGACCTCAACCGGACATAAGCCTTTGAGACATATGTAATTTCCACAAGCTACCTCGCATGGGGGGTGTTCGGGATAAGGCTGCTGACGATACTGCGGGCTGCAGGAAATGCCGGGCATGGGTCATGGTGTTCCCCGGCTGACCTGGACGCCGGGCGTCGTGAAAACGGCTGCCAGCCCGCCGCCGTCGGTACGGAAATTCGTGGTCTGCCCGCGATAGAGGCGGGCGCCGATCAGTTGAATACTGCCCCTGTAGGTGTAGCAGCGCACGTCGAGTTTCAATGCGCGATCCCCTCGCTCGAGCAGGACGAGGCGTTCGCTGGGAGCGACTGATTGCTGGGCGACGTAGTCTGCGGGGAGTATCGACTCCCATTTGCGTCGTGTCAGCTTGGCGCCACTGTAGGTGCCGCGGCTCCCGAAACCGCTGGCAGGCTTGAAATACAGTTGCCTGCGTCGCGTCCAGAGTTCGCCTGCGTTGTCCTGAGTCACCCGCTCGGTGCGCGGCACGCCGGCTGTTAGCGTACTGATCATCGCCGCATCGGTCCCGAGCGCCTGCAATTTTCTCGCATCGCTGAATACGGCCAGGTTGCGTTTGTTAGCCAACAATGCGTGCGTGTGCGGGCCCGGCGTAATCACGGCAGCATCGTCACGGAATGCGTCACGCAGCGCCGCGCATGCGGGCGTTTCGAGATAGAAGTCGGTCAGGCGGTTGTAGACGAGGTCGATTGGACCGTGGGGCGCGCGCAGCACGCCGCCCTCGAGGGACAATGCGTCGGGTTCCGCGACGATGGTGTCGATGCCGCGCTGCTCGAACATGCGCTCGAACAGGCGGAATTCGGGGCTAAGGTACTGGCCGTCAGGATCCTCGTCGACGATGGCGATCCGATTAAGGGTCCTGCCGGGTGCCTGTGCCCGAAGCTCCTCCCGAAACATCTCGACGAACGAGGACTCGAGTGCCTGGGCATCGACACGGCCTGTCACGAAATTCTCGACGCCCGCACAGCAGGCCTGTTGCGCATCCGCGAGGTGCATGAGCAGTAGTGCGCCTCCCGCATTCGTGTTGACTTCGATGAGGCGCGGGCCGTCGTTGGTCAGATGAAAATCGTAGCCGCAGTAAACGCCATGCGTACCCGGGTCGTGGCGCGCTATGTCAGGCGCCCGGCCGAGCGCTAAACTCCTGTAGCTATCGAGGGAAACGACATGCTCGATCGCGTCGATAATCGCCTGCATTCCCGCGATATGAGATCGCGACAGGAAAACCGGCGTATCCGCCAACAGGTGTGGATGGGTCTGTTGCAGGCGGGACCACGCGCCACGCTGCCCGAGGCGAGCATCGAAGCTGTCGCGTATCCGGTCGCCGTCGACCTTGATGCAGTGACAGCTTTGGTTCAGAACATCGGCAAGCGCTTCGTCGGTCACACCACGATGTTACACGTAGTGCGGATACACCGGGTGATACATGTGCGCATGGATATCCGCGAAAATATCGTCCGGGCGCGGCTTGTCGGTGTAGCCCTTATCGTACGCCATCGTCGCGACGTCTGCGGCGATCTTGGCCGAGACTTGACGAATGCGTGACAGCTTCGGGTAGACGCGTCCCAGCTGCAGATCGACTTCGGAAACCTGGTTTGCCAGCGAGTGGGCCGCGGCGAGGAACATCTCGTCGGTGACCACGCGTGAGCGACTCGCGATCACACCGAGCCCGACCGCCGGGAATATGTAGGCGTTGTTGCCTTGTCCCGGTACCAGTGTTTGCCCGCCCAGTTTGACCGGGTCGAACGGGCTGCCGCTGGCAAAGATGGCGCGGCCTTCGGTCCACGTGTAGGCCTGCTCGGCCGTGCATTCCGCTTTCGACGTCGGGTTCGACAACGCAAAGATGATCGGCCGCTCGTTGAATTCGGCCATCGCCTCGACAATCTCCTTCGTGAATGTCTGCGGCTGCCCCGACAGGCCCAGCAGGGCGGTCGGCTGCAGAGTGCGCACCGCGTCCGCCAGGTTGTCGATATAGTCGTGCTCGTGGGCGTAGGGGAGCTTGTGCTCCGCGAGGTTGTCGCGGCCGGCGCAAACGAGGCCCCGGCTGTCCACGAACCAGCAGTGGCGGCGCGCCTCGCCCTCGGGGACGCCTTCTTCCCTGAGCGCGGCGACGAATACGTCGGCAATGCCGATGCCGGCTTCGCCGGCGCCGAGGAACAGGACCTTCTGGTCAGCCAGACGGCCGCCCGTAATCCGCAGCGACGCAATCAGGCCGGCGACGGCGACGCCGCCCGTGCCCTGGATGTCGTCGTCGAACAGGCAGGTATTGTCGCGGTATCTGTTGAGCAGGCGGAATGCGTTGGTGTTGCCGAAATCCTCGATCTGGATGAGGATGCCCGGAAATACCTCCTTGGCAGCGTTGATGAACTCATCGAAGAGTGCGTCATACTCTTCGCCGCGTGCCCGGCGTCTTTCGATACCGTTGTAAACGGGATCGTTGAGCAGCTGCTCGTTGTTCGTGCCTACGTCGAACATGATCGGCAGGCACTGAGTCGGCGGTATGCCCGCGCAGGCCGTATACAGTGACAGCTTGCCGATGGGAATGCCCATGCCGCCGGCACCGAGGTCGCCGAGCCCGAGTATGCGCTCACCGTCGGTCACGACGATGATGCGGGCTTCCTTGTGCGGCCAGTTCTGCAGGAGCTCTTTGATGCGGCCCTTGTCATGCAACGAAACGTACATCCCGCGCGGCTTGCGAAAAATGTGCTGGAACTCCTGGCACGCCTTGCCCACGGTCGGTGTGTAGATGAGCGGCATCATCTCCTCGATGTTATTCATGATGACGCGGTAATAGAGGTTCTCATTGCGGTCCTGTAACGCGATCAGGTACAGGTATTTCTCGAGGTCTGTTTCCTTCTCCCGGATGTTGGCCAGGACGCGTAGCTCCTGCTCGGCCATCGAGTGCACGCGGGCCGGGAGCAGCCCCCTTAGTCCGAGCGCTTCGCGCTCGTCCTCGGTGAATGCGGTGCCCTTGTTGCGAACCGGATCGTGCAGGATCTTGACGCCCCGCGGCAGTTCCGCAGGGTCTTGATCGGTATGGGATTTTTCCCTCAACTCGGCAACTGACATGGCGACCTCCGACGCAGCATTTCGAAGGTGAAATTACGCCGATTGGCGCGGATTCCAATACGGGTTTGACGCAGGAAACCGGGTGCTGATCACCGTGCGAAACACCGCTAGGTAGAACAACGTATCGGCGGCCATTGGTGCTGCGGCTAGCATGACCGCACCGGCGCAAGGAATAGAAATGCGCAAGAAGATCATCATCATGGGTGCGGCCGGCAGGGACTTTCACGTATTCAATTGCCTGTATCGCGACAATCCCGGCATTGAAGTCATCGCGTTTACCGCGACACAGATTCCGCACATCGAAGACCGCCGCTATCCGGCAGTGCTCGCCGGAGCGTTATACGCCGACGGCGTGCCCATAGTGCCTGAGGACGAACTCGAGCGGCTCCTCGATGAGCGCGATGTCGACGAGGTCGTGTTCGCGTACTCCGACGTCAGCATCGAACTCGTCGAGGCGCAGCGGCGCAGGGTCGTGGACAAGGGCGTCGCATTCAGTACCTTCGATATCGATGGCACGATGCTCACCTCGCAGCGCCCCGTGATAGCCGTTACGGCGGTGCGTACGGGTTGCGGCAAGAGCCAGGTGTCGCGCCGCATCACGGATATCCTGCGTGAATTCGGCCTTACGACCGTCGTGATCCGGCACCCGATGCCATACGGTGACCTCGCCCGGCAGCAAGTGCAGCGCTTTGCGAGCTATGCGGATTTAAAGACCCATGACTGTTCGATCGAGGAACGCGAGGAATACGAGCCGCACATCGCAAACGGCGCGATCGTCTACGCGGGAACCGACTACCAGGCCATTTTCGAGACGGCTGAAAAGGAGGCCGACGTCATCGTATGGGACGGGGGCAATAACGATACGCCCTTCGTGAAGCCCGACCTGTGGATTTGTGTCGCGGATCCGCACCGCGCCGGCCATGAACTGCAGTACTTTCCCGGCACCGTCAATTTCCAGCGCGCGGACCTGATCCTGATCGGCAAGGTCGGATACGCCGACGAGGCCAACATCGAACTCATCCGGACGCATGCCACGCGCGTGAATCCCGACGCACAGGTCATCCTGCGCAAGTCGCCGCTGTCAGTGCCTGATCCCGACGCGATTGCCAACAAGCGGGTCCTCGTGATCGAGGACGGGCCGACGACGACGCACGGCGGCATGCCCTTCGGCGCCGGCGTCCTTGCGGCGACGCAATACGGCGCATCGGAACTCGTCGATCCGCGCCCATACGCGGTCGGCGAAATCGCGGCGACCTTCGATGAGTATCCGGATATCGGCGATCTCCTGCCCGCCATGGGCTATGGCGAGTCACAGATCAGCGACCTCGAGGCGACGGTCAATGCGACCGACTGTGACCTCGTGCTGGTCGCGACCCCGATCGACCTGACGCGCCTGATCGATATCGACAGGCCGTACATGCGCATCGGCTACAGCCTCGAGCCCGTCGACGGCGCGCTCGCAACGGCCGTGCGCAACGCGGTCGGATTGCGGGCTTAGGGCGAGGCGTCCAGGTCGGCGAAGTAGGACCGGACGCTGTTCCGCAACGTGGCTTCTTCCTCTTCCCAGCGTCGCAAGGCGGCTTCGACGCGCGTATCCGCAACGATCTTTGCGAACTGCGGTTGCGCGAAAGTCTCTCGCCAGTCCAATTGGCTGGCAACGCTGTGTGAGAACACACGCTCGAGCGCGACGTCGATGGCCGCATCCGTCTCGCCCCGGACGACGAGGATGCCGAGATCAGTCTCCGGATTCTGCGTCGGGTCCACGCCCAACGACTCGGCTGCGCTGAGCAGCACATCCAGCCGTCGCAGGACTTCGGCTCGGGGCAGCGTGTGCAGCCAGGCGTCGAACGCGACGCCCTGGGCGCCGCGGAATTTCTGCGGCACATGCGCGGCGTCCACGTCGAAAATGCCGGGTCGCTGCTCGTCGATCCAGGCCATTTCTTCCTCGATGCGGCCGTTGCGGACGGCGGATCGGATCAGGTGCCGCACGGCACTGCCGAATGCGAAGCGTCGGTCCTGGATGTCGTCCTCGACGGCTCGCCTGGCGGCGGCGATGCTGGCTTCGGCGTCCCCGAGGCTCCTCGCTCGCTGGATTTCAATCTGGTAGGCGACCTCGCTCGTCGGGCTCAGCGCCAGAACACGCTCGCGAAAGGCGTCACCGACGTCCGTTAGTCCGAGCTGGTACAGGAAGATCGCCAGGATTCCAGGCAGCTCGTGATCGCGTGGATCGACGTCGATCGCTTTCATGAACTGCCTGACGAATTCCGTGCCATCGCCGGTCTGCATCGCGATCACGCCGAGATTGGTGTAGGCGTTCGGCTGCTTGGGCTCGATGTTGAGCGAAGTCTCCAGCGCGGCCCTGGCATCGTCCCAGCGCTCGAGTCGCAAATACGCTACGCCGAGCTCGTGGTGCAGCGTCGGGTTGAACGGGTCGAGCGACAACGCGCCCTGCAGAAGCGGAGCGCTCTCCTCGAGGCGCTGCAGCATCGTGTAGGCGCGCACGAGCAGGATGCGCGGCTCGAGGGACGATGGCGCACTCGCGACGATGGCCTCGAGCGCTTCAACGAGGTCCGGTATTGCCATGGAGTCACCGTCGAAAGCGCGCGACAGCGCTGCTGCATACAGCGACAGGGACCGGGCGACCGGGTCGTCCGGGCTTTCGGCGAGCGCGCGGTCGGTGACAGCGGTGATCTCCCGGATGGCGGCATCCTGGTCCAGGAGCCCGGTCTCGAGCTGATGCAGGTAATTGCCCGCCAGCTCGGTCTTGGCGTCGGTGAAATCCGGATCGATGAGCAGCGCGCCCTTGAGCAGCTCTTCGGCGGCCTGCAGGCCGCCGTAGGAGTACTTCGCACGTTCCTTGCGCGCCTGGAGATACATATCGTACGCGTCGGGATCGCTGGTCGTGATCCCGGCGAGCCGGGTGTCGCCGCTATTGCCAAGCAACGAGGCCGACAGGGCGCTGCCAACCTTGGTTGCGATCTCGTCCTGGATAGCAAAAATGTCATCGAGCGTGCGGTCGTACACTTCGGACCAGACGTGGAAGCCATCGCTCGCGCGGATGAGCTGTGCGGTCACCCGGACCCGGTCATCGGCGCGCTGCACGCTGCCCTCGAGCACGTGGGCGACCCCGAGCGCGCGCGCGATGTCCTTGACGCTCTTGTTCTGTCCCTTGAACGCGAAGCTCGAGGTACGCGCGGCGACTTTCAACTCGGGTACCTGCGCGAGCATGTGAAGCAGGGTTTCGGTCAGGCCGTCCGAGAAATACTCGTTGTCGGCGTCGTCGGACATGTTGACGAAGGGCAGCACGGCCACGGACGTGGTGCCCGCGCTCTCGACACGGTTCTGGCCGTCCTCGGCCGCGTAGCGTGCGCTGAACAGCCCGACCAAGATGATCAGGACCACCGCCGAGGCAATCGTGATGCGGTCCACGCGTCGTGTGATCCGCCGCTGCCCGGCGTGCTCCCTGTCGACTTCGTGGTCGCGCTTGATGCCGTCCGGCGTAATCTCGTAAAACCACGCCAGGACGATGGCCGGCAGGAACCCGAAAGCAAAAATCAGGATGACAGCCCGCGACGCCCAGTCCGGCGCGCCGAGCGTGGGAAGAATCGTCGTCAATACCTCGGTCAGCAGCCAACCCACCACGAGGTAGGCGGCAGCCACGCGAAACACATTGCGGTGCCGGAATTCGGCTACGAGGGACATTCGAGAACTCCGTACCCTGCCAGAGGGTTACAGATTACACGATCTTTAGATGCGCGAATGCCCGTGAAGGTTTCAGCGTGCGGCCAGATCGTCGTGGATCTCGGCGGCCGCATTCTTGCCGGCACCGGCCGCGAGGATGACGGTGGCCGCCCCGGTCACGGCATCACCGCCGGCAAATACGTGCTCGCGCGAGGTTTCGGACGATCCGTCGCTGACGACGAGGCAGCCCCACTTGTTCGATTTCAGCCCTTCGGTCGTCTGCAGCAGCAGCGGGTTCGGCCGGTTGCCGATCGAGAGAACCACGTTGTCGACCGGGATGACGAACTCGGATCCCTCGATCGGGATCGGACGCGCGCGTCCCGATGCGTCGGGCTCGCCGAGCTCCATGCGCACGCACTTGAGGCCCGTCACCCAGCCCTCGTCATCACCGAGAACCTCGATCGGGTTGGTAAGCCAGTGGAACTCCACGCCTTCCTCGATCGCGTGCTGGTGTTCCTCGACGCGAGCCGTCATCTCCTGGTCGCTGCGGCGATACACGATCAATCCGTGTTCCGCCCCGACGCGTAGCGCCGTGCGTACCGTATCCATGGCGGTATTGCCGGCGCCGATGACGGCCACGCGTTTGCCGACCATGACCGGCGTGTCGGCGTTCGGAAAATCGTTGGCGCGCATCAGGTTGACGCGCGTCAGGAACTCGTTGGCCGAGTAGACGCCGTTGAGGTTTTCGCCCGGGATACCCATGAAGCTGGGCAGTCCGGCGCCCGTGCCGATGAACACGGCCTTGAACCCCATCTCGCCCATCAGTTGGTCCATCGTGATGGTCTTGCCGATGATCATGTTGCACTGGATCTCGACGCCGAGTCTCTGCAGCTGCTCGATCTCCCAGTCGAGCACGTCCTTGGGAAGGCGGAACTCGGGGATGCCGTAACGCAGGACGCCGCCCGGCGCATGCAGGGCCTCGAATATCGTTACCGGGTAGCCGAGGCGCGCCAGTTCGCCCGCACACACCAGCCCGGCCGGCCCCGAACCGATGACCGCGACTTTTTCGTCGCGATGCAGGTTGGCCGTGATCTCGATATCGGTTTGTTCCATCTCCCAGTCGGCGACGAAGCGCTCGAGGTAGCCAATCGCGACGGGCTTGAAACGGATGCCCACGGAGCACTGCTCTTCGCACTGGACCTCCTGCGGGCAGACGCGGCCGCACACGGCCGGCAGCGGGTTCGACGAGCGCAGGACCTCGGCGGCCGCGCGCATGTCGCCCTTGGCGATTTCGTGAATGAACTCGGGGATCGGCACGCGCACCGGGCATCCGTCGATGCAGACTGCGTCCTGGCAGCGCAGGCACCGTTCGGCCTCGAACTGCGCATGGGCAATGCCGTAACCTTCGTTGACTTCCCCGAAGTCGTGCGAGCGGAGCACCGCGTCGCGCTCGGGCATCGGTGTCTTCTGGACTCGTTTTACCGGCATCAGTCTTGTCCTACCGCAAGTTTCATGCACGTCGTGCGATCTTTCGATTCCTGCTCCTGCCTGACGTACATCTTGTTACGCCGCACGGCTTCCTCGAAGTCGACCTGGTGAGCATCGAAAAACGGGCCGTCGACGCAGGCGAATTTCACTTCGTCGTTCACCGTGACACGGCAGCCGCCGCACATCCCGGTACCGTCGATCATGAGCGGATCCAGCGACACCAGGGTCGGGATGTCCTTGCCTCGCGTGGTCTCGGTCACCGCGCGCATCATGGGCATCGGCCCGATCGCGACGACACTGTCCGGGCGGCCCGGCGCGTCGCCATCGATCATCTGCTGCAGCCTCTCGGTCACGAGCCCGTGGAATCCGGCCGAGCCGTCGTCGGTACAGATTTCGAGGTTGTCGCAGACCTCTCCGAGCTCTTCATTGAGGATCAGGAGGTCTTTTTCTCGCGCGCCGTTGATGATTGTCGTGGTATCGCCTCGCAGCCTGAGCTCGCGCATCAGGCAAAGCAGGGCGGCCGAACCGAAGCCGCCGCCGATACCGACGATGTGGCCCTCGACCGGAATCTCGAGCGGCATGCCGAGCGGGCCGACGAGGTCGAGGATCTCGTCACCGACCTCGAGCTGCCCGAGGTAGCGTGTCGTGGTCCCGACTTCCTGGACCACGATCGTCAGAATGCCTTCCTCGCGGTCGTAGTCTGCAATCGTCAGCGGAATGCGCTCACCGCCATCGCGCACGCGCACTATGACGAACTGGCCGGGTTTCGCGGCCTTGGCGACCAGCGGTGCGTCGACCCGGTAGAGCTTGGTGATGGGCGATAGCGGTCGTTTCTCGAGGATCTTTGCCATGGTCTACAGCTCCGGATGCTCGGACTTGATTTTCAGCCTGCGCCAGCGCCTGCCGATTTCCTGCTCGGTCATCTCGAGCTGGTCGGCGTGCTCGGGCGCGAGTATGTGCTTCGTCTTGCCCATCATGCCGAGCCACTCGCCGACCGGCCGCCGCCGTCCGATTGCGTCGGGATCGTAGGTGACGTGCGTTGCGCCTTTCTCCACTTCGTAGAGCGGGAAGAAGCAGCAGTCGATCGCAGCCTGCAGGACTTCCTGCGCGGCGTCGTCTGCGGTTCGCCAGTTCAGCGGACAGAATGACAACACCTTGCCGTACACGAGGCCCTGGCGCTGCGCATACCACTGCGCCTTCGACATCTTGCGCATGAAGTCCTCGGGATAGCCCTCGCTGGCCGTGAACACGTAGGGAAGGTTGCAGGCTGCGAAAATCTGCGGCGTGTCCTTGTGATGGAAGCGCTTGCCCGACATTGCGTCGCCGACCTCGCTGGTCGAGGTGCGGTGCCCGAACGGCGTCGCGTACGACAACTGCGAGCCGGTGTTCATGTAGCCCTGGTTGTCGTACTCGAGGATGATCATCTTGTGGTTGCGATGCGCCGTTCCCAACGCGGCACCCATGCCGATGTCCATGCCACCGTCGCCCGTCACCATGATGAACGTCGTGTCTTCGCCCTCCGGCGCGGCGGGGAGTTCGCCCCGGCGCACGCGCTCGTGGTACATCTCGACGAGGCCGGACAGCGTCGCGGCGCCGTTCTGGAACAGGTTGTGTATGTAGGTGATGCGATGGGCGGTCTTCGGGTAGCCCGTCGTCGTGACCATCGCGCAGCCCGTCTGGAACAGGACGACGACGTTGCCTTCGAGCACGTTGTAGGCCTGCCTCAGCATCGGGAAGAAACCGCAACCCGGGCACGCACCGTGTCCGGGTGCGATCCGTGACGGCGTGGTCGTCATCTCCCACAGCGGTTTCAGCTCGACTTCCAGCTTGTTGGTGTCGGGGTTCGGCGTGACCTTCGCCATGCCGCGAGATACTGCCTCGGACTGAATCGGCGGCAGGCCCGGAGGTGGGCCCGCGGCGTCGTCGCCGGCATAGGCGCCGTGATACTCGAACGGCACGTCGACTTTGCCTGTCGCGGCCGCTGCCAGAGCCTCGTTAAAGAACTCTTCGGCATCGGTCGCGTAGAAGTCTTTGCCGCCCAGGCCGTAGATACGGCTCATGACCAGGGTTTTGTTGTCAGGGTCCTGTTGCAGGGCAGCGCGAACTTCGAGGGACAGGTTTCCGCCCTCTGCGCCATAAGAATCACCGCGGTCACCGACGACGACGGCGCGGACATTGCGAAGCAGCCTGCGAATCTCGTCCGTCGGGAACGGTCGCAGAACGTTGGGTGATACGACACCGACCTTGTGCCCCTGCTCACGCAGGCTATCGGCCACTTCCTTGGCGTTTTCCGCCGCGGAATTCAGGAGAACGAGCGCCACCTCGGCGTCGTCCATGCGGTAGGCATCGACGGTGCGGTAGTCGCGGCCCGAGAGCGCTGCGAATTCGGCGAACACTTCGGGAATGACCCGGCGCGCCGCTTCCATGGCCTCGTGCTGCTGAACCTTGTTGTTGATCAGGTCGGGATCGTTCATGTACGGGCCGAAAGTGACCGGGTGCTCGGGATCGAGGGCCGTGTACGGGTCCTCGCGCTCGCCGAGGAAGGCCTTGACGGCATCGGGGTCGTCGAAGCGGTCGATGCGACGCTTCTGGTGGCTCGTCAGGAAACCGTCATAGGCGACGATGACCGGCAGGCGCACATCCGCGTGTTCGCCGATGCGGACCGCGCAGAAATTCAGGTCGTAAGCGGCCTGCGGGTCGCGGGCCATCAGGATGACCCAGCCTGCGTTCAGCACGAAGTAGATGTCCGAATGGTCGCAGCGGATGTCCAGCGGGCCCGAGACCGTGCGCGTCGAGATGTTCAGGACCATGGGAACGCGCGTACCCGACTGCACGGGCAGCTGTTCGAGCGCGTACAACAGCCCTTGCGACGACGTGGCATTCAGGACGCGCCCGCCGCCGAGTGCGGCGCCGTAGCAGATGCCTGCCGCGCCGTGCTCGCCGTCGGCCGGGATCATGACGATGTCGTGCTCGCCGTCGGCCTGCATCTTGGACAGGGTTTCCGCAACCTCGGTGGACGGCGTGATCGGGAAATACCCCATCACGTGGAAACCGATGTCGCGCGCGGCCAATGCCGCGGCCTCGTTGCCGCTCTTGAAGTCGTGAACCTGGCGGACGGGTTGGGGAGAGATCGCTCGTGCCTGGTCAAGCATGTTTTCCTCCTGCCGCCGTGGCGAGACCGGGGAACAACGGGACGCGCAATTCGTCCGCTTTCCCGGGCTCTTCCGCTTCGCGGATCATGGCGCCGGTCGAGCAGGTTTCGACGCAGCGCATGCAGCCTTTGCAGTATTGATAATCGATGCCGTCCAGCTTGACGCCGGGGTTGCCGTCCGCGTCGACGTGCGTCGACCAGACGAGGCAGAGATCGGGGCACACCATGTCGCACATGCCGCAGTCGATGCACTTGTCGCGCTCGAGAATGGGCATCCAGCCCGTGCGGGAGGTGTGCAGGTCGTTGTGGGCAGTATTGCCGGGTGTCGGCAGGACGCCGCCGATCGGTGCGCTGCGGTATCCCCATGCCGGATGCGATTGCATCGTGGGCACGTCGCCGTCCTGTCGGCCGATGCCGGCGACGGCCTCGAGTTCGTCGGCGCCGCGGTTGAAGGCGCGCGTATTGGAGTCGACGACGGCGTCGCTCTTGCCGGCGAACGTGGCCGTCAGTGCGTCGAGTACCGACTGCCGGTCGAGTTCCGGCACCGCCTCGGCGAGCGCGCCGATCAGCACGGCGTTCTCGCGCGATTTCTCTTCGAATGCGATCTTCTGCGCGTCGACGCGGAAGACCTTCGCTGTGCCGGGCGCTCGTTCCAGTCCCTCGGGGAGGTCGCCTTCATTTCCGGCGAAGATCAGCGTCCCGCCGGCCCTGAGGCCGGACAGCGTGGCCGGATGCGCCAGCAACCCGGCATGAAAGACGACCACGACGTCCGGTTCCTCGATCGGGGCGCTGGTACGAATCGCGCTGTCCGCAGGCGCAAGCCTGATGAACGAGCGAACGACCGAGCCTTTCTTCTCAGAGCCGTACGACGAGAAATGCGAGCCGTTCATGTTCATGCGCAGAACGGCGGCACCTGCGACGATCTTGCCGGCGACGTGGGCGCCGAGCCCACCAATGGATTCGAAGCGGACCTCGAACAAGTCCGCACCAGAGCGTACCGAGGGATCCCGGGCCATGATTCTGCTCCGTTACGTGCGCTGCAACGCACCCTGACCCGTCCAGCCTACTACCCGTGGAGACGCGATAAATAAGGAAATGCCGCAACCCATTAGGGGGTTGCGAATGATCTACTCGGGCTTCTTACAGGTGCTGAATCCGAACAATGCGTACGGCGGGCACCAGCCGATGATCCCGGTTGCCAATGGGATCACTCCCACCCAGCCCCACGCTGATTGCGGCCCGATGAATACCAGGCTGATGATGGCCAGTCCGGCAATCACGCGAACAACGCGTTCCAGGTTGTGAATATTCTGTTTCATGGTGTCTCCTCGGACTACGATTTCATTCGATATTCTATCCGATCCTTGCCGAATGATGGCTGCATGCAGCGATCAGGCGCGAGCGCCTGCGCAGATAGTTTCCATAGAAACAACAACCTAACCGGGAAAATAACTGCGCATACCGGTCCGTATATGTGCGGATGCTTTTGCGAGCGACGGCTCCTATCATTGCCGTGTCATGGCTTCCAAATACCTAACCAAGCGCGCCGATCTGACGCGCCACGCCCGAGGTACGGGTGCGTTGCGTACGCGCCGTCCCCAGTACGTCGACTTTTTGCCACCCTGCAACGATGCCTGCCCGGCCGGGGAGAACATCCAGGCGTGGCTTGCGCATGCGCAATCGGGCGACTACGAAGCTGCTTGGCGCGAGCTCGTCAGGAATAACCCGATGCCGGCGATTCATGGCCGCGTCTGCTACCACCCGTGTGAATCCGCGTGCAATCGCATTCACACCGACAGCGCCGTCAGCATCCACGCTGTGGAACGATTCCTCGGCGACCTCGCGCTGGAAAAAGGCTGGCAGTTCGAGAAGCCCGGCAAGTCGACGGGCAGGAAGATCCTCGTCGTCGGTGCGGGCCCGAGCGGCCTGTCCGCCGCCTATCACCTCGCGTGCATGGGGCACGAGGTCGAAATCCGCGAAGCCGGCCCGATTGCCGGCGGCATGATTCATTTCGGCATTCCCGCCTATCGCATGCCGCGCAAGGAGCTGCAGGCGGAGATCGATCGCATCGCGGAACTCGGCGTCAAGATCACGCTGGACCACCGCGTCGACGACGTCCTCAAGGAAAAAGAAGAGGGCGGATTCGACGCCGTGTTCATCGCGGTCGGGGCGCACATCAGCAAGAAGATCGACATCCCCAACCGGGACGCCGGCAAGATTCTCGACGCGGTGTCATTCCTCAGTGGCGCGAAAGAAGGCGAGGCGCCGCAGCTCGGCCGGCGTGTCGCGGTGTACGGCGGCGGCAACACGGCGATGGATGCGGCCCGCACGGCGAAACGTCTCGGCGCCGAGCCGATGATCATCTACCGCCGCGACCGCAGCAGCATGCCGGCCCACGATTTCGAGGCCGACGAGGCGCTCGAGGAAGGCGTCCAGATTCACTGGCTCAGGACCATCAAGGAGATCGATCGCTCGACTTTCAAGGTCGAGATCATGGAGCTCGACGAGAACAACCGACCGCAGCCGACCGGCAGATTTGAGGAGCTCGAGGCCGACGCACTGATTCTCGCGCTCGGCCAGGACACCGACACGGCATTCCTCGAAAACGTCCCCGGTATCGAGTTCGAGTGGGACCATACGGTCATCGTTGACGACAACATGATGACCGGGCACGTGGGCATCTTTGCCGGCGGCGACATGGTGCCGAGCGACCGCTCGGTGACAATCGCGGTCGGCCATGGCAAGCACGCGGCGCGGCACATTGACGCGTTTCTCAACGAGTCGAAATATGTGCGGCCCCCGCGTAACGACATCGTCGGTCACGAAAAACTGCATATCTGGTATCGCACGCACGCGCCGCAGGTCGAGCAGGAGAGGATCCCGCTCGATCAGCGCGAGTCGAGTTTCGACGAGGTTCTGCGCAACCTCACGGAAGCTGACGCGCTGTTCGAGGCCAGGCGCTGTCTGTCCTGTGGTAACTGCTTCGAGTGTGACGGCTGTTACGGCGCCTGCCCGCAAGAGGCCGTCATCAAGCTCGGTCCGGGAAAACGGTACGAATTCGACTTCGACAAATGTACGGGCTGCGCCGTGTGTTTCGAGCAGTGCCCGTGCCATGCCATTGAGATGATCGACGAACCCGCCGCAAAAGTGGAAACGACATGAGTGAGTATCGCGCTGTCGAAGGCAATGAGGCGGTCGCGCGCGTCGCGTACGCCGTCAGTGAGATCTGCTCGATCTACCCGATCACGCCGTCATCGCCGATGGCGGAGTCGGCCGACGTCTGGTCTGCCCTTCGCAAGGAAAACATCTGGGGGCATGTACCCGATATCATCGAGATGCAAAGCGAGGCCGGGGCCGCGGGCACGGCGCACGGCTCGCTGCAGACCGGCGCCCTGACGACGACCTTCACGGCATCGCAGGGGCTCATGCTCATGCTGCCGAACATGTACAAGGTCGCGGGCGAGTTGACGTCGACAGTATTTCACGTTGCGGCACGGTCGCTCGCCGCACAGGCGCTTTCGATCTTCGGCGATCACCAGGATGTCATGGCTGCCCGAACCACGGGCTTCGCCCTGCTGGCGTCCTCTTCGGTGCAGGCCGCGCAGGACCTGGCGCTGATAGCACACGCGTCGACGCTCAAGGCCCGCGTGCCGTTCATCCACTTTTTCGACGGTTTCCGCACGTCCCACGAGGTCGACAAGATCAATCTCGTCAGCGAAGGCGAGATAAAGGTCATGATCGACGACGGCCTCGTCTTCGAGCATCGGCACCGGGCGCTGAACCCGGACAACCCGTTTATTCGCGGCACGGCACAGAACCCGGACGTGTACTTCCAGGGACGCGAGACCGTGAATCGTTTCTACGACGCCACGCCGGGGATCGTGCAGGAGGCGATGGAGCGCTTTGCGGTTCTGACCGGGCGTGAGTATGAACTGTTCGACTACTTCGGTGATCCTGAAGCCAAGCGCGTCATTATTCTCATGGGTTCGGGCGCCGAGACCGTCGTCGAGACGATCAACGCATTGCCCGAGAAAGGCATCGGTGTCGTCAACGTGCGTCTGTATCGTCCGTTCTCGAAGGCGCATCTGCTCGAGGCGTTACCCGATACCGTCAGGTCGATCGCGGTCCTCGATCGCACCAAAGAACCAGGCGCAAGCGGCGAGCCGCTGTACCAGGACGTCGTGACGGCGCTGGCAGAGGCGTCGGCGGCCGGTGAAATCGGGCGCATGCCTCGCATCATCGGCGGGCGTTACGGCCTGTCGTCGAAAGAATTCACGCCGGCCATGGTCAAAGCCGTGTTCGACGAGCTCGCCAAGGACGCGCCGAAGAACCACTTTACGATCGGCATCAAGGACGACGTCACCAATACGAGCCTCGAGTACGATGCGGCCTTCCAGATCGAGGGCAGTGACGTGACGCGCGCCCAGTTCTTCGGCCTCGGCGCCGATGGAACCGTCGGCGCCAACAAAAACTCGATCAAGATCATCGGTGAGAACACCGACCTGCAGTGCCAGGGCTACTTCGTCTACGATTCGAAAAAATCCGGCTCGAGAACGGTCTCGCACCTGCGCTTCGGACCCGAGCCGATCCATGCGCCGTACCTGATCCAGTCGGCCAACTTCATCGCCTGTCACACCTTCGAGCAGATTCGGACCATTGAAGTGCTCAAGGACGCGGCCGACGGAGCTGTGTTCCTCCTCAACAGCCCGTACGGCGCCGCGGAGGTCTGGGAGCAGCTGCCGGAACCGGCGCAGAAAATCATCGTCGACCGCAATGTCGAGATGTACGTGATCGACGCGACCGCCGTTGCGCGCGAGGCAGGCATGGGTAAGCGCATCAACACGATCATGCAGGCCTGCTTCTTTGCCTTGTCGGGTGTACTGCCCCGTGAAGAGGCCATCGCCCAGATCAAGAAGGCGATAGAAAAGACCTACTCGAGCAAGGGACAGGACGTCGTCGACAAGAACTTTGCGGCAGTCGATGCAGCGCTCGATCACCTGCACAAGGTCGATGTGCCGAAGCAGGTGACGAGCGAGGTGCCGCTGCAACAGGTTGTCCCCGACGACGCGCCGGAATTCGTGCGCGAGGTCACGGCGCAGATGATGCGCGGCCACGGCGACGATTTGCCGGTCAGCAAATTCCCGATAGACGGTACCTACCCAAGCGCGACGTCGATGTACGAAAAGGGCAACGTCTCCGACAGCGTGCCGGTGTGGGAACCCGACCTGTGCATCCAGTGCGGTAACTGTGCCTTCGTCTGCCCGCACAGCGTCATTCGCGCCAAGTTTTATCACGAGAGCGAACTCGAGGCGGCCCCGGATACGTTCCCGTCGGCGCCTATTTCGGCACGAGGATTTCCCGAGACGCGCTACTCGCTGCAGGTCTATCTCGAGGATTGCACGGGCTGCAACCTGTGCGTCAGCGCCTGCCCGGTGAGATCGCCGGACGAAGAAGACAAGCGCGCAATCAACATGACCGACAAGCGGCCTATTCTCGAGAAGGAAAAGAACAACATAGAGTACTTCGAAAAGCTTGCATGGACAGATCGTGCAACGGTCGACTTCTCGTCTGTGCGCGGCGCCCAGTTCCTGCAGCCGCTGTTCGAATTCCCTGGTGCCTGTGCGGGATGCGGTGAGACGCCCTATGTACGACTGCTGTCGCAACTCTTCGGTCCGCGGTTGATCGTCGCCAATGCGACCGGCTGTTCATCCATTTACGGCGGCAACCTGCCGACGACCCCGTGGGCGAAGAATGACGAGGGCTCCGGACCGGCATGGTCGAACTCGTTGTTCGAGGACAATGCAGAGTTCGGCCTCGGCATGCGCATCGCGGCTGATCACCACATGACGATCGCGAAGGAACTGGTTACCCAACTCAAGGAGGAGATTGGCCACGAGCTTGCCGATCACATCGTGCATGCGGGTCAGCGCGTTGGCAGCGAACTGCGGCGCCAGCGTCGCCGCGTCGCCATGCTGCGCAAGCGCCTCGAGAAGATGCTGAAGAAGCGCGAGCATCCGAAAGCGACGGCACTGCTGTCCATCATCGACCATCTCGTGCGGCGCAGTATCTGGTGCGTCGGCGGCGACGGCTGGGCTTACGACATCGGTTCCGGGGGGCTCGACCACGTTCTCGCCAGCGGGCGCAACGTAAACATCCTCGTTATGGACACGGAGGTTTACTCGAACACGGGCGGACAGATGTCGAAAGCGACGCCGCTGGGCGCATCGGCCAAGTTCGCGTCGGCCGGCAAGCGTATCGGCAAGAAAGACCTGGCGCTGCAGGCTATCTCGAGCGGTAATGTCTATGTTGCCCAGGTCGCGATGGGTGCCAATCCGCAGCAGACGCTGCTGGCGATGCGCGAGGCCGAGGAGTACAACGGCCCGTCCCTGATCCTCGGCTACAGCCATTGCATCGCACACGGCTACGACCTGAGAAATGGGCTGCGGCAGCAGCAACTCGCGGTGGCGAGCGGATACTGGCCGCTGATTCGTTACAACCCGGCGCTGCGCGCATCCGGCAAGAAGCCCTTTGTGCTCGACTCGATTCGCCCGAGCATTCCATTGCAGGATTACGCGTACAACGAGAATCGTTACAAGGTGCTGTTGAAGACGAATCCCGATGAGGCCGAGCGGCTCATGCAGATGGCGCAGGAGGCCGTCGACCGCAAGTGGGCGACCTACGAGCACCTGGCGACGCAGGGACCGGCCCAGTTCGAGCAGGCCGTCTAGCTATCGAGCCACTCGAAGTGCGCCGTGAAGTGCCGCAGGAATTGCGGCGCCGTGGTGATGCGCATGCCACCGATTCCGTCGCGCCGGTCCCATACGCGGCCGATGGCCTCGAGCACATAGTCCATGTGGCTCTGCGTGTAGACGCGCCGCGGAATCGCGAGGCGCAGGAGGTCGAGCCTGGCAGGGCGTTCCTCGTCGGTGTGGGGGTCGAGTCCGAACATCACCGTGCCGATCTCGACGCAGCGGATGCCGGCTTCGAGATACAGCTCGACCGCGAGCGCCTGACCGGGGTACTGCAGCGGCTCGATATGCGGCAGGAATCGCCGTGCGTCGAGATACACGGCGTGGCCGCCCGCCGGCGCCATCACCGGGATGCCGGCCTCGCGAAGGTGCTCGACGACATAGCGCGTCGATAGCAGGCGGTAGTCGAGGTAGTTTTCGTCGAGCGTTTCGCGCAGACCGACGGCGATGGCCTCGAGGTCGCGACCGGCGAGTCCTCCGTAGGTGGGGAAACCCTCGGTCATGATCAGGATGTTGCGCTCGCGGTGCGCAAGTTCCGCGTCATTGGTACACAGGAATCCGCCGATATTGCCGAACGAATCTTTTTTCGCCGACATCGTGCAGCCATCGGCATAGCTGAAAGTCTCGCGCGCGATGTCAATCGGTGCTGTATCCGAGTAGCCGTCCTCGCGGTGCTTGATGAAATTGGAGTTCTCGGCGAAACGACAGGCGTCGATGTAGAAGGGAATGCCGGCCACTTTCGCGATGCGGCTGACTTCGCGGATGTTTGCCATCGACACCGGCTGCCCGCCGCCCGAGTTGTTGGTGATCGTGAGCATGATCACCGGGATCTTCTGCGGGCCATGTTCGGCGATGAGTTGTTCGAGCGCCGCCGTGTCCATGTTGCCCTTGAAGGGGTAGTCCGAGTCGAGGTCGTCGGCCTCGGCGCAGGGCAGGTCCACGGCCTCGCCGCCGACGAATTCGATGTTGCCGCGGGTCGTGTCGAAGTGCGTGTTGTTCGGCACGATCGAGCCGGGCTTCACCATGACGCCAAACAGGATGTGCTCGGCCGCGCGACCCTGGTGGGTCGGAATGACCTGCTCGAAGCCGAAGATATCGCGTACGGTATCGCGAAAGCGGTACCAGCTCCGGGCACCCGCATACGACTCGTCGCCGCGCATCAGCGCGCCCCAGGCGTCGGACGACATGGCGCTCGTGCCGGAGTCGGTCAGGAGGTCGATAATGACGTCCTCGGCGCGCAGCAGGAACGGGTTGTAATGGGCCTCGCGTATCAGCCGCTCGCGCTCCTCGCGCGTCGTCAGCTTGATCGGCTCCACCATCTTGATGCGGAATGGTTCGATAATCGTCTTCATGTAACGACTCTAGTGCGCTATTGCTACACCCGCGATAGGGGAATCTACTGCGGCGACGAACCAGGTGGCGACGGGTGGTAATATGAGCGCCTCAGGCTGGCTGGAGGCGTGACCAATGGACATCAGCAACACCGAGAGTATCCCGGGCAAGCGCATCGTCGAATTCTACGGCGTCGTGTCGGGCAACACCGTACGCGCGAAACACATCGGCCGCGACATCATGGCCGGTCTCAAGAACATTGTTGGCGGCGAGTTGGCCGGGTATACCGAATTGTTGCAGGACTCGCGCAATGAGGCGACACAACGCATGATGGACCAGGCGCGCTCGATGGGCGCGAATGCCGTCGTCAACGTGCGCTTCGCAACGAGTTCGATCGCCCAGGGCGCGGCCGAGCTGTTCGCCTACGGGACCGCCGTCAGGGTCGAGTGAGATGGACTCGGACACGCTAGAAATAATCAGTGTCTGGCTGAATTACGGCTTTCCGGTCCTGCTGATCCTGCTGGCTTACTTCATCGGCACGATCATCGAGAAACGGCACTTTCGCAACATTCGCGCGCGCGAGAAGATCAATCGGGAATACCCGGTCGTGAGTCTCGACACGATGCCCGAGGACTGGAACGCAACGGCGTCGACCCTGGTCACGGGCAGCGTCGTCATCTCGCTCGACTACTTCAAGCGCGTGATCGCCGGTTTGCGCGCCATCGTGGGCGGCCGCATCAAGACCTACGAACCGCTCCTCGAGCGCGCGCGTCGCGAGGCCGTACTGCGCATGACCGAGTCGGCGCGACGCCAGGGCTACGATGCAATATTCAACGTGCGCCTCGAAACCTCACGTCTCGCCAACTCGCGCGGTGATGGCAATGGAACGGCAGGCGTCGAGATGCTGGCGTTCGGCACGGCGGTCAGGCGCGACTCACGGTTTGCGCCGGTCGCGGATCGCATTTGAAGTTCGTTTCGCGTCAGCCCCGCGAGGGGATCAACGTCAGCGACACGCACCCCCTCGTCGAAGCCGGCACGCTCGTCGCGGGTTTGACGGCGATCTTCCTGCTCTTTGCCGTCGTGCTGATATTCCTTATCGACCTCGCGTTGTACTTCGTGCCGCCCGACAAGGAAGCAGCGCTGTTTCGCGACTGGCTGCCGGACGACCTCGTGACGGTCTCGCCGGCCGACACGCGCCTCGACGAGACCCAGCGCGTTCTCGATCGCATGGCATTCCACTGGGGTGACGCACCCTATGCATTTCGACTCGAGATCGACGCTTCTGAACTTGCCAATGCGATGGCATTGCCCGGCGGCCTGATCGTCGTGACTGAAGGACTGCTGGCCCAGGTGGAGTCGGAGAACGAGCTCGCGTTCGTGCTCGGCCACGAACTCGGGCACTACCGCAACCGGGATCACCTGCGGGCACTCGGGCGCGGCATCGTTTTTTCCGTGGTTCTCGCCGCGGTAACGGGCGACGATGCGTCCAATCTTGGTATCAACGTCGCCGATCTCGCGCTGCGCAGCTTCAGTCGCAAGCAGGAACTCGCGGCCGACGAATTCGGCCTCGAGCTCGTGTACACGAACTATGGCCACGTCAACGAGGCGTGGCGCCTGTTCGATCGCTGGGACGACGGCGACCGCTCGTTGCTCGATATCGTGAGCTACACGTCGACCCACCCGCAGCCCGGCAATCGTGTCGACAGCCTCGAACAGCTCGCCCGCGACCGGGGTTGGCCGACAAGCGGTCCGGTGACGGCGCTGAGCTGGTAGCGAGGAGGGCTTGGTTGAACCTGTAGAGGCAGTCGAATACGCCTACATAAAACAGCATGTTAGCTTGTATTCTTGAGCTGATATGTCAGAATTGAAAATCGCAATGACAAATCCGATCAACACCGACAACGGCAATCAGCATCGCAAACCGCGCGTCGGGGAACGGACTCGCGGCGCGGTCGACGCGATGCAAACCAAGTTTGCCGTCGGCGTCCAGAACCTCGACCCGCACGATCACCTCGCCCAGTTACAGTCGAATATCGACGAGTTGCCCGACGCGGCCGGCGTCGATGCGGCATTCGTCGCCCTGATCTCGGAAGACGGGGTCGGGATCGAGACGGTCCTGTTCGCGAAGACCGGATTCGCACGATGCCGTCCCGATCAACTGGCTGGCGAGAAACTCGACGACTGGCCCTGGCTATGCCACCGCCTCGGACACCTGCGCGTCGTCGAGGTCGCCGACACCATGGGTGGGCCGCAGGCAGCCACTGACGATCTCGAACGGCTCAACGAGCTGCACCTGGGTTCCTTACTGCTCATCGGCTTTTCGGTGGACGGCGAAATCGCCGGTTTCCTCGGTATTGCAAACGAGCTCGCCGTCGAAAGCTGGGACGCGAACCTCAACCTGCTCATGAAGCTGTTCGGTTCGTCGCTGGCGTCCGGTCTCGAGCGCGTGCGCGGCAAACTCATCCTCGAGGAACTGGAAGAGCGCAATGCGCTGATCGCGACGACGGCCAACGACGGTATCTGGGATTTTGACGGCGAAGCCAAACACGTAAACCTGTCGCGGCGCTGGAAGATGATGCTCGGTTACGATCCGGACGACGACGATGTCAAGCTGGACTGGTACAAGCTTGTGCACCCGGACGATATCGCGCGCGTGCAGGCGCGCATGCGCGAGCATCTCGAGGGCAAGACGCCGTTCTTCGAGTCCGTGCATCGCATGAAGCACCAGAGGGGCGAATGGCGCTGGATGCAGAGCCGCGCCAAGGGCATCGTCGACGACAATGGCCGGCTGATCAGGCTCCTCGGGGCAGAAACCGACATCACCGAACGCAAGCTCTACGAGGACGCGCTCTTCCGCGAAAAAGAAAGTGCGCAGATTACGCTGCAATCGATTGGAGACGGCGTCATCACGACGGATTCGAGTTTCAATGTCGAGTACGTCAATCCCGTCGCCGAAGAGCTAACCGGCTGGAGAGTCGATGATGCGAGCGGTCGCCCGATCGACGAGATCTTTCGCGGTTTTCACGAGGAGACCTGCGAGCCACTCGAGAATCCGCTTGCCGTCGCGATGCGCCGCGAGCGCCCCATCAAGTCGGTGCGCCCGACACTGCTGATACGCCGCGACGGCAACGAGCTGTACATCGAGAGCACGGCGTCGCCGATTCGGGACGGCAAGGGCGCGGTGACGGGAGGCGTGCTCGTGTTCCATGACGTCTCCGAGTCCCGGGATCTGAACCGGCGGCTCAGCTACCATGCCAGCCACGATATCCTCACCGGGCTTGTCAACCGCACCGAGTTCGAGAATCGCGTCGAAAGGGCGCTCAAGAGCGCCAAGGCACGCGAGACCTCGTACGCGCTCCTGTACCTCGACCTCGACCAGTTCAAGATCGTCAATGATTCCTGTGGCCACAGTGCCGGCGATGCGCTGCTCGGCCAGCTGGGCACGTTGCTCAAGGCGAAGATTCGCTGGCGGGACACGCTGGCGCGCCTCGGCGGCGACGAGTTCGGCGTGCTGCTGGAAAGCTGCAGCCTGGATGAGGCGATGGGTACCGCCGAGACGCTGCGCATGGCAATCGGCGACTACAAGTTCGTCTGGGAAGACAGGGCGTTCAGGCTTGGCGTGAGTATCGGTGTCGTGCCGATCTCGGCCGAAAACGAAGACGTAGCGGGGTTGCTGACGGCCGCGGACAGTGCCTGCGCGGCGGCTAAGGAAGCCGGCCGTAACCGCATCCATAGTTTCCAGGAAAACGATATAGACCTGATGCGCCGGCGTCGCGAAATGCAGTGGGCGGCACGCATCAACAATGCACTCGAGGAAGACCGCTTCGAGCTGTTCCGCCAGACCATCCAGCCGCTCCAGACCGAAGAGCACGGTGCGCATTACGAGATCCTGCTGCGTATGCGCGACGAGAGCGGCGGCATCATTTCGCCCGGGTTGTTCATCGAGGCAGCGGAACGCTATGGCATAACGCCGAAGATCGATCGCTGGGTCCTGCGCAGCGCGTTTCGCTGGCTGGTTTCCGAAGCCGACGAACGCGAGCGCCTGGCGCTGTGTTCGATCAATCTCTCAGGACAGAGTCTCGCCGACGAGAAGTTCCTGCCCTTCGTCATCGACCAGTTCCAGATGAGCGGGATCGATGCAACCAAGATCTGTTTCGAGATCACGGAAACGGCAGCTATCGCCAGTTATTCGCAGGCCAACCGCTTCATCAATGCGCTCAAGGAACTCGGCTGCAAGTTCGCACTCGACGACTTCGGCACCGGCCTGTCTTCATTCGGTTATCTCAAGCACTTCCCCGTGGACTTCCTCAAAATCGACGGCAGCTTCGTCAAGGAGATACTGCATGATCCGATCGACCGCGAGATGGTACGTTCGATTAATGAAATCGGTCACCTTACCGGCAAACAGACTATCGCCGAATTCGCGGAAAACGAAGAGATCATCACGATGCTCAAGGGCATGGGCATCGACTACGCGCAGGGTTACGGCGTATCCGAACCCAAGCGCGTGACGCGCGCGGTTGCTTGAGACGCACAGCAGCAGCAGGCTCGCTCGTGGCTCCATTTCTGTCTTTAACTTACTGATTTGGAAATTATTACTTAGTAGTTACTGTATACAATAACAGGTCTTCGTTCCTTCCCTTTGGAGACGCCCATGAAGCCTGTTGCGACCGCCGGCCCCGACCTCGTTTCTATCGAGGAACTCGACAAGCGTATTCTCGATCTCTGCACACGCATCAACGTTGCGACCTATGAACTGCTGCTGATTCGCGAGTTCGAGGAGCGCGCCGGATTCCTTAAATGGGGCCTTCAGAACTGTTCCGAGTGGCTCGCCTGGCGCTGCGATCTGTCGATGACGACGGCGCGAGAAAAGGTGCGCGTTGCACGAGCGCGGAAGGACCTGCCGCTCGAGGCCGGCGAACTCGTCGAGAAGGCACTCGATCGGGCGCGAGATGGCGAATGCCTCCAGGTTCCGGATCTCGTCGACACGTCGTGGTTGACGCGCCAGGCCGATGCGTTCGTCACATTGTTCAAGGAATACCTGCAAGACAATACTGATAAGGCCGCTGGCGGCTCAGACAATTATCTCGTCACGATCCACGTCGATCAGTCGGGACTCGCGGGTAATGAGGGTCGCTCAGCTCTGCCGATCGAGTCAGTAAAGCGCCTGTGCTGCGACAGCCAGGCAGTCGTTCTGACCGAGGCGGCCGGCCAGCCTTTGAGCATCGGTCGCAAGAGCCGCATCGTCCCCCGGCCCGTTGAACGTGCGGTCAGGGCACGCGACCATGACCGTTGCGTATTCCCGGGCTGCGAGAACCGGCGCTTCCTGCACTGCCATCATATTGAGCACTGGGCAAGCGGCGGGGAAACGTCACTCGATAACCTGATGCTGCTGTGCACCAAGCACCACGCGCTCGTACACGAGGGTGGCTTCAGGATCGAGAAGAACTACCTGGATCGCTGGCACTTCGTACGCCTCGACGGCATCGCGGTTCCTGACTGCGGCTATCACTCGCGCGACATGATCGATGACGCTGTTTCCACAGCGTACGAAAATCCTCCCGCGGGAGGATTGTTGAGCAATGCGGAAAAAATGGTCAGGGAAGAACCGCCGCCAGCGTCTCTTCACTAGCTTCAGTGGCCCAAGGTCGGAATCTCATTGTTCTTGACGTCTGTGGTGCTGCGGGACGGGCGAGGCTGGGTCAGGACTGGACTCGGCCACTAACGGACGTTCTTGCGTATTTCTTCAAGTCTGCCTTGTTCGTTTTCACACAGAAGCAGTAAGAGATCGTCGAACGACGGCAGATTTGACTCCGGGACAACGATGGGCGGTAAACCAGCGTCCTGCAGATCGCGGTCAAATTGTTCGGCAAGTTGATCGACTACAGCCAACTGTTGCTCTGAACGAGGCATTAGTGCCGCCAAGATCTCGCCTTGCGGCCCGCTTGTAAGGCCTGGCGCTACTTCGAAAGCCAGCACGTTATAGACGTTGGAAGGTTCCAGGGAGATTCTCTCCTGATTCGACAAGCTGTCGTACTCGTCTTTGCTGATCCATCCCAGTTCCACAGGTCCGCCCTGCTCAAAGGTCAGCGAATCCCCGACTCTCCACAGCACCATGACGCGTCCGTGTAACGCGGCCTTATAGAACCACTGTCGTGCCTGCGCCATGTGATTGATGAACTCTGGTGAGAAGGGACGAGTAAACGTAAACGCTAGTAGGTCAGGATCTTCAAGCATCAAATAGGAAACAGCCTTGTCTACTGGCCAGTCCCGAGCCCGCATGACTGACATGGCGCCAAGCACAGCCATCGCCGCAGAATCCCCCTGCGCGGTAAGGCGCTGAAGTTCTTGTTCGGAAAGGCCACGATAAGCTGCGATAACTGGTCCCGAGTCAATCACCGCCTCGTATCGGTAGGCGTCTTGGGCGACAACCGGGTGTGTTTCAAGCTGCTCTAGTGTCAAGCAGGGCGCAGACCCACTCTCGGCAGTTGCAGTGGACTCGGCTCGAGGATCATCAATCGGCAGGCCGTAGTGCTGATCCTCGGTTTCGGTGGCTATATTGGTCTGACGAAGGTCGTTCTCTTCATTCAGGCCGTTAGAACCGAACCACACGCTCGCTGTTATGATCGCAACGATGACAACGAGTAACGCGACAAACGTCCAATTCAATCTCGGAGACTGACCCAATCGGAATTCCTTCGGGTGATTCGATTAGCAGACCTGATTGTCTGCTATGCACCAGAAGAAGAAATTATAGCCCGAAGTTGGTGAGGACTCTGATTGGCCAAGAGGAGATTCTGAGCTAGGCAGACTCTAGGGAAGGTGATCAGGCCGATCTCTTATAAAGAAATAAAGAGCTATGCCAACAATCCCAAAAGAAACTCCGACGATGCTCAGGACCACAAGACTATGTAATTCAAACACGCCTTTTTCCGACAGGTAGTACGTTGCTAATACCAGAAAGACGACGAATGCTGCCCAGAACATCTGCCACTTGGATCTGGACATCTTCCCCTTATCGCCGTCGCGCTCGGGCGAGCCACCCCACGGAAGTGAGCCGAAAAGCGCGGCATAGAGGAACACGAACCCACCGAATACACCGCCAAAAAGCCCAAAGCCAGGCTCTATGCCACCTTCCCTGAATGCATTGAAAGCGAGCGCAGCGACGCCACAAACTCCCAAGACTCCGCAGATTGCTCGAACAAGAGGGGAAATTGCTGTCTTGGATCCCATACGCGGACTCCCGGATGTCAGCCGTTTGCTATTTTCCAGTCTTCAGTTTGTAGAGCGTGCTCGCTGCGAAAGCCCCTATCAGGACACCTAATCCGACATTCAGATAGTCGCCTTCCCGAAAGCCCATCGCAACTAGAAAGCCAGCGACAACAATGCTGTGCTTCTACACCCCTAATCGATCCGGAACAGCATCGACAGGTCCACGGCCTCGATATTCTTGGAAATCGCCCCGGTCGAGATGTAGTCGACGCCGGTCTCTGCGATCGCCCGGATCGTATCAATGGTCACGTTGCCTGACGCCTCGAGTTCGGCTGCGGCATAACCGTAGCCGCGATTCGTCGCGACGGCCTTCTCCAGTTCGTCGATCGAAAAATTGTCTAGCAGAATGCGAGCCGCGCCGGCGTCGAGTGCTTCGAGCAACTCGGCGTGGTTTTCGACCTCGACCTCGATCAATACACCCTCGTGATTCTCGTTTGCCACCTGCAACGCGCCGGCAATACTGCCCGCCGCCTTGATGTGGTTTTCCTTGATGAGGATCGCGTCGAACAGGCCGATGCGGTGATTGTGGCCGCCGCCGCATTTCACCGCGTATTTTTGCGCGAGACGTAGTCCGGGCACGGTCTTGCGCGTATCCAGCAATTTCGCGCCCGTGCCCGCAATCGCAGCCACGTAGGCCGCCGTCGTCGTCGCGGTGGCTGACAGGGTCTGCAGGAAGTTCAGGGCCGTACGCTCGCCGGTAAGAATGGAGCGGGCGGGGCCGACGAGCTTGCAGATGATGTCGCCCGCTTCGGCGCGGCTGCCGTCCCCGACATACCAGTCGACGATGACGGTTTCGTCGAGCTGGCGGAACACTTCGTCGGCCCAGGCCTGGCCGCATACGACCAGGGATTCGCGGGCGAGAATCTGCGCGCCGACGACGGCGTCTGCGTCAACCAGGGCTGCCGTAAGATCACCGGCCCCGACGTCTTCGGCAAGCGCTGCCGCGACGCCGGGGCCGATCGAGTCTCTGGTGTTGTCGTCGAGCAAGTCCGCCTACATGAACCAGCCGTGTCCGGCGCCGACCATGCTCATGACCATCGGGATGGACATCAGGGTGTTCGAGCGCGACGCGAGGAACGCCGTGTTCTTGGCCTTCGCGATTTCGTCCGCGCTGGCCTCGACCATGCCGAGGACCTTTTTCTGGTTCGGCCAGATCAGGACCCAGACATTGAACAACATGATCGTGCCGAGCCAGGCGCCGACGCCGATGGTCAGCGCGTACTGATTGATCGGGTCCGAGTTCAGGCCGAGCAGGAAGGCGTTGACGAGCTGGCCCTTATGGAGCAGGAACGTTGCGCCCGTGATCCATGTGACCAGCGCCCCCCAGCGGAACCAGCTGAGTGCGCGCGGTGCGACGTACTTGGAGATTGCCGCCGGTCCGGGTCCGTCGCTGTCGCCGGCGGCTTCGCCGAGCGCGGGAACCTGGACGAAATTGAAGTAGTACAGCAGGCCGATCCAGGTGATACCGGCGAGGACGTGCAGCCAGATGATCACCGACTGGGCCTTCATGCCTGCGACCATGTGGTTGCCCTGGGTCGCCAGCACGATAATGACGGCCAGGACGACGCCCGCGATTATTGTGCCGCTGATGGATTTCAATGGGTTCATTCTTCGCGTCTCCGAGAATTTCTGATTTTTGGCTGTTTTTCCGGGCTTTGGTGGGAATTCAGCCCCCTCGAGGCTGTCGTTATTATAGAGATTGAGTGAGAGAAAGGCGAAAAATGTCGGTACAATCGCGGCTTCGCCCGGAGACCAGCACACTCATGATACGAATCACTGCAATCGTCCTGTCGATGCTCGCGCTTGCGGGCTGTACGGCGCTTGTTGTCGGCGGCGCCGAAGGCGGCTATGACCCATGTGAACAAGATCAACCGACAGACGAACGCTGCAAGGATTCCCGGTAAGTAATTTTGTTTGAGGACCAGAGTAGATGAGCGTTACGGAACGCATTGAAGACCAGCTCAAGTCGCACGACGTACTTGTTTATATTAAAGGCACGCCCGATTTTCCCCAATGCGGCTTTTCGGGGCAGGCCGTTGCCGCCCTCAACGCGATCGGCAAGCCGTATGCTTACGTGAATATCTTCGAGGACCCCGAGGTCCGAGAGGGCCTGAAGGAATACTCGAACTGGCCGACGTTCCCGCAGCTCTATGTCAAGGGAGAGCTCATCGGCGGCTCCGACATTATGATCGAGATGTACAACAGCGGCGAGCTCAAGGACCTGATCGAAGGCGCTACGGCTGAGGCGGCGCAGACCTGAGCGACGCTTCGAAGATGTCGCGATAGCGATTGACGACATCGCAAAAAAGGTCTGCCGTAATCTCGGCGTCGTACGATGCCGAGTGAGCCTGGGTTTCGTCCCAGCCGAACCCCGCCGCAATCGCGGCGCGCGCCAGCACCGTCTGGCCGTAAGCGACGCCGCACAGAGTCGCCGTATCGAAACAGCTGAACGGGTGAAACGGGCTGCGCTTGATGGCCGTGCGCGCGATGGCCTCGTTGATGAAGCCGAGGTCGAAGTGCGCGTTGTGGCCGACGAGCACGGCCCGTGAGCAGCGATTCGCCTTGTTGGCGCGGCGCACTTCGCGAAAGGTCCGCTGCAGGGCGTCACGTTCCTCGATGGCGGGGCGCAGCGGGTGGTGCGGGTCGATGCCGTTGACAGCGATTGATGCCTCTTCGATGTTGGCGCCCTCGAACGGCTTGACGTGATAGCGGATCGTCTCGCCGCGGATCATGTCGCCGCCCTCGTCGATCTCGACCAGTACCGCCGCGATCTCGAGTAGCGCGTCCGTCCTGCAGTTGAAACCGCCGGTTTCGACATCGACGACCACGGGAAGAAAACCGCGGAAGCGGTTTGCCATGGAGATCCCGCTCGTCACCTAAAGTGCCGTCCGGTAAAGGTCGTCGTCGAGAATCGCGCTCATCGTGTAGCGTACGCCGAAGCCGGTGAACTTGGAGGGCACGTGCCCGAGACCGCCGTCGTTGTCGCTCGCGCTGAGGTCCACGTGCACCCACGGCACATCGTTCTCAATAAACTCTGCGAGAAAACTGGCGGCGAGTATGTGGTCGCCGATGCCCTTCACCGAGCACTGCTGGAAATCCGCCGTCGGGCTCTCGAGATCCTTCATGAACTCCTTGCCGATCGGGAAGGGCCAGACGCGCTCGCCGCTTTTCTCGCCCGTGCCGGTCAGCCGCGCATGCAACGATTCGCGGTTCGTGAATACGCCCGAGTAGCGCGTCGTCAGCGCGCGCACGCAGCTACCGGTCAGCGTCGCGAAGTCGAAGACGATCCCCGGCTCGTCGCGGCTTGCGAGCACCAGCGTGTCGGCGAGCGCCATGCGGCCCTCGGCATCGGTATGAATGGTCTGGATGGTCTTGCCGTTGGCCGCGGTGATGACATCCTGGGACTTGTAGGCGCGCGGGCCCGTGCGATTCTCGGTGAGCGCCAGCCAGCAGTCCACCGCGATCGGCAGCTCGAGTTCGCTAATCGCAAGGAACGTACCCAGCGCGACGGCGCTGCCCTGCATGTCGCCGTGCATGTCGAGCATGTACTCGAACGGCTTAAGGTTCGTGCCGCCCGTGTCGAAGATGACGCCCTTGCCGACAAGGCTCAGGTCCGCGCGGGCCGGTTTCTCGCCCGGCCGATAGCGCAGCCGCACGATGCTTGCGCTGTCGTCCTCGTTGCCCTGCGCCACGGCCAGAAACGCGCCACAGCCGAGGGGGGCGAGGTCGCGTGTGCGGAATCGCTTGTGCTGCCAGCCGCGCTCCTTTGCCATGGCCTGCACGAGCTCTGCGTAGGCATTTGCGTCGAGCAGGTTCGGCGGCAGCGCCGTCAGCCAGCGGGCGAGGTTGTTGCCCTTGGCTTCGGCCTGGATGCGGGCCGTGTCGAGCGGATCGTCGAGCCCGATCAAGCGGACCGAGCGGATCTTCTGAGGATCGGGTTTGCGCTTGTAGGCCGGCATGCTGAACGCTGCGGCCAGCGCTGCGGCCAGCACATTGCCGACGATTACCGCCTGCGCGTCCGCGTCGAAGCCGACGGCGCAGATACCGAGGCTGCCGGGTTTCTGCGCGGTCGCCGCGGCGACCAGTTCACGCCCGAGGGTCAGCTGCTCGAAGGGCGTAGCGCCGGCCTTGAGCGTGCCGGCGACGATCAGCGTCTGCCGTTTGTTGGCCTGACGCGTCGTGAATGCAGGGGTCGAATCGGGCGCATGCTTGCGCATCACCGCCTGCATCTTTGCGCCCTGCGGAAGCCTGTCGAAGACGGTCTTGCGCGGACGCTCGGGTAGTATCAGAAGCAACTGATCGACGGACTCGATGGACGCGGCGTCGACACGTCCAAGCTTCTGATATATACGGATATCCTTGAGATCGGGCGTAACGTTTTCCATCGAGATGATTCTCTCCCTCAAGCTTGATTCTCACGACGCAAACGCCCAAGATGTCGCACCTCTGGAATGCGACCCGATCGGCCTGCGCGACAGTGCGGGCATCCTAGCAGGACGCATGCTGTAATTCACGCACGGACAGGCAGTGCGCTTGGCGGGCCTGGCGGACAGAATATGAGCGGTTTCAACCCATTTGACGACCTTGACCCGATAGAAACGCGGGAGTGGATCGAGTCGATCGATTCGGTGCTGACCCAGCACGGCCCCGACCGCGCGCATTTCCTGCTCAATCACATGATTGACTACGCGCGCCGCTCCGGTGCCTACCTGCCGTACACCCCGAACACGGCCTACCTGAACACGATCGGCAAGGCACGCCAGCCCGAGTACCCGGGCGATCGCTCGCTCGAGCGCCGTATCGAGGCGTATATCCGCTGGAATGCGATGGCGATGGTCGTCAATGCCAACCGCATCAGCACCGAGTACGGCGGCCACATTTCCAGCTATGCCTCGTCGGCGACACTGTACGAAGTCGGTTTCAACCATTTCTGGCGTGGCGCGACGGACAAGCACGAAGGCGATCTCGTATTCGTGCAGGGACACTCATCGCCAGGCATCTACGGGCGTGCCTTTCTCGAAGGCCGCTTCGAGGAGGCAGATCTCGACCGTTTCCGCCAGGAAGTCGGCGGCGGCGGCCTGTCGTCGTATCCGCACCCGTGGCTCATGCCGGACTTCTGGCAGTTCCCGACCGTGTCGATGGGACTCGGCCCGATGATGGCGATCTACCAGGCGCGCTTCATGCGCTACATGGAGCACCGCGGACTGATCGAACCGAACGACCGCAAGGTCTGGGCGTTTCTCGGCGACGGCGAGATGGACGAGCCCGAGTCGATGGGCGCGATCACGATGCCGGTGCGCGAGGGCCTCGACAACCTCGTGTTCGTCGTCAACTGTAACCTGCAGCGCCTCGACGGGCCCGTGCGCGGCAACGGCAAGATCATCCAGGAACTCGAGGCCGCGTTCGGCGGCGCCGGGTGGAACGTGATCAAGGTCGTATGGGGATCGCGCTGGGATCCGCTCCTTGCCAAGGACACGTCCGGCAAGCTGCGCCAGGTCATGGAACAAACCGTCGATGGTGAGTACCAGAAGATCAAGTCGATGGACGGCAAGTACGTGCGCGACACGTTCTTCGGTAAATTCCCCGAAACCGCCGACATGGTCGCCAACATGTCGGATGACGAAATCTGGCGGCTCAACCGCGGCGGTCACGACCCGCTCAAGGTATACGCGGCCTACGACGCGGCGACCAAGCACACCGGCGGGCCGACGATCATCCTCGCGAAGACGATCAAGGGTTACGGCATGGGTTCTGCGGGCGAGGGACAGAACATCGCGCACCAGCAGAAGAAGATGGACCTTGAGCAGATCAAGGCCTTCCGCGACCGCTTCAACATTCCGATCAGCGACGATCAACTCGGCGATACCGTCCCGTATTACAAACCGGAGCCCGACAGCGCCGAGTACGAGTACATGATGGAACGGCGCGAGTCGCTCGGCGGCTTCCTGCCGCGGCGCCGCGCGAAATCGACGTCGCTGCCCGCGCCGCCGCTCGAAGCATTCCGTACACAGCTCGAGGGCACGGGCGAGCGCGAGGCGTCGACGACGATGGCGTTCGTCCGCATCCTCACGGCGCTGACCCGTGACAAGCAAATCGGCAAGCACGTCGTCCCGATCGTGCCGGACGAGGCACGCACCTTCGGCATGGAGGGCATGTTCCGCCAGGTCGGTATCTACGCGTCGCAGGGCCAGCTCTACGAACCGCAGGACGCCGGCGAGCTCATGTATTACCGCGAGGACAAGAAGGGCCAGATCCTCGAGGAAGGGATCAACGAAGGCGGCGCATTCTGCTCGTGGATCGCGGCCGGCACCTCGTATTCGAATCACGACGTGCCGATGGTACCGTTTTACATCTACTACTCGATGTTCGGATTCCAGCGCATCGGCGATTTCGTCTGGGCGGGTGGCGACATGCAGTCGCGCGGCTTCCTGATTGGCGGAACCGCGGGGCGCACCACGCTCGCCGGCGAGGGACTACAGCACCAGGACGGGCACAGCCTGGTCGCGGCGTCGACAGTTCCGAATTGCCATTCCTACGATCCGACCTATGCGTACGAACTCGCCGTGATCATCCAGGACGGCCTGCGCCGCATGGTCGAAGAGCAGGAGAACGTCTTCTACTACATCACGTGCATGAACGAGAACTACGCGCACCCGCCGATGCCGGCGGGCGTCGAGGACGGCATCCTGCGTGGCATGTATCTGCTGCATGTCGGCGGGCAGGGCAAGGTGCGCGTGCAGCTCATGGGGTCGGGCACGATCCTGCGCGAGGTCATCCGCGCGGCCGAGCTCCTCGAGAAAGACTTCAACATCCCGGCCGACGTGTGGTCGGTAACGAGTTTCAATGAACTGAGAAGGGACGCGCTCGAAGTCGAGCGCTGGAATCACCTGCACCCGAACGAGCCGAAACGCAAGTCCTATGTCGAACAGTGCTTCGCCGATCGCCCGGGGCCGTATATTGCGGCGACCGACTACATGAAAATCGTCGCCGACCAGATACAGCGCTGGGTGCCGGGTAGCTTCATGTCACTCGGTACGGACGGTTATGGTCGTTCGGATGCGCGCAAGCCGCTGCGCGAGCATTTCGAAGTCGATAGCCGTTTCATTGCGATCACGGCGCTGTATTCGCTCGTTGACGACGGCGTGCTCGACAAGAACACGGTAGCCGAGGCGATCGAAAAGTATGGCATTGAGCCGGATCGTCCCGATCCGGTGACTTTGTAGCGGGGCGCGGGCGTGGCACAGACGATCGATATCGTGGTTCCCGACCTCGGCGACTTCGAGAACGTCGAAGTCATCGAGGTGATTGTCAGCGGCGGTGACCGCGTGGCGCGCGAGGACGGTCTCGTGACGATCGAGACCGACAAGGCGTCGATGGACATCCCGGCGCCCGAGGACGGCGTCATCGAGAAACTGACCGTCGGCGTCGGCGACACGGTTTCGACCGGCGACGTCATCGGGCAAATGACGATCGCGGCTGAAGCCGCTCCCACCGACGAGGAGCCCGCCGCAGACCAGACACGGGTCGAGCTGCCACGCGTTGCCGCGGCTGCGGAGCCCGTGGGAGGGCCTTCAGGTCCGAAAGAAATCGCGGCTAAAGCCGCTCCCACAGCTAAAGCCGCTCCCACAGCCAAAGCCGCTCCCACAGCCGAAGCCACTGCCACGGTCGACGAAGCAGGCTTCGCCAAGGCGCACGCCAGTCCGTCGGTACGCAAGCTCGCACGCGAACTCGGCGTCGACCTGACGCAGGTCAAGGGCACGGGCCTCAAGCAACGTATCGTCCACGACGACGTCAAGGGGTTCGTCAAGGCCATCATGACCGGGCAGGCGGCCGGCCCGGGGGCAGGCGCCGCGCTGCCGCAGACGCCGGTCGTCGATTTCGCGAAGTTCGGCGAGATCGACGTGCAGCCGCTGACGCGTATTCAGAAGATCTCGGGGCCGCGGCTGCAGGCGAGCTGGATCAACCTGCCGCACGTGACGCAGCACGACCTGGCCGATATCACCGCGCTCGAGAACAAGCGCCAGGAACTCAAAGGGCCGGCCAAGGAGCGCGGCATCTCGCTCACACCGCTTGCCTTCATCATGAAGGCCTGCGTTGCCGCGCTGCAGCAGTTCCCGAGAGTCAACGCATCCCTGTCGGCCGACGGTGAGGGCCTCGTCTACAAGAAGTACATCCACTTGGGGTTTGCGGCCGACACCGAGCAGGGGCTCATGGTCCCCGTGATTCGCGACGCCGACCAGAAGGACGTCTACGAGATCGCAGTGGAGCTCGGCGAGCTGTCGAAGCTTGCACGCGAGGGCAAGCTCAAGGCCGCCCAGTTGCAGGGCGCGACATTTACGATATCGAGCCTCGGCGGCATCGGCGGCACGGCGTTCACGCCGATCGTCAACGCGCCCGAGGTCGCGATTCTCGGTGTCTCCCGTTCGAGCATGCAGCCCGTGTGGAACGGCTCCGAGTTCGAGCCGCGGCTGATGCTGCCGTTGTCTTTCTCCTACGATCACCGCGTTATCGACGGCGCACAGGCCGTGCGCTTCACGACCTTCCTCGGGCAGCAGCTCGCCGATGTGAGCGGCCTGTTACAGGCGATACCCTAGTGGCGGTCCGGCTTACGATTCCCGATCTCGGCGATTTCAGCGACGTCGAAGTCATCGAGGTCATCGCCTCGCCCGGCGATGTCGTCGCGGTCGAAGATCCGCTTATCACGCTGGAAACCGACAAGGCGACGATGGACGTGCCGGCCGAGCAGGCCGGCACCATCGTATCGATCGATGTCAGCGTCGGGGATCGCGTGTCCATGGGCGATGCGCTCGTGACGATCGAACCGGCCGCGGGCGATGCAACGACCGGGGACGCAACCGAAGCAATCGAAGCGAGCGAGGCAACGCCGGCGACGCCTGAGACGCCGGCCCCCGAAGCCGTCGCCGCGCCGCATCCGGAGGGCGAGGCCGATCACCGCGCGGAGCTCGTCGTCATTGGCGCCGGCCCGGGCGGCTACACGGCGGCGTTTCGTGCCGCGGACCTTGGCATGGACGTCGTTCTCGTCGAGCGCTGGCCCGTGTTGGGCGGTGTCTGCCTGAACGTCGGCTGTATCCCGTCGAAGGCGCTCCTGCACGCGGCCAAGGTAATCGACGATGCCGCGGCGATGGCCGCGCACGGCGTCGAGTTCGGCACACCAAAGATCGACGCCGAGAAACTCCGCGGCTGGAAGAACGAGGTTGTCGGCAAGCTGACCGGGGGCCTCTCGGCCATGGCGAAGCAGCGCAAGGTTCGTGTCGTCGAGGCCAGCGCAAAGTTCGAATCGCCGCATCGGCTGCGCCTCGACAATGACGAGACCATCGACTTCGAGAAATGCATCATCGCCGCGGGATCCGAGCCCATCATGCTGCCCGGTCTGCCGGACGATCCGCGCGTCGTCGACTCGACCGGGGCACTCGAGCTCGCGCCGTTGCCGAGGCGCCTGCTGGTCGTCGGCGGCGGCATCATCGGACTCGAGATGGCCTGCGTCTACAGCGCACTGGGCGTCGACGTCAGTGTGGTCGAACTCATGGACCAGCTGATGCCCGGGACCGACAAGGATCTGCTGCGCCCGTTCACCAAGGTCGTCAAGGACCGCTACGATGCCATCATGCTGAACACCAGGGTCACGGGCATGCGCGCCACGACGCCGGGTATCGAGGTCAGCTTCGAGGGCAAGGATGCACCGGCGATCGGTGTCTACGACCGCGTGCTCGTTGCGGTCGGGCGCCGTGCCAGCGGCGACAAGCTCGACGCCGACAAGGCCGGCGTCAATGTAGACGAGCGCGGCATCATCCAGGTCGACAAGCAGATGCGCACCAACGTGCCGCACATCTTCGCGATCGGCGACCTCGCAGGGGGTCCGATGCTCGCGCACAAGGCGACGCACGAAGCCAAGGTCGCCGCCGAGGTCGCGCACGGCGAGAAAAGCTTCTTCGACGCGCGCACGATTCCCTCGGTCGCGTACACCGATCCCGAAGTGGCGTGGGTCGGGCTGACCGAGACCGAGGCGAAGGCGCAGGGTATCGCGTACGAAAAGGCGCAGTTCCCATGGGCGGCAAGCGGCCGTGCCCTGGCATTAGGCCGGTCCGAAGGCTTCACCAAGCTCCTGTTCGACCCTAAGACCGAACGGGTTCTCGGCGGCGCCATTGTCGGGCCGAACGCCGGCGACCTGGTCGCCGAGATCGGGCTCGCGATCGAGATGGGCGCGGATGCCGCCGACCTGAGCCTGACGATTCACCCGCACCCGACCCTGTCCGAGACGATCGCGTTCTCGGCCGAGGCGTTCGAGGGAACGCTGACGGACCTGTACATACCGAAGAAAAAGAAGCGCTAGGGTCTGCGCGCGCCGCGCGCCTGCGAAATGATCTCGTTCGCGGCCTCTGTCACGAAGTTCGGTTCGTGTTCGAAGCGCACCACGGACTCGGCCGTCGCGATCGCGTGTTCGAGCCGTCCGTCGTAGAGGTAGGCGTTGGCGAGCAGCAGGCGGCTGGCCTGGTCATGCGGCGCCTGCGCGGCGGCCGCTTCGAGGTACTCGATCGCCGCGTTGAGATCGCCGCCCCTGGCGAGATGGGCAAAGCCCATCAGTGAATTGACCTCGGGCGTCGCGTCGGCGATCGTCAGCGCGCTGTCGAGCGACTCGATCAGGCGGTCGGCATTGTGCTTGCGCGCCTCGTAGCTCTCGCTGAGGGGCAGGCGCTGCGCCCAGAACTGTGCGTAATCCATCCAGATCGTGAAATCCCACGCCATCAGGTGGATGGCGGTCTCGAAATGCCTGGCGGCCGCGTCCAGATCGCCACGCTGGCCAGCGATGCGGCCGAGGCCGGCTTCGGCCAGCGCGCGCAGTTCCTCGTCGGCGAGCAGGGCCGTGTACAGGCGCTCGGCGTGATCGAAGTTCTCGAAGCGAAACGCCATGCGCGCCAGCACGAGCTGTACCTCGGGCCGGGTCATGGCCCGGACCTTCGGCGAGAACCCGGGCAGGGCCGTATTCGCGGGCAGGGTCCGGCTCGCGAAGGCGCGTTCATCGAAGTAGGCGCGCAGTGTGCGCTCCAGTTGTTCGATCTCGAGGCCGAAGGCGGTCTCGAATGCCCGGCGGGCCGGCGTACCGTCCGACGCGAGCTCGGTGTAGCGGCGCAGCTGGCCCGGGATATTGAGGTCGGCATCCGGCAGGCTGCGCAGGTAGTGCACCAGCAGCCACGACTGCGCGTAGTACATGCCGCCGCCGAGTTCGTCGAAGGCCGTCGTATCCGAGACCTCGAACAGGTCGGTCAGCGGGAGCCAGTCGAAGGTCTCGAGCGCATACAGGTGTTGCTCACTCGCGAGCGCGTATTCGTATGCCTGTTTCCTGATGCGGGAATGCGACAGGTATTCTGCGTTGCCCTCCTCGAACCAGCGCGGGTAGCGAATCCGGCCCGCCTGGCGGTTCAGGTAATGGGCGTACTCGTGCAGCATCACGCGCACACCGGAGGTGTCTTCGCTGTCTTCGATCAGGATTGCGCTCTCGCGCAGGTCGGAAATAAAGAAGCCGGCGGACTGGGGCGGCGCCCCGAGGCTCGCATAGTCATCGTGGTCATCGACTGCGACGATCACGATCGGGGTTCCCGATGCGATCAGCGCGCCGTTGAGGGTCGCACCGACGCTGGCATGCATGATCTCGAGTTGCCGCAGCAGTTCGATCGTGCGCGCCTCGCCGAGGACGCTGACGATGCGAAAATTGTCGCTGCGCACCGCGTGCCAGTCCCGCGCATCCAGGGATACGGTGTCGTCCGCCGCGGCGGACGCCAGCCACAGGCCGAAGAGCAGCGCTACGGACGCGAGGCGGCGCATCATGGGCCTTCCCCGTCGACCTCGTCGCGCCCGGAACCCAGCTTTCTTGCTGCGAAATAGAGCCCGACACCGATGGCGAGCGGAATCGACATCCTGAGCCAGTCGTCCGCCCTGGAATGGGAGATAAGAAACAGGCAAACGCCGAGGGCCACGGCGGGAATCGCGTAACCGCCGGGGAGCCGATAGGCAAGTTCGTGCTGTTCGTCGCTGGCCTGTCTGCGGATCGACGGCAGCGCGAGGATGCAGACGCTGAAGGCCAGCATGCGAACCACCGAGCTGCCGATCGCGAGTTCGACGAAACTGCTCGACAGGCCGAGTACGAGGGCCATCGCACCCATCAGCAGGATCGACCGGTCGGGCGTAGAATATTTCTCGCTTACGTGCGCAAGCCATTGAGGTAAGGCGCGATTTTCGGCCAGGGAGAACAAGATGCGGGGTGCTGCGAGCATCGAGCTGGCGAGGTTCCCACCGATCGAGAACACGGCGGTGAGCGTGATCACGACGGCGCCGACGCTTCCTGAGAGTTCACGACCGACGTCGACGAGCGTGGCGCTGGCGTAGCGCTCGGCCGGCACGACGGCCACGAAGACCAGGACGATAAGGAAATAAAACAACGCCGTCAGCACGACGGTGCGCACGAGTGCCGTCGGGATGTTGCGCTGCGGGTTGCTGGTCTCGCCGGCCGTGGCGCCGATGGTCTCGAAACCGACGTAGGCGTAGATGAGCAGCAGCGTCGTGCCGCCGATATCCTCGATGTGAAAGTCGCCGGGCAGCAGCGTCGTTCCCGTGACGTGCTGCAGGCCGAGCGCGATCAGCAGCAGCAGCGGCACGATCTTGAAGAAGGTCAGCACGCCCATCGTGCGTACGCCGTCTTTTACGCCGAGAATATTGGCCCAGGTCAGGCCGATCGTGACCAGCGTAATGATCGCCGCGCGCACCACGGGTCCGGCAAACAGGTCCGACAACGAGGCGAGATACATGGCCATGACGTTGGCGTTCGCCGCGAACGAGGTCATGCGGGCGAGGAAGATCAGCCAGCCCGTGCTGAAGCCGACCAGCGGCCCGAATGCGTCGCCGGCATACAGCACCGGCCCGCCCGTGCGGTCGTAGTAACTGGCGAGTTCGGCGAAGGTCAGGATGACCGACAGGAACAGGACGCCCACGACCAGGAACAGCCAGGGGCTGGCGAGGCCTGCGGTGACGGCGACCTTGCCGGGCAAGGCGAATATCCCCGCACCGATAACGGAATTGAGGACGATGAAAGCCGCGCCGAAGAAACCGATGTCGCGCTTCAGATCACGCATCGGTCGATACTAGCAAATGCGTATCAGCCGAGCTTCTTCGCGACTATATTATCGAGACTCAGCTTTCCGGCGCCGCGGAACATCAGCGGCAGCAGCATCGCGATGAACAGCAGCGGGATACGGAAATTGCCGTGCATGTCCGACTCTTTGCTGACCGAGTAGCTCTCCCAGAGCTCGGCGAAGCTGCCGTAGCTTTCGGGCCAGTGCACACCCGAGATGGCGACGACCGTCAGGATGATGAGGCTGAAGGCCCAGAAGCGCGTGAACAGGCCCAGCACGAGGCCGATTGCGCCGAGGATCTCGAACCACGTCGCGAGAAACCAGCTGATCTCCACCGGGACCACGTTGAACGGGAACGGGAAGTTGTCCTGTACGCGGCCGAACCAGTTCGTGCCGTTGAGCTTCATCAAGCCGGCCCGCCCGAACTCCCAGGCCATGAGCAGGCGGATGAGCAGCAGGGCGACCCATTCGCCCGAGCGGTCGAGGGTATCGAAGACAGACCTTCCGAGATTGATGAGCGCTTGCATGGTGTACTCCTTCAGGCGGGACTGCGCGCGCCCACGATGATTTCGAGCTGGCGCATTTCATTGAGCGCGGCGGCGCCGTGCTCGACGAGCGCGTCCGCATCGGGATAGTCGAACTGTGCGGCGATCTGCCGCAGCAGGGCTTCGCCCGTCAGGCCGCCGTCATTGCGTGCGATGGCATCGAGCAGAGCCGCCGTGATCGCGTTCAGCTCGAGGAAGCCGACCTCGTCGTCGCTGTCGCGATAGAGCGCAATATAGACCGGGTTTTGCTCGGGTTCGGCCGGCAGGAACCGCGGCGAAATCCGCTGCACCGGATAGTGATAGGCGAACGCCCACGCGAGCGACGACTTGACCGGAACACCCTCCAGCAGGTCGCCCTCGGGATCGACGCCGTCAAGGTCGTTCTCATCTTCGGAAACGGACAGGGCCAGCTCGGCGTATTCGTAGTGCGCGAGTTCGACGAGAAACGCATAGTCCGTCTCTTCGGGCTCGAACTCCTGCTGCAGGTACGCGAGGAATTCCTCGGGTAGCCTAAGGAAATACGGCGTCTTCGCCTCGTGGCGTTGCATGAAGCCCCGCACGAGCCGGCGCCACTGTTCGTCGTCATGGATCTTTCGGAGTACGGGAAAGAAGCGCCCGAGCAGGTTACGAAGATTATTGAAGAACAGCTTGCGGTACACGGCAACGCGCCGCTCTTCGATGCCTTCGGGCGGCGCAACGCCCTCGGGATCGCGCAGATGGGCCGCGAATGCGTACTGCTTGTCCTTGAACGACTCGGCGCTAGCCATTGACCGCGTCCTGCCGGCTCGATTCGATCTGTAGCGATTTGATGCGCCGGACTTCGTCGAGCAGTTCGTCGAGCGGCGGAAAGTTGAAATCCCGCTCGAGCAGCGTCGGGACCGGGCCGAACAACCGGTAGGCGTCCGCAAGCAGGCCCCAGGCCTGCTCGTCGACGGGCGTCCCGTGCGTATCGATGCGCAGGTCCTCGTCCTCGATATAGTGACCGGCCAGGTGGAAGTAGCGAATCCGCTCGGCCGGCATCGCGCGCAGGAACTCGCCGGCGTCGTAGCCGTGGTTGATGCTGTTGACCACGATGTTGTTGATGTCGAGCATCAGGTCGCAGTCGGCCTCTTCGAGTACGGCCAGCAGGAACTCGCGTTCGTTCATCGAGGTATCGAGCGGCGCGTAGTAGCTGACGTTTTCGAGCGCCATGCGCTGCCCGAGGATGTCCTGGACGCGGCGTACGCGAGCGGCGACATGGCTGACTGCTTCCTCTGTGAACGGGATCGGCATCAGGTCGTACAGGTGGCCGTCGTCGCTGGACGCGCTCAGGTGCTCCGAGTACATGCGGATATCGTGCTCTTTCATGAAGTCCCGGATGTCCCGCACCAGCTGTTCGTCGAGCGGCGCGGGGCCGCCGATCGACAATGACAGGCCGTGAATCACGAACGGATAGCGCTCGGTGAAAAAGCGAAACTTCTTGCCCAGCTTGCCGCCGACGTGGATCCAGTTCTCGGGCGCGACTTCCATGAAGTCGACGTCTGCGGGCGGATCGGCCATGAGCTTGTTGAGCAGGGGCCGGCGCAGGCCGAGGCCAGCGCCGTGCACAGGAAATTGCTTGTCGTTGTCAGGCAGTCGGTTTGTCATGGCGTTTCCATCACGCGTTACGAGATCAGACCTTGCGTGCCCTGCAATTATTACAGCGCGCTGCCGGCGAGACGCCGCAGCCGCTCGAGGTACCTGTCCTCGTCGGGGGGGTGGTTGCCGCTCTGCGACTCCCACAGCGTCTCGGCGAGACACTCGATCATCTCGTGTTCGGCGGCGTGCAGATCGCCCGTCCTGGCAGCAAGTGCATGGTAAACGGCCGCGATGCCGGCGGGGCGGTCCGTGGAGACCTGTTCCCGAATGCCGAGATGCAGGCCCATGTGCAGGAACGGGTTGCTCTTGCCGTCCTCCGGCGCGAAGTCGCGATCGAGATCCTCGGACGATACGTCCTCGTGATACTCGGGATGCATGTCGACGACGTCGGCAATCTGCGCCTCCAGCGGCGACAGCGGGCGCCCCGCGGTGCGCTTGCGCCACGCGTCTGCATACATCCGGCGCAGCTCGCCGCGGTCCTGGCCGAAGATCATGACAGCTCCTTGTTCTTGTACTCGCACCACGTGACGATCGGGCACTCGCCGCACAGGGGCCTGCGCGCCTTGCAGACGTAGCGGCCATGCAGTATCAGCCAGTGATGCGCGTCCCTCCTGAATTCCTCGGGCGTGAGCCGCACGAGGCGCTTCTCGACCTCGAGCGGCGTTTTGCCCGTGGCGAGGCCGGTGCGATTCGAGACACGAAAAATATGCGTGTCCACGGCGATCGTGGGTTCGCCGAATGCCGTGTTGAGAATGACGTTGGCGGTCTTGCGGCCGACGCCGGGCAGGGCCTCGAGCGCCTTGCGCGTTTGCGGCACTTCGCCGCCGTGCTCCTCGATGAGGATACGGCAGGTCTTGATGATGTTCTCGGCCTTGTTGTTGTACAGGCCGATCGTCCGGATATAGGTTTTTAGCCCCTCCACGCCGAGCGCGAGAATGGCCTCGGGCGTATTGGCGACCGGGTAGAGTTTGCGCGTCGCCTTGTTGACACCGACGTCGGTCGCCTGGGCCGACAGGATCACGGCGACGAGGAGTTCGAACGGACTCTCGTATTCGAGTTCCGTCGTCGGCGCGGGCATGCGCTCGCGCAGGGTGCTGTAGATCCGGATGCGTTTCTCGCGGTTCATCGATTAGCCAGCCTCGAGCGACGGGGCAGGGCGTCGCGCCGGTTCTTGCGCCGGCCGTCGATCGTATTCTTCGCGGCGATCGCAAGCGCCAGGCTGAAGAATGCACCCGGGGGCAACACGGCCAGCAGCCAGACAAGCGATACGAGCTCCCGGAACGCGCCGATCGCCATCAACAGCAGCGCAAAGCCCGTCCCCATGACGACACCGTCGACGATGCTCGAGCCCACCGGGTTGCGCGAGGCATACACCTCGGCGCGCGCGACGATGGCGCAGTTGGTCACGATCAGCGGAATGAAGATGCCGAGCGAACGATCGAGCGCCGGAAACCAGGCCTTGAAGATGAGCTCGGTGCACGTCACGAGGCTGGCGATGATCAGGACGTAGATCGGGATGCGGATCTCGTCGCGAATCCAGCGCCGCGTCGCGGACACGAGCGCGTTCGATACCACCATCACAGACAGCGTGGCGACGCCGAGCCCGAGCCCGTTGACGAAAGTCGAGGTCACGGCGAGCAGCGGGCACAGGCCGAGGAGCTGCACGAGCCCCGGATTCTCGTACCAGAGGCCGGTCCTGAAGCGCTCGATCAGCGTCGTCATTGCTGCAAGGTCTCCTCGTCGTCGGAGGGCGCGGCGAACACCGCGTCCGCGTGCACCGCATGGTACTCGAGCGTCTGGCGCACCGCCTTGACGATGGCGCGCGGCGTGACCGAGGCGCCGGTCAGCTGATCGAACGTGCCGCCGTCGCGCTTGATGCGCCACCCGACGACGTTCGGGTCAGCGAGCGAGCGGCCGTCGAATTGCCGGACCCAGTCGGATTTCGACGTCTCGACCAGGTCGCCCAGTCCCGGGGTCTCGCGGTGAGCGAGCACGTGTACGCCCGCGATCTCGCCGCCGACGGCGACCCCGACGAGTAACCGGATCGCGCCCGCGTAGCCATCGCGCGCGCTGACGACATACAGCGCGGCAACGGGTGACTGCTGCGCATACACGCGATAGACGGTCGCGTCGTCCGAGCCGGGCAGCGCGTGCGGCGCGGGAATCGTGAGACGAGATTCGCTCACGCCGCTGTCGAAACTCAGGCCGGCAAGAACGGGCTGCAGGCTGCGCTCGAGCCAGGCCTGTTGGTTGGCAGCGATACGCTCGTCCGTGACCGTGTAAGTCGCGGCGACCAGCGCCGTGCAAACGGCTGCAATGGCCGCGAGGGTGATGCCGTCGCGCACGATCGATGCCTCAGCCACGATTCACTGACTCCTCGGCATGACCGACGATGCGTGGCCGGGTGAAGCGATCAATAGCGGGTACGGCCATGTTCATGATCAGCACGGCGAACGCCACGCCATCGGCGTAGCTGCCCCAGGTGCGGATGCAATAGATCAGGAGGCCGATGCCGAGACCGTAGATCAGGCGGCCCTTCGGGCTCGTCGCCGCGGACACGGGATCCGTCGCGATGAAAAACGCGCACAGGATCGTTGCTCCCGCGAACAGGTGGAATCCCGGGCTCGGGTTCGCACCCGGATCGACGAGGTACATGAGCGTCGCGGGCCCAAGCAGGCCCAGGCCGACGCCGACGGGAATCTGCCAGCGGATGATCTTGCGGATCAGGAGCCAGGCGCCGCCGATGGCGAGAAAATTGCCGATCCACTCCCAGCCGCGGCCGCCGAAGTCGCCCATGATCGGGTTGGCCCGAATCTCGACGGTTGTCGCCATGTTGTTGAGGCCTGTCTTCATGACGTCCAGTGGCGTCGCTCGTGCCACGGCATCGAAGGTAAGCGCATCGGGCAGGTTGCCCGTCAACGTAAACGCGAGCGTCTGCACGATCGTCAGGTGCTGATAGTCGATGTCGCCCATGCGCGGCCCGACCCACAAATTGAGATGCATCGGGAAGGCGACGAGTATGACGACATAGCCGGCCATGGCCGGGTTGAAGATGTTGAAGCCGAGGCCGCCGTAAAGGTGCTTGGCGACCACGACGGCGAATAGTGCGCCCGTCGCGGTTACCCACCACGGTGTCAGCGACGGTAGCGCAAAGGCGAGCAGTGCGGCGATGACGAGCGCACTGTAATCGCGCAGCGCGGCTTCCGGCTGGCGGCCGCGCGCCCACATCATGAGTGCTTCGCCAGCGACGGCGAAAATGGCGGCGACGAGCAGGTTGAACACGAGCCCCGGCCCGAAATACCAGACGTGGACGATAGCGGCCGGCACGAGCGCGCCGAGGACCTGCAGCATCATGGATGCCACGTCCACGCGGGGCGCCCAGTGCGGAGCATCGCGCCGTTCAAACCTCATGCGCCGTCGTCCTCGTTCTTGTCGCCGCGCTTGCGCGCGAGAATCTCGGCGATAGCGGCCGGTCCCGCCGCCTTCGCGGTTTCCTTCTGTTGCGCGAGTTCGGCATTGCGCTCGGCGTGCTCGCGTTCGAGCCGTTCATTGCGCGCCTCGAAGCGTTGACGGGCGCGCTCGGCGCGGGCTTTTTCGTCCGCCAGTTCGCGAATTCGGCCCTTGGCCACGCGAAAGTCGGCCGTCAGCGGGATGTGGCTCGGGCACACCAGGTCGCAGCACCCGCACTCGATGCAGTCGATCAGGCCGAACTCCCGCAGTTTGTGCTCGTCATCGGCGCAGGCGTACCAGTGGAGCTGTTGCGGCTGCAGCTGCACGGGGCATACGGCCGCGCACTCGCCGCAGCGCACGCAGGCGAGCTCGGTGCCCGCTTGCGGGGCGTCGTTGAGCACGAGGATGCAATTGCTGGCCTTGACGATCGGCACTTCGTCGGTCGAGACGGCCTTGCCCGTCATCGGTCCGCCGATGACCAGGTGCCGGGGATTGTCCCGATAGCCGCCGGCCCCATCGATCACATCAGCGACCGTCGTGCCGATGCGCGCACGCACGTTGACGGGCGAGGCCACGCCGTCACCGGTGACCGTTGTGATGCGAGAGATCAGCGGTTCGCCGCGCACGATCCAGTCGTACACGGCCGCCGCCGTTCCGACGTTCTGTACCACGCAGCCGACGTCGGTCGGCAGGCCGCCGCTCGGGACTTCACGATTCGTCACGAGCTGCACGAGCTGGTCTTCGCCCCCCGAGGGGTAAATCGTCGGCACCTGCTTGAGGGTAACGCGTTCGTCGCTGGCCGCGGCCAGCTCTTCGCCGAGACGCCGGATCGCCTCGGGCTTGTCGCTCTCGACGACGATCAGGCAGGCGTCGATGCAGAGCGCGTGCATGAGCACCTGTGCGCCGCCGACAATTTCGCCGGCGTGCTGCTGCATCAGCATGTCGTCGCAGCTGATGTAAGGCTCGCACTCCACGCCGTTGAGGATCAGGTAATCCGCCTGCATCGCGCGTGCCTGCATGAGCTTCTGCGCGGTCGGGAATACGGCGCCACCCAGGCCGACGATACCGCCGTCCAGAATACGCAGCAGCAGGTCGGCGGGCGGCATCGCACGATAGTCGCCGCTGCTCCAGGGCGGGAAGGCCTCATCGTGACCGTCCGTTGCGACGATGATGCACGGCGCCTTGTCGCCGAAGCGGCGGGACACGGGCCATTGTTCGATCGCGACGACAGTGCCCGACGACGAGGCATGAACGGGTGCGCCCATTTCGCCATCGGGTTCGGCGACGACCTGTCCCTTGAGGACGCGGTCGCCGATGCTCACTACAGGCTGCGCCGGTTCGCCAGCGTGCTGTTGCAGGGGCAGCATGAGCTGGGCGGGCAGCGGGATGTCGGTGATCGCCGAAGCCGTCGATTCCTGCTTGTGCGCCGCGAGGCGCAGACCGCCGTGCAGTTTGCCGAGATCGTAGGTCGGGGCGCTCATGGCAACGGCCTCATCGTGATGCAGTCGACCGGGCAGGGCGCGAGGCACAGCTCGCAGCCCGTGCACTCGCTCTCGATGACCGTGTGCATGTATTGATGCGCACCCACGATCGCGTCGACGGGGCACGCATTGCGGCAATGGAAACAGCCGATGCACGCGCTCTCGTCGATGACCGCGACGGCCGGGGCCGCGAACTCGGCGAGCGGCAGGGCTTCGCGTCCGAGCAGGTGCGCGAGCCGCCGGATGGTGGCGTCACCCCCGGGTGGACACAGGTTGATATCCGCCGTGCCCTCGACGACGGCCGCCGCATAAGGGCGGCAGCCGGGATAGCCGCACTGCGCGCATTGCGTCTGCGGCAACAGGTCATTGACCTGCTCCACGACATCGCCCTCTGTCGGCGGAAGGCGCCGGTGTGCGACGCCCAGCGCAATGCCTGCGGCGAGCGCGACGATCGTGATCGTGACGACGGCGATCCACATACGATCCCGTCACGGCCTCGCCATGCCGGCGAACCCCATGAACGCCAGCGACATGATGCCGGCCGTCATGAGCGCAATGGCCGTGCCGCGAAACGGCGCGGGCACGTCCGCCGCTTCGAGCCGTTCGCGGATAGCGGCGAATACCACGAGGACGAGCGCGAACCCGCCCGCGGCGCCGACGCCATAAACGAGGGACTCCGCGAAGCCCTGCGACGCCTGCACGTTGAGCAGGGCAACGCCGAGAACGGCGCAATTGGTCGCAATGAGCGGGATGTAGATGCCGAGCACCTGGTCGAGCAGCGGGCTGATGCGGCGCACCATGATCTCCGTGAACTGAACGCTCGCCGCGATGACCAGTATGAAAGCCACGGTGCGCAGGTATTCGAGATCGAGTGGCACGAGCACGTAACGGTGCAGCAGGTAGGCCGATGCCGAGGACAGCGTGAGCACGAAGGCCGTCGCCAGCGACATCCCCATCGCGGCCTCGAGATTGCGGGATACGCCGAGGAACGGGCACAGGCCCAGGAAGCGCACCAGCACGAAATTGTTGACCAGCACCGTGCCGACGAGGATGACGAACAGGTCGCTCATCCACGCATTGTAAGGATTACGGTCCGGCGTGGGGAATTACTTGACGCGCATACCGGGCGCGGCGCCGTCGTCGGGCGACAGCAGGAAGATGTCCTCGCCACCCGGGCCTGCGGCCAGCACCATGCCTTCCGAAACGCCGAAACGCATCTTGCGCGGCGCGAGGTTGGCGACGACGATGACATGACGCCCTTCGAGCTCTGCGGGATCGTAAGCGGCCTTGATGCCCGCGAATACCTGGCGACGACCGTCGCCCAGGTCGAGCGTCAGCGCGAGCAGCTTGTCAGCGCCCTCCACGGGTTCGGCTTGCTCGATGCGCGCGATACGCAGGTCGACTTTCATGAAGTCGTCGATGCTGATGTACTCGTCGTCGACCGCGGCCGGCGCCGGCGCGTTTTGTTTCGATTGTTCCACCATCTTCTCCACCTGGGACGCCTCGACGCGCATAAGTAGCGGTTTGAACTTGCGCACCGTTGCGCCGAGTCGCGGGGTGACTGCATCCTGCCACTGCCAGCTGTCCTCACCGAGAAACTCGCGCGTGGCCGCGGCGACCGTCGGAAGGACCGGCGCGAGATAGATCATCAGGCTGCGGAACAGGTTGATGCCCTGCGTGCACACGAGCTGCACGTCGGGCAGCCGGTCCTCGTCTTTCGCCATGACCCAGGGCTTGTGATCGTCAATATAGCGGTTGGCCTTGTCGGCCAGCGCCATGATCAGGCGCATCGCCTTCGAGTACTCGCGCCGCTCGTAGTGGCCGGCGATCGTCTCGGATGCATCGGCGACTTGTGCGAACAGCGCCTCGTCAGGCAGCTCGCGCGCGAGTTCGCCATCGAAGCGTTTGTGGATGAAGCCGGCGCAGCGGCTCGCGATATTGACGAGTTTGCCGACGAGATCGGAGTTGACGCGCGCGACGAAGTCCTCGAGGTTCAGGTCGATGTCCTCGATCGTCGGGCCGAGCTTCGCGGCGTAGTAGTAGCGCAGGAACTCGGGGTTCAGGTTGTCGAGATAGGTGCGCGCCTTGATGAACGTGCCGCGCGACTTTGACATCTTTTGCCCGTCGACGGTGAGAAAGCCGTGCGCAAACACGCTCGTCGGTGTCCGGTAGCCCGACCCATTGAGCACCGCCGGCCAGAACAGCGTGTGGAAGTACATGATGTCCTTGCCGATGAAGTGGTACAGCTCGGCGTCGCTTCCGGCCGCCCAGTACTCGTCGAATTCGAGGTCGTCCCGGCGATCGCACAGGTGTTTGAAGCTCGCCATGTAACCGACCGGTGCGTCCAGCCAGACGTAGAAGTACTTGTCTTGCGTTTCCGGGATACGGAAACCAAAGTAAGGTGCGTCGCGTGAGATATCCCAGTCCTGCAGACCCGCTTCGAACCATTCCTCGAGCTTGGACACGACGTTCTTGTCCAGCGCCGAGTCGCGCATCCACTGGCGCAGACGATCTTCGTAGTCGCTCAACCTGAAGAAGAAGTGCTCGGACTCGCGCTTGACCGGTGTCGTGCCCGACAGGACCGATTTCGGGTCTATCAGCGTTTCCGGCGAAGTTGCCTTGTTGCAGTTCTCGCAGGCATCGCCGTACTGGTCCTCGGCTTTGCAGTTGGGGCAGGTGCCCATGACGAAACGATCCGGCAGGAACATGCCTTCCCGTTCGTCGTACATCTGTTCGATCGTTCGCGAATAGATGTCGCCGCTATCGCGCAGCTTCCTGTACATCGATGCGACCAGCGCCTCGTTCTCAGGCGAATGCGTCGTGTGGTAGTTGTCGAACCCGATCCCGAAGTCCGCGAAGTCGTTCACGAACTCTTTCGAATAGCCCTCGGTCAGCTCCTCAGGCGTGATGCCTAGCTCGCGGGCTTTGAGCATGATCGGCGTGCCGTGCGAGTCCGATGCGCATACGTAGATACAGTCGTGCCCGCGCAGTTTCTGAAAGCGCACCCAGATGTCGGTCTGGATATACTCGACGAGATGGCCCATATGCGGCGAGCCGTTAGCATACGGCAGGGCGCTCGTAACGAGGATCTTTCGGCGGCTGTCGGACATGGGGCGCGATTATGCCAGCATTCGGGCCTTATTATCCCGCTTGTCGGGGGAAGGCCCTCCCACAGCTTGTCTAATCCATGTCCCTGACTTCTTCGAACCTGATCTTGTTGTTGGCCTGCAGGTAGGCTTCCTTGCCCGACACCCAGCCCTTTTCCACGAGGTCCATCAGGGCGCTGTCCATCGACTTCATGCCGACGCTGCCGCCGGCCTGGATCGCGGTCTCGAGCTGGTCGATCTTGCCCTGGCGAATCAGGTTCGCCACGGCCGGCGTGTTAATCATGATCTCGAGGGCCGCCGCCCGGCCGGGCTCGTGAATCGTCGGCAGTAGCTGCTGCGAGACGACGCCCCGCAACGAGGTCGAGATCATCGTGCGAATGTGGGCCTGCTTGTCGGCCGGGAAGGAATTGATGATGCGGTCCACCGTCGCCGCGGCCCCGTTGGTGTGCAGCGTGCCCATAACGAGAATGCCCATCTCGGCCGCGGTCACGGCGATACTGATGGTCTCGAGGTCGCGCATTTCACCGACGAGGATGACGTCGGGGTCCTCGCGCAGGGCCGAATTCAGTGCCTCGGCGAAATTCGGGCTGTGCACACCGACCTCGCGCTGGCTGACGAGACAGCCTTTGGGCTGGTGCACGAACTCGATCGGGTCTTCGATCGTCAGGATGTGGCCCTTCAGGCGCCGGTTCATCTCGTCGATCATCGCGGCCAGCGTCGTCGACTTGCCCGAACCGGTCTTGCCGGTGACCAGGATCATGCCTTGTGTACTGCGGCACAGCTGTTCCACGACCTTGGGCATGTTGAGATCTTCGAGGCTCAGCGCCGTCGACGGGATCGCGCGGAAAATCGCGCCGATGCCGTTGATGTGTCGGAACGCATTGACGCGGAAGCGGGAAACGTCCTCGATCTCGTAGGCAAAGTCGGCTGCGTCCTGCCGCTCGAAGGTCCGCTGTGCGGCGCCGTCCATGATCTCGTAAATGGCTTCCTGCACGAAGTCTGTTTCCAGTTGCTGGTCGTTGATCGTCTGCAACTGCCCGTGGATACGCGCCCGCGCCGGGTCGCCCGACACGAAGTGCAGGTCCGACGCCTTGCTCTTGAGCGCCCCGATGAGAAATTCGTTGATCTTCGGCATAAGCTCAGCCCGCCGCGCCGCCCGGATCGATGGCCGGCAGCAATCCGGTATCGGTGACGAAGCGCTGAAATTTCTTTTTCTCGTTGGCGAAGCGGATCGCGTCGTCGGGATCGATTTCCTTGTTGTTGATCGCCTCGAGCAGCGCCGAATCCATGAGCTGCATCCCCTGGTCCCTGCCCATCTGCAGCTGCGATGAGATCTGATGCGTCTGATCCGTGGTGATCAACTTCGCGATGGCGCGATTGTTGACGAGGATCTCGAGTACGGCACGGCGCCCGCGTCCATCCGGGGTCTTGACGAGAACCTGCGTCACGACGGCTTTGAGGCTCATGGAGAGAAAGCCCTTGGTCTGTTCGCGCAGTTCGCCGGGCAGGGCGTCGATGATGCGATCGATGGTCTTGACCGCGCCGGTCGTGTGCAATGTTCCGAGTACGAGGTGCCCGGTCTCCGCGGCCGTCATCGCCATCGAGATGGTCTCGGCGTCGCGCAGCTCGCCGACCAGAATAACGTCGGGATCCTCGCGCATCGCGGAGCGCACGCCGTCGGCGAAGCTCGTCACATGTGTGCCGACTTCGCGCTGGATGATCTGGCTCTGCTTCGACGGGTGCACGAACTCGATCGGGTCCTCGAGACTGATGATGTTCAGGCTGCGGGTCTCGTTGAGGTGGTCGATCATCGCGGCGAGTGTCGTCGACTTGCCCGTTCCGGTGCTGCCCGTCACGAGCACCATGCCCTGGTGGTAGTCACAAAAATCCTTGAGCGCCGGCGGCATGTTCAGCTGCTCGAGTGTGGGGACATCGCCGGGGATGTAGCGGAAGACGGCGCCGATTCCCGTTGCCTTGCGGAATACGTTGACGCGAAACCGTCCGCTCTCCTCGCCGACGTAGGAAAAGTCGATATCATGGCCTTCGAGGAGCATGTCCTTTTGCTTGGCCGTCAGGATCTCGAGCAGATAGGTTTCAAGTTCGGTGTCGGTAAGCTCGCGGAACTTGATGGGCCGCAGGTCACCGTTCATGCGCAGCATCGGCGGCACGCCGACGGCGAGGTGCACGTCGGAGCAGCCCTGCGCCAGGCCTAGTTTGAGAAATGCGTCTATACGTGCCATTCGGCTACAGTTTAACTGTATCCAGCGCTTCTGTAAGCTCTTCCATCGATTGATAGCGCTTGGTCTTGTCGACCGACATGGCCTTGCCGATGATAGCGGCCAGCTCGTCGGGAATCTCGGGGTTGATGTCCTGGCACTGCGCCGCCTTGCCCTGCACGTGCTGGTACATGACCGACATGTGGTCGCCGCGGCTGTACGGCGGCACGCCCGTGGCCATCTCGTACATGATAACGCCGACGCTGTAGACGTCAGCGGTCTCGTCGACTTTCTTGCCCAGGATCTGCTCGGGCGCCATGTACTTGGGCGATCCGATCACGTACCCGGTCTTGGTCAGCTGCGTGTCGCCGCTGGAGGCCGCGGCCGCGACGCCGAAGTCCACGATCTTGAGCAGGCCTTCGTCATTGACCAGTACGTTTGCGGGCTTCAGGTCGCGATGAATGACGCCGGCCTGGTGAGCGACGGTCATACCCGTCGCCATGTCGCGCGAGAAGCGCAGGACCTTCTCGAGCGTCATCGGCTTGTTGTCGGGGATCTCTCCCGACAGCGTATGCGACGGGAAATACTCCATCGAGATCGCGTAGGCGCCCTGCAGGTGCAGGAAGTCGTAGATGCGAATGATGTTGCGATGCGTGATCTTGCGAGAGTAGCGCAGCTCGTGCACGAAACGTTTCATCATCTCTTCGTCCGAGGAGACGTTAGGGTTCAGGAACTTGAGGATGAGCTGTTCTTCGACGACCTCGTCCTCCATCAGCAGTACGGTACCGAAGGCACCTTTACCGATCTTCTCGATGAACTTGTAGCGCCCATCGATAACGTCGCCCGGCTCGAGCTTCGAGATGTCGAGCATCGCCGGAGCTTGGGCAACCGCGCCGCCGGCCGCCGGGACGATATCCCCGCCACCGTCGGGCCGCCCGACCATGCTCTGGTCCTTCGCCTCCTGCAGCAGCCGGTCGAGATTTTCGTTGTCGACGAGGAGTGTCTTGGTGTTCTCGGCGATCTTCTCGGCGCGTATGTTCTCTTCCAGGACCGCCTCGGAAAAGCGGTTGTCGATGTCCTTGAGCGCCTTGTCCGCCACATTGATGATCGTGACGTCGGCCGACTGCTTGATCTGCCTGAGCAGGTTTCGGACCGTGTCCAGCTGGGTCTCGTTGGCCAGGGCCGAGATGGCCCTGATGGCCTCGACCTGGATATCGCGGTCGGGCCGCTTCAGGAGGGGCAGGATCATCGTGATGTGCTTGTCATTGCCGAGCTTGCCGAGCGCCCGCACGATGATCGTATCGGTCTTCGGATTCTGTCCGAGCATCTTCTCGAGCTTGGGCACAGCCTTCGCGCTGCCGATTTTCGACAGCGCGTCGATGGCGCGTTCCCGCACCCACCAGTCGGCATCGTCGGTCGCCTTGATCAGGTGTTCCTCGGCGCGCTCACTCTTGGTCGCATTGAGGATCTCGATCGCGGTGCGCCGGATGTCCTCGTCGTCCACATTGATGAGACCAACCACCGAATCCACGACTTTCGGGCCGCCGATCTCGGCGAGCGCGTCGCCGGCCCGAGAGCGCACCCACCAGTCGTCGTCGCGGATCGCGTTCAGCAGATCCTTGACCGATTCCTCGTCGCCGACCTCGTTGAGGACCTCGACGGCGGCGCGCCGCGCGTACTCCGATTCGTCCTTCAGCGCAGTAACGAGGAACTTCACGGTGTCCGGGTGATTTGCCTGGATGAGGACGTCGACGGCCTGGCCCTGGACGTCGAGATCGGGATCGGTCAGCAGTTCGGCGACCTTCCCGACGTTGACGTCCTGGCCGCGCGTGCCGAGGACCTTCAGCGCGGCGCCGCGCACCATCTTGTTCGAGTCCCGGAGCTGGCCTTCGACCGCTCGCGTGATTTCGTGCTTGTTGAATTTGGACAGCAGGTTCATCAGGTGGATCTTGATGATCGGGTCCTTGCCGCCCATGCGCGCGATCAGGTCGGGCACCATGTCCGGCTTGATCGTTTCCTGGATGATCTGGAAGATCGCGGCCTTTTCCTTTGGCTCGCATTCGTAGGCACGCTGCAGAAGTTCGTGCACGGACAGGTCGTCCTTGTGGACTCGCAGCACCTCGATCAGGGCGGGCTTGGAGACTTCGTCGTCGTCGAAAAACTCGAGCAACGCGTTCGCGTTGTAGTCGGTGCTGCTGGAGAGCGCCCATGCCGTACCCGATACGACACGTTCGTTGCCGTCAGCCAGGCCTTCCCGGTACATGTCGAGGTTCTTGTCATTGACGAGCGAGCCGAGGATGTCGACGAGCACCATCGTGTGCGACTTGTCTGACAGCGCCAGCGCGTCGATGATCTTGGGGACGGCCCTGTTTCCGGCTCCCTTGAGCTTTTCGACCAGTCTGCGCGCATTCGGCGACGCCGGATCAGGCTCGGCTATCAGTTGTGACAGCACCTGGTCCGAACGAAATGACGCGAAGAAATTCACGCCTGCGTCCCTGCGCCGACGGTCATCGGCATGATTTTTCGATTCGAACCCAAACTTTCTTGCTCTTGCCCAAAGCTGAACGCTGCATTATGCCACATTGGAATCTGCACAAGTCCCGCCGCGACTGGCTTTGTGCCAATCGTGACCAGTACAATGTGCTCCCTTTGTGCCGGCCCCGGCCGGACTATTCATCCCTCGATTTTACCTAATGCCCAGCTGCGAAGTGTGACCGTGTCAACAGAATCAAATCAATCCAAGTTCCTAAATTCCATAAAGATATCAGCGATCGGCCGGCCCTTGGGCGAGGTTGCGCGGATTCGCGACGTCGAGGTGACCGACAACGGTCTCAAGGCCTCGGTCGAGTTCGGTTTCGCCTGTGCCGGTTTGCACGACGCCATTCGCGAGGAGGTCACGGACATCGTCCGCGATGAACTGGGGTTGGACGACGTCAGCCTCGAGTTTTCTACGAAGATCCGCAGGCATGCCGTGCAGCGCACTCTGCAGCCGTTGCCGGGGGTGAAAAACCTGATCGCGATCGCCTCGGGCAAAGGTGGTGTCGGCAAATCGACCGTCGCCGCCAATGTCGCGCTGGCGCTGGCGGGCGAGGGCGCGTCGGTCGGCGTGCTCGACGCCGACATCTACGGCCCGAGCCAGGTGCAGATGCTCGGCCTCGGCGGCCAGGTGCCGGACAGCAAGGACGGCAAGACGATGCTCCCCTTGCGGGCACACGGTGTACAGGTCATGTCCATGGGCGCACTCGTCGACGCCGACCAGCCAATGGTCTGGCGCGGCCCGATGGTCACGTCGGCGCTGAACCAGCTGGCGACGCAGACCAACTGGGACGACCTGGACTACCTGATCGTCGACATGCCGCCCGGCACCGGCGACATTCAGCTTACGCTTGCGCAGCAGATTCCGGTTACCGGGTCCGTCGTCGTCACGACGCCCCAGACCATCGCCACGCTGGATGCACGCAAGGGCCTGCAGATGTTCCGCAAGGTCTCGATCCCGGTGTTCGGGGTCATCGAGAACATGGCGACGCACATCTGCTCGAACTGCGGTCACGAGGAAGCGATCTTCGGAGCGGGCGGCGGCGACGATATCGTGACCGACTTCGGCGTGCCGTTGCTGGCCCGCCTGCCGCTCGACGCCCGCATTCGTGAGCAGACGGACTCGGGCAAGCCGACCGTCGTCGCCGAGCCGGATTCAGGCATAGCGCGTGCATTCCGCGAGGCGGCCTGGAATATCGGCGCCGCGCAGGCTGCCGAGCCCGTGGATCACAGCTCGAAATTCGGCCCGATCGTCGTAGAGCCGGGTAAGTGAGCATCAAGTCCGATCGCTGGATTCGCCGCATGGCGCAAGAGCAGGGCATGATCGAACCGTTCGAGCCCGGCCAGGTCCGCGAGAACGAGCACGGCCGCATCGTCAGCTATGGCACGTCGAGCTACGGTTACGACGTGCGCTGTTCCGACGAATTCAAGATATTCACCAACATCAATTCAGCCATCGTCGACCCGAAGGGGTTCGACGATTCGAGCTTCGTCGACGTGCAGAACGACGTCTGCGTCATTCCGCCGAACTCGTTCGCGCTGGCGCGCACGGTCGAGTTCTTCCGCATACCGCGCACCGTGCTGACGATTTGCCTCGGCAAATCGACCTACGCGCGCTGCGGCATCATCGTCAACGTCACCCCGCTCGAGCCCGAGTGGCAAGGGCACGTCACGCTCGAGTTCTCGAACACGACGCCGCTGCCGGCCAAGATCTACGCCAACGAGGGTGTGGCGCAGATGCTGTTCCTCGAATCCGACGAGGCCTGCGAGACCTCCTACGCCGACCGCGGCGGTAAGTACCAGGGACAGACCGGCGTCACTCTCCCCAAGGCCTGAGGGGCATGCGCTAGTCGAATGTCTGCACGATCGGGTCTGACGCCGGCTGACCGTCGATGAGCGCTTCACCATCGCGATAGACCGCGCGCCCGGATGCAACGAGTCCGGCGGCCTCGGGATAGATGCGGTGTTCGACGGCTTGCACGCGGTGCTGCAGTTGTTCAGCGGTCTCGCCGTCGCAGACCCGCAGCCGACCCTGCAGGATGCGCGGCCCGCCGTCGAGTTCCTCGGTGACGAAGTGCACGGTGCTGCCATGCCATTTATCGCCGGCTTCGAGCACGCGCCGATGCGTGTTCAGGCCCGGGTATTTCGGCAGCAGCGCCGGGTGAATATTGAGGATCTTCCCCTCGTAATGGCCGACGAACCACGGGCTCAGGATGCGCATGAAGCCTGCCAGGACGATCAGGTCGGGATCGAACTCGTCGAGGACATCAGCCACGGCCCGGTCGAACGACTCGCGGTCCTCGAACTCGCCGTGCTCGATGCACGCGGTCGGTATCCCCGCCTGGCGCGCGCGTTCGAGGCCGAACGCCGCGGGCCGGTTGCTGAAGACGAGGCGCAGGTCGAGATCGAGCGCGCCCGCCGCGACGCGGTCAATAAAGGCCTGGAGATTGGTGCCCGATCCGGAGATCAGGATCGCTGCGCGGCAGGCCATCAGACGTACCGGACTGCCCGGTCGCCGGCAACGACGCGACCCATCGGCCAGGCCCGCTCGCCGGCACGTTCGAGCAGGTCGATCGTCGTCGCGGCGTCATCCGCGCCGACCACCACGACCATGCCGACCCCGCAGTTGAAGGTGCGGCGCATCTCGCCGGTCTCGACCTTGCCGTGCGCCGCGAGGAATTCGAACACGGGTCCCTGCTGCCAGGACGCCGTATCGATCTCGGCCGCGAGGCCTCCGGGCAACACGCGCGGGATATTCTCCGTGATGCCGCCGCCCGTGATGTGCGCCAAGCCACGAACGGCCACCTCGGCGAGCAAACCGAGTATCGGCTTGACGTAGATCTTTGTCGGCGCAAGCAGCCTTGCGGCCGCCGGCATGCCGTCTATCTCGGCGCCCGGCGCGCGTTCGAGAACCTTGCGGATCAGCGAGTAGCCGTTCGAGTGAGGGCCCGTCGACGCCAGACCGATGATGACGTCGTCGGCGCGGATGCGGCTGCCGTCGATGATGCTGTCACGATCCACGGCACCGACCGTGAAGCCCGCGAGATCGTATTCACCCGGCGCGTACATGTCGGGCATTTCGGCTGTCTCGCCGCCGATCAGCGCGGCGCCTGCCTGCAGGCAGCCCTCGGCAACGCCGGCGATGACATCGGTCGCGACATCGTTGTCGAGCTTGCCGCAGGCGAAATAGTCGAGAAAGAACAAGGGCTCGGCGCCCTGGACCAGTACGTCGTTGACACACATCGCGACGAGGTCGATGCCGATCGTATCGTGGATGCCGAGCTGCTGGGCCAGCATCAGTTTGGTGCCGACGCCGTCGGTACCAGAGACGAGCACCGGGTTGCGGTACTTGCCCTGCGGCAGCGCGAACAGGCCGCCGAATCCGCCGATCCCGGCGAGCACTTCGGGTCGTCGGGTGCGCTGCACGAGCGGCTTGATGCGCTCGACCAGCTCGTTGCCTGCGTCGATATCGACGCCGGCGTCCTTATACGTGAGAGGCTTGTCGCTCATTTGAAGGGTGGCATTCTCGGCGAGGGCGATATAATAGAGCCTTGGGCCAGGAGGGGAAACCACCCTTGTGAATTCTCGTATGCAGACATTGGCCGGCTGGTGCCGGCGCGTCATCCTGTTGTCGCTCGTTTTGCCGGCCGTCGCGCTGGCGGTCGAGGTGCCGACGCTTTTCACGGCCGAGGTGCCTTACGAGCGCGATGCCCGGGACCCGCGCGGCCTTGCCTATCGCTACGCGTTGACGGAGATCCTGCAACGCGTGTCGGGGTCGGAAGTGGCGTCGGACCGTCAGATGGTCGACGAACTCTTCCCCGATCCGGCCGTCTACGTCATGCAGTTCCGGCCCGGCGCCAACAACACGCTGTGGGTGTCGTTCGACGGGCAGGCGATAGAGCGCACGCTGCGCAGCGCGGGCCAGACCTACTGGGGTGCCGATCGGCCCCTGACGCTTGTCTGGGTCGCGGTCGACTGGGGGCAGGGGCGGCGTGAGATCGTCGCGGCCGATGATCCCGAGCGCCGCTCCGCCGAGTCACGCTCGATCGATCGCAATCGACGTATCCGCGAACGGATTCTCGAGGTCGCCGATCGGCGCGGCCTGCCGCTCATATTCCCGCTGCTCGACTCGACGGACCTGCAGGGTGTCGACTTTGCCGATATCTGGGGCGGTTTCGACGAGGCCGTGCTCGAGGCATCCCGCCGCTACAGCGTGAATTCGATCCTGATCGGACGCGTCCGCCCGGGGTCGGGGCAGCGAGATCGCTGGACCTACCATTTCGGTGGCGGCGAAACGTCGCTGGGCGGGTCGCCGGAGTCGGTGCTCGGCCGCGTTGCGGATATGCTCGCAGCCGAGTTTGCAATCGCCGGCGACACGCCGGTCGAGGTTATCGCACTCAACGTAGCGGGCGTCACGTCAATCGCCGCCTACGGCGAAGTGCATCGCATGCTCAGGGACGTGCCGCACGTCGAAAATTTTGCCGTCACGGAGGTCGTCGGCGATCGCGTGTCGTACCGGGTCGAGGTGCGCGGAGGCGCCGCGCGCCTCGGGCGTGTGCTGCGCTTCGGCGGGCTGATCGAGCAGGACGAGCCCGAGCTGTTGGAGTCGCCCGCCGACCTCGAGTACTTTTACCCTCGCTGAGCACGATGACTCTGAGCTGGCTCCCCAACGCGATATCCCTGTTTCGTATCGCTCTGATACCGCCGATCCTGTTCCTCGTCGTCCAGGAGCAGTATGGATGGGCGCTCGCGCTGTTTTTTATCGCTGGATTCTCGGACGGCGTCGACGGCTACCTCGCCGTGCGCTGCGACTGGCAGTCGCGTCTCGGCGGCCTGCTCGATCCGGCTGCCGACAAGCTCCTGATGACCGGCATGTTCGTGATGCTCGCTTGGGGGGGGCATATCCCGGTGTGGCTGGCGGCCACCGTCATCGGTCGCGACGTTGTCATCGTGGCGGGAGCGCTGACCTACAATTACTTGTTCGAACCGGTCGAGGGGGAACCGACACGTATCAGTAAGATCAACACGGCGCTGCAGATCCTGTTCGTGCTGTTCGTCCTGAGCCGGGCGGGATTCGGCTGGCCCGAGGAGATTACTATTACGCTGCTGGGCGCCGCCGTGTTCGTAACCGTCGTGATCAGCGGCGCCGACTATGTGCTGTCCTGGACTCAAAGGGCGCGTGCGAGAGAATGACATGAAAACCGACCTGCGACTCAACTGGCTGATCGCCACCGCTCTGATGGGTGGCCTGCTGTATCTGCTCGCGCCCGTGCTGACGCCGTTCGTCGCCTCGGCGCTGCTGGCCTACCTGGGCGATCCGCTCGCGGACCGCCTGCAAAGGCTCAAGCTCCCGCGCACGCTGGCCGTTGTCGCGGTGTTCGTGCTGACCTTCGCGGTCATCGCTCTGCTGGTGCTGCTCGTCGTCCCGCTGATCAGTGCACAGATCGCCGCGCTTTTCGAGGCGCTGCCGGATATCGCGCGCCGTTTCGAGCAGGTCTGGTTGCCGTCGATTCTCGGCTGGCTCAACATCGAACCGGGCGAGGACGTCGGTTTCGGCGCATTTATCTCGAAATACGGCGAGATGTTCGGCGACTGGAGCGGCAAGGTCCTGCTGTCGGTCAGTCGCTCGGGTGGGGTACTCGCGGCGGCGGTCCTGAGTCTGTTCCTGATCCCGATCATCACGTTCTACCTGTTGCGTGACTGGGACCTGATCATGGCGCACCTGGGTGCGCTCATCCCCGAAAGCGAGCGCGAGACCGTACTCGAACTGGCCGGCGAATCGGACGAGGTGCTCAGCGCTTTCCTGCGCGGACAGCTGCTCGTCATGCTGGCACTGGCCCTGATCTACTCGCTCGGATTGAGTCTCGTCGGTGTGAAGTTCGCGATCGCGATCGGGGTCGTTGCGGGCCTGGTTAGCTTCGTGCCGTACCTCGGGTTCGTGTTCGGCATAGCGCTCGCCGGTATGACCGTGGCGCTCGAGCCTTCGCCGTTGTGGCCACTCATTGGCGTCATCGCGACATTCTCGATCGCGCAGTTCATCGAGGGGTCCTTGCTGACGCCCAAACTCGTCGGCGACCGCATCGGCCTGCATCCGGTTCTCGTCATCTTCTCGGTGGCGGCCGGCGGGCAGCTGTTCGGGTTCTTCGGCATCCTGCTCGCACTGCCCGTCGCGGCCGTGCTGTCGGTCCTGGTTCGGTTCGCCTTCAACCGCTACCTCAAGGAGCATCCCGAGGCGCGAGTGGAAATCGAACTCGAATGAGCCAGCTCGCGCTCCCGCTGCAGCTCGCGGACCACGCCGTGTTCGCGAGTTTTCTCGGTGCAGGCAACGAAACGCTCGTCGCGACGCTGGCCGGTATCGCCGGCGGCGAGCCGGGGCAGGGATGCTGGTTGTGGGGCGGCGCGGCGACGGGCAAGACACACCTGCTGCAAGCCGTCTGTGACCGGGCAGGCGATCGTTCGGTCTACGTGCCGCTCGACATGCTGGCGGCGGCCGGACCCGGGATTCTCGAGGGCCTCGGCGAGAGGGAGCTGGTGTGCGTCGACGATTTCGAGCGCGTGGCCGGCGATGCGGACTGGGAACTGGCCTTATTCGGCCTCTGCAACGAGCTCGGCGACGCGGGCGGGCAGCTCGTCGTCGCGGCCGCCGCCGCGCCGCGCGAATGCAATATCGGGCTGGCCGATCTCGAAAGCCGCCTGTCCAGGTTGCCCGTGTTCCAGTTGCATGCGCTGGACGAGCAACAGCGCGCTGCTGCCCTGCAGTTGCGCGCGCGGCATCGCGGCCTGGAGCTACCGGACGAGACGGCGGCCTACCTCCTGCGCCACAGCCGCCGCGACATGGCGAGTCTCTACGACCTGCTGGACAAACTCGACCTGGAAGCCCTGCGCGCCAAGCGCCGCCTCACCATCCCGTTCGTCCGCGAAGTCATCGCTCGGGGCGGCACCGCGTAACCAGGCGATTGGGGAGAACATCCCCTCACACGCCTGCTCAGTCCCCGAGGCGCCGCGCGATCTCGGCCACACGCTGGCCATGCGCCCGCGCCAGTTCCTTCTCCTCGTCGGAGAGCGCATCGGCCTCGCGATTCCACGTGACATGGGTCGGGCCATAGGGCGTACCGCCTGAAGTTGTTGTCGACAGCGCTTCGAGCGTGTAGGGCAGGCCGACGAAGATCATGCCGTGGTGCAGCAGGGGAATCGCCATGCTGAGCAAGGTGGTCTCCTGGCCGCCATGCAGCGATCCGGTCGATGCGAACGCGCCCGCCGGCTTGCCGACGAGCGCACCCTGCAGCCATTCGCCCAGGGCGTTGTCGAGAAAATGCTTGAGCGGCGCAGCCATGTTGCCGAAGTAGCTCGGGCTGCCGATGACGAGGCCGGCGCACTCGACGAGGTCGGCGTTGCCGGCGTACGGCGGGCCGGATGCAGGCACGGCATCGGCGACGGCATCGGTGTCGGCCGATACCTGCGGCACCGTGCGCAGGCGCGCGGCCATGCCGTCGACCCCGTCGATGCCGTTGCAGACTTCCCGCGCCAGCGCTTCGGTCGCGCCGCTGCGGGAGTAGTAGAGAACCAGGATATCGGCCATCAGGACAGCAACGCGTCGACGTTTTGGGGCGGACGGCCAACAACGGCCCTGCCGCTATCGTCGTCGAGTACGATCGGCCGCTCGAGGACTTTCGGATGCGCCTCGAGCCAGTGGGCCAGGGCGTTGTCGTCCTCGAGGTCCGGCAGGTCGTCGGCCTCCTTGAATTCGCCCTCGCCGCGGCGCAGGAGATCGGCCACCCTGATGCCGAGTCGCCCCGCGACATCGACAATCTGTGCCGCCGACGGCGTCTTTTCGAGGTACAGGACGATGCTCGGCTCGACGCCGGCATCGCGAATGATCTGCAGCGTCTTGCGCGACTTCGAGCAACGCGGGTTGTGGTAAATCGTAAGTGCCATGGCTGTTTTGCAGCTCCCCTCGCCGGCGAACACCACGCGCACTCTAGCAGGCTCGGGCGCGCGCGTCAGGGACGCCGCGTTGCTTGACGGTTGCCATGCCGGTTGCTACTTTGTTGACCTCTGCAGAGTTCCGAGAATAATAAGAATAATCGTGCAAGTTTCTGGAATACAAAGGATTATCAAGGGCTTCTTAGTGGTCGCACTGCTGGCGTTAACGGCTTGCGAGACGACCCCGCCCGCGCAGGAAATGAGCGACGCGCGGCAGGCGATTGCCGTGGCGAGAGAAGCGGGTGCCGGCGAGTTCGCCGCGTTTCACCTGAAGGCCGCCGAGGACTACCTCGAGAGTGCCCGCCGTGCCCTCAACAGCGGCGAGTATGCGGAGGCGCGCTACAACGCCAAGCAGGCGAAAATGAAAGCGCTCGACGCACTCAATGCCGCCGAGTCGTCACGGCAGGACCGCTGAACCCATGAAACCGGAAGGGCGCCTGTTCACGGTCCACGGCCGTGTCCAGGGCGTGTGGTTTCGTGACAGCACGCGCCGCGAAGCGGCTCGACTCGGCATCAGCGGCCACGCGATCAACCTGCCGGACGGCAACGTCGAGGTACTGGCGGTCGGCGCCGCTACGGCGCTGGATGCGCTCGAGGCCTGGCTGCACGAGGGCCCGCCGATGGCGCGGGTTACGAAGGTGGAGCGGCAGTCGATCGATACGGCCGCACCCGCGGGATTCACTATCGGCTAAGAAAAGGGGGTCAGACCTTTTTAACATTGACGATTGTTAAAAAGGTCTGACCCCCTTTTTCTCGATCGGCTAGGCCTGGAACCACTTCCTGGAGAGCTTGTCGATGACCTTGTTCGGGTATTTGCGTTTGCCGAGGCTGCCGTTGTAGCGGCCGAGCGCGCGCCGCAGGTCGCCTCTCTCCTTGTCGTAATAAAACCTCAGGATCGTACAGCCGTAGCGCAGATTCGTGTTCGTGTGCAACAGGTTGTCTTTGGGCCGTCCAATCTCGTCGATCCAGAACGGCATGACCTGCATGAGACCGAGTGCGCCTGCGACCGAAACGGCGTAACGGTCGAAATTACTCTCCACCTCGATGATCGCCAGGATCAGTTCGGGCGGCAGATCGACGCGTTTCGCTTCCATGTGCACGAGCGTGAGAATCTCGATGCGCTCTTCGGGATCGCGGACCTGGCGCGCCAGGCGGGACGACATGTCGGTCAGCCACACCTCGGCCTCGAAGCGGTCGGCAAAGCTCGGGCTCTCGCTGGCGGCCGCGCGCAAGACATCGCGCAGCTCCGGGTCGAGATCGGCGGCCATCGCGGCAGCCGACCAGCTCAACAGGAGAATCGAAAGCAATAACTTCATGATATTTATGAGCTTACAGCTGATTCCGTGAGCAATTCGAGAACCTCTTCACGTTTCAGGTCACGGGATTCACTGTCGCGGCGATGGCGGTACTCGAATTCACCCCGCGCGAGGCCGCGGTCGCCGATGACGACGCGGTGCGGAATCCCGATCAGTTCCGCGTCGGCGAACTTGACCCCGGGTCGCGCGTCGCGGTCATCGAGCGCAACGTCGAGGCCGGCGTCGCTCAGCTCGGCATACAGCGATTCGGCGGCTTCGCGTACGTCGTCGGAGCGGTGCATGTTGATCGGCACGAGAACGACATCGAACGGCGCCAGCGGAGCCGGCCAGATGATGCCGTCGTCGTCGTGGTTCTGCTCGATGGCCGCGCCGACGATGCGCGAGATGCCGATGCCATAGCAGCCCATCTGCATCGACCGGTTCTTGCCATTTTCGTCCTGCACGGTGGCACCCATCGAATCCGAGTATTTCGAGCCGAGCTGGAAGATATGGCCGACCTCGATCCCGCGCGCGATGCTGAGCGTGCCCTGGCCGCCAGGTGTCGGGTCGCCGGCGACGACGTTACGGATGTCGACCGTCTCGGGTTCGTCCAGATCGCGACCGAAATTCACGCCCTTGTAGTGGAGGTCGTCCTCGTTGGCGCCGCAGGTGAAATCGGCCAGGGCCGTGACCGCATGGTCAATGTAGACCCGCAGCGGCATCCCGACCGGGCCGAGCGAGCCGGCGCCGGCGCCGATCGCTTCGCGGATGGCCGCATCGCCGGCCATCGTCAGCGGCGAGGCGACGCCATCGAGCTTTTGCGCTTTGACGGCATTGAGTTCGTGATCCCCGCGCAGCACCAGCGCAACGGGTACATCGTCGCCCTCGACGATCAGGGTCTTGACTGTCTGGTCGGGCGTGATGTCGAGCAACTCGCAAAGCTGCTGGATCGTCTTTACGCCGGGCGTCGGGAACGCCTCGAGTTCCTGAGCGGGAGCGGGTCGCGCGCCGCCTGGCGGCGCGGTCGCGGCCGTCTCGATATTCGATGCGTAGTCGTCGTCGTCGCAATAAGCGATGGCGTCCTCGCCCGAATCGGCCAGGACGTGGAACTCCTGTGAGCGGCTGCCGCCGATCTCGCCGCTGTCGGCGTCCACGATGCGAAACCTGAGGCCGAGGCGCTCGAAGATAGCCGTGTATGCCGCATGCATGCGTTCGTAAGATCGGCGCATGCCGTCCTCGTCGGCGTCGAACGAATAGGCATCTTTCATCAGGAATTCGCGCGCGCGCATGATGCCGAAGCGTGGCCGGATCTCGTCGCGAAACTTGGTCTGAATCTGGTAGTAGTTGACGGGCAGCTGCTTGTAGCTGCGCAGTTCGCGCCGCGCGATGTCCGTTATTACCTCTTCGTGCGTAGGGCCGAAACAGAAGTCGCGGTTGTGGCGGTCCTGCATACGCAACAACAGTGGCCCGTACTTGTCCCAGCGGCCGGACTCCTGCCACAACTCGGCCGGCTGCACCGCAGGCATCAGTAACTCGAGCGCGCCGGCACGATCCATTTCCTCGCGCACGACGTCTTCGACCTTGCGCAGTACCCGGAGACCGAGGGGCATCCACGTAAACAGGCCCGATGCGAGCCGGCGAATAAGCCCGGCACGGAGCATCAGCTTGTGGCTGACGATTTCCGCATCGGCGGGGACTTCCTTCAGTGTCGTCAGCGCGAACTCGGAAAATCGCATTGCGTTGCATTCCTCGAATCTCGACGCGCGCATTCTAACCGGTTCTGTCCTAATATGGTCGATTATCCGGACTGGCTGAGACCCGATCCTTGCGCGAAAAACGCATTTCATTCGTCGCGACCGAAGGCATACCGTTTCTCCTGCTGGCGCTGGCTTTGGCCGCGCTTGCGCTGCGTTACACGGATCCCTGGGTCGCCCTTGGGCCCCTGCTGGCATTCGTCCTGCTGTTTCTGCTGTTCCGTGATCCGCACCGGCAAATTCCCTCGGTCGCGCTGGGTGTCGTCAGCCCCGTGGACGGCGAAGTCGTCTCCGTCGAGACGACGGAGCGCTGCGTTGTTCAGGGCGTGGCGCAATGTATACGCCTGCGCGTCGACGCATTTGGCGCATACGCGGCGCGCAGTCCCGTCGAAGGTCATATCATGGACTTGTCGTCGAAGATCGACGGTCTCGCGGAGGGTTGCCCTGTGAACGCGCTGTGGGTCGAGACCGACGAGGGTCGCAGCGTCGTCCTGCAGTTTCACGAGTATCGCCTCGGGTTGGCCCCGTATTCGTTCGTCCGCTTCGGCGAGCGGGTCGGGCAGGGACACCGTTGTGCTTATCTGCGTCTTGCACACTTCGCCGAGGTCTACCTGCCGGTCGCCAGCAAGGTCTATGTCGAACCCGGCCAGCGCGTGCGGGCCGGCAGCGACGTGATTGCCGCGCTGCCGCAACCCTAGGACACTGGCGCGATGACCCTTCCGGAACAGCAACGCCGCGCCTACCTCGAGGCAATGGGTATCGATGTCTGGGTGCCGCGCGATGCTGACGAGGCCGTGGACGAGGACGTAGACGAGGTTGTGGGAGGGCCTTCAGGCCCGAATTCTTTCGCGGCTGAAGCCGCTCCCACATGCTCAGCAGACGCGGACTGGGACGAATTGCGCGCATGCGTTGCCGACTGCACGCGCTGTGAACTCGCACAGAGCCGGACCAATACGGTTTTCGGGGTCGGCAATACGGCAGCCGACTGGATGATTATCGGCGAGGCGCCCGGCGCCGAAGAAGATCGGCAGGGCGAGCCGTTCGTCGGCCGTGCCGGCAAACTGCTCGACCAGATGCTGCATGCGATCGGTCAGAGCAGGGAATCTGTTTTCATCGCCAATATTCTCAAGTGCCGCCCGCCGAACAACCGCGACCCGAAGCCTGAGGAAGCGGCTTCCTGCCGCGAGTATCTCGAGCGCCAGATCGAGATGATCGGGCCGAAGATCATTCTTGCGGTCGGCCGTATTGCCGCGCAAAACCTGCTGGATACGGATGACCCGGTAGGCCGCATGCGCGGACACGCGCACGATCTCGACGGCATTCCGCTCGTCGTGACCTACCACCCTGCTTACCTGCTGCGCAGCCCGTCGCAGAAGCGCAAGTCGTGGAGCGACCTGTGCCTGGCGACGCGGCTGGCAGCGGAGGCCGGCGCATGATCGCGCCGGTCGGCAAGCCCCCGGTAACGATCCGTGACATGAGCCACGACGACCTGTCGATGGTGTCCGACATCGAACGTCGGAGTTACGAATTCCCGTGGAGTCACGGCGTGTTCCGCGACTGTCTCCTGGCCGGTTACAACAACATCGTCCTGTTGCGGGGCGACGTCGTCGCCGGCTACGGCGTGCTGTCGGTCGCCGCCGGCGAGGCGCACATACTGAATATCTGCGTCGATCCAGCCTATCGGTCGCACGGCTACGGCGAGAGCCTGCTCGACGAGATGCTGTTTCGCGCGCGTGCGGCAACGGTGCGGCAGGTGTTTCTCGAGGTGCGGCCGTCGAATGAACCTGCGCTCGGGCTTTACAGGAAAAAGGGTTTTCACAAGGTGGCCGAGCGGCCCGCATACTACCAGGCGCACGACGGCCGCGAAGACGCTGCCGTCCTGTCGAAGAAACTCGTTACCGACTAGGTTTTCGATGCCAGATATTCAAGACGAAGTCCGCAGGCGGCGGACTTTTGCCATCATTTCGCATCCGGACGCGGGCAAGACCACGCTCACGGAGAAGCTGCTGCTGTACGGCGGGGCGATCCAGCTGGCGGGCACGGTCAAGGGCCGCAAGGCGACGCGCCACGCGCGCTCCGACTGGATGGCCCTCGAGCAGGAGCGCGGTATTTCCGTGACCTCGTCGGTCATGCAGTTCCCGTATCGCGACCGCGTCGTGAACTTGCTGGACACGCCCGGGCACGAGGACTTCTCGGAGGACACGTATCGCACGCTGACCGCGGTCGACTCGGCGCTGATGGTGATCGACTGCGCCAAGGGCGTCGAACAGCGAACCATCAAGCTCATGGACGTCTGCCGGCTGCGCGACACGCCGATCATGACGTTTATCAACAAGCTCGACCGCGAAGGCCGCGAGCCGATCGAACTGCTCGACGAGATCGAGTCGGTGCTGAAGATACAGTGTTCGCCGATTACGTGGCCGATCGGCATGGGCAGCCGGCTCAAGGGCGTCTATCACCTGTTGCAGGATCGTATCTACCTGTACGACAGGGTCGGGCGCGAAAAAGCCGCACAGATTCGCGCGGTAGACGGGCTCGAGTCGGACGAGGCGGGCGAAGTGCTCGGCGACATGGCGGACGAATTTCGCGACGAGGTCGAACTCGTGAAAGGCGCCTGTCCGGAGTTGTCGATCGACGATTACCTGGCCGCGAAGCAGTCGCCCGTGTTCTTCGGATCGGCGATCGCGAACTTCGGCGTCAAGGAACTCCTCGACGAGTTCGTCGAACACGCGCCGTCGCCGCAGCCGCACGAGAGTGAAGAGCGCGACATAGACCCGACCGAAGACAGCCTGACCGGCTTCGTATTCAAGATCCAGGCGAACATGGATCCCGGTCACCGCGATCGCATTGCCTTCATGCGCATCGTCTCGGGGAGGTACGAGAGGGGCGTGCGCGTGAGGCACGTACGTATCGGCAAGGAAGTCAAGATCCCCGAGGCAATAACGTTCCTCGCCGCGGACCGACAGCATGCCGACTCGGCCTATGCGGGCGATATCATCGGTATTCACAACCATGGCACGATCAATATCGGTGACAGCTTCACGCAAGGCGAGGACATCCGCTTTACTGGAATTCCCAACTTCGCGCCCGAGATTTTTCGTCGCGCCGTTCTCAAGGATCCGCTCAGGCTCAAGGCGCTGCATAAAGGGCTGGCGCAGCTGTGCGAAGAGGGTGCGACCCAGCTGTTCAAGCCGCTCAGGAACAACGACCTGATACTCGGCGCCGTGGGGCCCCTGCAGTTCGACGTGGTGGCGCACCGCCTGCGGCATGAATACAAGGTCGAATGCCAGTTCGAGAACGTCAATGTCGCCACGGCACGCTGGGTCGAGTGCGACGATCCGAAGATGCTGGCCGACTTCGAGAAGAAAGCGCACGACAACCTGGCGCTGGATCACGGCGGCAGCCTGGTCTACATTGCCCCGACCCGCGTAAACCTCAACCTGACGGAGGAACGCTGGCCCGACATCCGGTTCCGGGAGACGCGTGAGCACTGAAAGCCAACGCAAGAGCACCCGGGCGCTGAATCGCACGACGCTCGCCTGGGCGTTTTACGACTGGGCCAACTCCGCATTTGCGCTGAGTGTCATGGCCGTGCTGTTCCCGCTGTTTCTTGGCAGTTACTGGAGCGCCGGCGATTCCGGTTCGCAGGTGACGGCGAGACTCGCCTGGATCACGGCCGGTGCCAACCTCGTCGTGGCCATTCTCGCGCCGATTCTCGGCACGATCGCTGACGCAGGGGGCTACCGCAAGCGCTTCCTGATTACGCTGGCCGTCATCGGTGCCGTGATGACGGCGTCGCTGGGCCTGGTCGGAGAGGGCGAATGGCCGCGGGCGCTCGCGCTGTACCTGTTGGCATCGATCGGGTTCTACAGCTCGACCGTTTTCTACGATTCGCTCCTCGTCGACGTGACGGAGCCGCGTCACTATGACTTCGTATCGACCTTCGGTTTTTCGATGGGCTACCTGGGCGGCGCCATGCTGCTGGCATTGCATGTCTGGATGCTGCGTTCGCCCGCGACCTTCGGGCTCGAGTCGGCTGCCGAGGCGACACGATACGCGTTCATCTCGGTCGGCGTATGGTGGGCACTGTTCCTTGCGCCGCTCGTTTTGTGGGTTCCGGAACGACGGCGGGCCGGCAAACGGGTGCGCGGCGTCATCGGCACGGCGTATCGCCAACTCAAGGCGACAATCCTGCACGTGCGCCGTTACCGCAACGTCGTCGTCTTCCTGTCCGCGTACTGGCTGTACGTTGGCGGCGTATTCACGGTCATCTCGATGGCCGCGAATTTCGGCCAGCGTCTCGGTTTCGACCAGAAGGACCTCGTCCTCGCGTTCATGATCACTAATTTCGTCGGATTCCCGGCAACGTGGCTGTACGGCGTCGCTGCGAATCGCTACGGGCCAAAGCACGGCCTTTACTTTGCGCTCGCCGTGTACATCGCGGTGTCGGGCCTTGCCGGATTCATGACGAATGTGCGCGAGTTTTTCGTGCTGGCGATCGTCGTCGGCTGCGTGCAGGGTGGCGTGCAGGGCCTCAGCCGCTCGTTATACGCGTCCCTGATACCGGAGGAGGCGCCCGGCGAGTTCTTCGGCTTCTACAACATGGTCACAAAGGCCGCGCACGTTCTCGGGCCGCTGATCGTTGCGCTGACGACGACCGTGACGGATGAGCCGCGATACGTGCTCCTCGCATTGTTGCCGCTGTTCGTGTTGGGGGCGATTCTGCTGTCTTTGGTGAGCTGGAGCAGGGTCACCGCATCGCGCTGACGGCCGACTGCAGATTCTGCTGCGCCGCGTCGCTACCGCCGTAGCGAGCGTCCATGTAAGCCTGGGTGATTTCTTCGATGGTCGCGGCCGGAATCGCGCCGCTTTCTCTGGCACGAAGCGCGAACACACGTGCGGTCTCACCCGTGCGCGGCTCTACGCCTGTCTTCCTGACGAAGCGCGCGTAGAGGCGAGCCGCTTGGTCTTTTTTCGGCTGCCGGTAGCGCAGAACGAGCAACAGGCTGATCGCCATGATTAGCGCGATGACGAGCGTCACCAGCGTCAACAGCATCTTGCGCCAGGTCGGCTCGTGCATGCCGAGCCACCGCATGAACGAACTCTGCGTCTCGGGCCCGTAACCGAGAATCCACTCGTTCCACCGGGTGTTGAGCATGTCCCAGGCGAGCGTGACCTGGTACGCCCAGCGAGACGGGGCGGCGAATCCCCAGGTCTCGCCGATGCCGTCGAAGGCGGCATCGGCGGCGCCGAACTCGACGCGCTCGGGCGCGACGGCGGCGGTCGGGTCGATGCGATGCCAGCCGATGCCGTCGATCCAGACCTCGGTCCACGCGTGGGCGTCGGATTGGCGCACGATCAGGTGGCCGCCGAGCGGGTTGATCGTGCCGCCCTGGTAGCCCAGTACGACACGCGCCGGAATGCCGACGCTGCGCATCATGACCGAGAACGCCGACGCATAGTGCTCGCAGAATCCGCGCCGCGTATCGAACAGGAACCGATCGACAGGGTTGTTGCCGAGCGGCGGCGGCTCCAGCGTGTAGTAGAACTCCTGCTCGTGCAACATGTCGAGCACGGCATCGACGAAAGCGCGGTCGGAACCGGCCTCGTCGCGCAAGCCGCGCGCCAGCGCCGCCGTACGCGGATTGCTCGATTCGGGCAGGTGCGAATACCAGTTGCGATACAGGTCTGACAGCTCACGGCCCACACGGAAATCGGTATACGAGGTCACGTTGTAGGCCGTGCGCTGATCGATCGGCGCATTGCGCGCGAGTTGTTGTTGCGGTCCCATGAACGTGCCACTGAGCGACCAGTAGCTCGGCATGTCCAGCGCGAAGACCCAGCGCTGCCGCGTCGGCTCGAGCGTGACCTCGTAGTCGACCGGCTCGCCGCGCGTTTCGATCTGCTCGCGCGCGAAACGGCTGATACTGGGTTCGCTCATCGTCCAGGTGCGGCCATTGAAGCGGGTCAGCACCAGCCCCCGAAAATAGCGATCGCGCGCTTCAGGGACGTCGCCGTCGAACGAGACGCGGAATGCCACAGCATCCGACAACGATAGTGCGCTGATGTCGCCGGGGCTCATCGTGCCGCTGATCCCGGTTGTGGCCTGGCTCGTGTCGATCGGCACGGCCCAGAACGGCGTCGAGATGCGCGGGAAAAACACCCACATGGCGATGGCGAGCGGCGCCGCGTAGGCGAGCAGCCGCGCGCCCGTGGCGAAACTCTGGCGCGTCGACTGGCTCTCGCCGGCCGACATGCGCAGCCAGGCCGTCATGATGACGAGCATGCCGGCGATCATGTACGGAAGCGACCACAGGAATTGCTCGCGCAGCAACGAGGACATGACGAGAAACACCGACAGGAACAGCAGCACGAACTGGTCGCGGCGCCGCCGCGTTTCGAGCAGCTTGAGCGCCGCCATGATGGCAAGCAACGCCGAACCCGGCCCGACGCCGCTGATCGACGAGTAGGTTGCGAGCACGCCGAGAAAGCACACGAGCGCCAGGCCGGCGCGCACCCATGGGGACGGCAGCGAACGACGTTGTTTCTCGACGACGAATCGCCACCCCGCGCAGCCGACGAACGCGCCTGTTATCCACACGGGGACATAAGGGACGTGCGGCGCGAACGCGACGAACAGGGCGGCCACGGTCCAGGGCAGGCTCGTGAGCAGCGACCCGTCGGTACCGCGCGGCCTGGCCATCAGGCGACCTCCTCGCCGAACAGGGCCAGCGATTCGAGGCAGCGATGGCGGTGCGCCTCGCCGTGCGCGGGTTCGAATTCGGCGCCGGGAACACGCAGGCCATAGTCCTCGAGTGTCCGGTCGGCGTCGATGATCCAGCGCGTCAGGATGGACAGTCGTTGTTCGACGTCGTAGCTTGCGAGTTCGTCGAAGTCGAACCACTGGCTGCTGGTATCGGCGCCGGCAAATAACTTCGACAGCAACTGTCCGCTGCGCGCATAAGCTTTCCAGGCGACGTGCCGGGGCGAGTCGCCTTCGTGGTACTTGCGCAACCCGGCGAAATCCTCTTCGCCGCGTGCGTCGTGCTGGCGGTGGCCGTGCGCGACCATCGTTGCCGGCGGTTGCGGCACATCGTCAGCAGGCGTCGGGTACACGAGCCCGCTGATGTCCATGTGCAACCAGGCCCAGGAACGGAACAGTTCGAATGGGAACATCGTGCGGACGCCGAAGCGCTCGAGCGAAGTCCGGCCGCGCCGGGACGTCGCGACGGGCAGAATGAACACGCGGCTTTCACCGGCCTGCAGGTCGTAAATCTCACTGTAGGTGTCCGGCGCATACAGGCGCAGGCCGTAGCGCGCAGAGCGCGAGTGGTTCGTGACGGCAATGCGGATGCGCATCGACTGTCCCGCGAATACCGGGTCCGCGCCGGCGAAGGACAGTTCGAGGCCAACCAGGTTGCGCTGGCACTGGTGCATCGCGACGAAGCCGATGCCGACGAGGATGAAGGTCAGGACGAACGACAGGTTGTTATTGTAGTTCATCGAGCCAAGCAGCATCGCCAGCGCCATGAAACCGAAGACGACGCCAACGCCGGTCGGCAGGATGTAGACGCGACCGGGACGCAGCGTGGTGACGGCGGGATCGCGTCCCTGGCGCTTGCGCGCCCAGGCGCGGATGCGATCGCGGCCGTGCTGCCTCAGCGACAGCAGTCGGGCCCGGGCCTCAGGGAATCGCCACGCGATCGATGACATGCTGGCATAGCTCGGCCGGGTTGCGGAAGCGTGTCCCGCCGGCCGGCTTCAGGCGGTGGCCGGCGACCGCGGCGAAAACGGCCTGGACGTCGTCGGGAAAAACACCGGAGTGATTCTCGACGAATGCGTGTGCGCGGGCCGCCGCGACGAGCGCCTGCGCGCCGCGCGGCGACAGGCCAATTTCGATGTCGGCGGACTCGCGCGTATGCCGCACGAGTGCCTGGATGTAGCTGACCAGCGCGTCCGTCACCGGAACTTCGCGGACCACGGCCTGCAGGCTCACGAGCATATCGGGGCTGGCGATGGCGCGAATATCGCGCAACATCTCACGACGATCGTCGCCGGCGATGAGTTCGCGCTCGCTCTCCTCGTCGGGGTAGCCGATAGCGATGCGCATCAGGAAACGGTCGAGCTGCGACTCGGGCAGCGGGAAGGTGCCAATCTGGTCGCCCGGATTCTGCGTTGCAATGACGAAGAACGGCGAGGGCAGTTCACGTGTTTTGCCGTCGACGGAAACCTGGTGCTCCTCCATGGCCTCGAGCAGTGCGCTCTGCGCCTTGGGTGTAGCACGGTTGACCTCGTCGGCGAGGATCAGTTGCGCAAAGACGGGTCCCGGCTGGAATTCGAACTCGCCGCTTTCCTGCCTGAATACGGACACACCGATGATGTCGGCGGGCAGCAGGTCACTCGTGAATTGCACACGGCTGAAACTCAGGCCGAGCACGCGCGCCAGCGCCTGCGCGAGCATCGTCTTGCCGAGGCCCGGGAGATCTTCGATCAGCAGGTGGCCGCGCGCCAGCAGGCAGGCGAGCGCCAGCGAGATCTGCTCGTCCTTGCCGAGGATGATCGTCGCCAGGGACTTGCGCGCCTCGTCGACGACGGCGCGCCGGGCGTTGCCGTCGGCCGGGACGGGTTCCAGGGTGTTGGTGCGCTGCATTCCACGAATCCTCGATTGAAGCGGGGCTGCCTCACCATATCGTCACGGCGTCCCGCGTCAAGCAAGCTCGTCGAGTTTCTGCAATTGCTCCTGCAATTGTGTGATGGTTTTCTCGAACTCGACGACGCGCTCCCGCTCTTGCGTGACCACCGCGGCGGGCGCGTTGTTGACGAATTTCTCGTTCGAGAGCTTGCCGTTGGCCTTGGCCAGCTCAGCCCTGGTCTTATCCATCTGCTTGTCGAGGCGTGCCCGTTCGGCCTCGACATCGATGATGCCCTTCATGGGCACGAGCAGGCGCATGTCGCCAAGCAGGGCAGTCGCGGCGGCCGGCGGCTCATCGTCGTTGCCGAGGATGTTGATCGATGCCACGCGGCCGACACGCTGCAGCAAGAGTGCGTTTCGGTCCGCGCGTTCGCGATCCCCGCTCGACGCATGCTGCAGCAGGACCGGCAGCGCCTTGCCCGGCGAGATGTCCATTTCGCCGCGAATCTGGCGGATGCCGAGAATGAACTGCTTGACCCACTCGATGTCCTCGGCCGCTGACTCGTCGATCGCGTCGTCGTCGGGTTCCGGGTAGGGGCGCAGCATGATCGTATCGCCCTCGATGCCGGCGCGCGCAGCGACCTGGGCCCAGATCTCCTCGGTGATGAACGGCATGAGCGGGTGCAGGAGGCGCAGGATGGCCTCGAGCGTGTCGATGAGCGTCCGCCGCGTGCCGCGTTGCAGCGCGGCGTCGGATTCGTCGGACTGCAGCACGGGTTTGGATAGCTCGAGATACCAGTCGCAGAATTCGCGCCACGTGAATTCGTAGATCGCGTGCGCGGCGAGATCGAGACGGTACGCCGCGATATGCCGGTGCATGGCGCGCGTCGTCTCGTCGAGACGCGCACGAATCCAGCGATCCGCCGCTGAAAACTCGACATCGCCCTCGTCGAGGGTCTCGGTGTTCATGAGCACGTAGCGTGCGGCGTTCCACAGCTTGTTGCAGAAGTTCTTGTAACCTTCGATGCGGCCGACGTCGAAGCGGATGTCGCGGCCCGTCGTCGCGAGCGCCGCGAACGTCATGCGCAGCGCATCGCAGCCGTAGGCGTCGATACCGTCGGGGAAATGTTCGCGCGTGGCTTTCTCGATCTGCGGCGCAAGATGCGATTGCATCATGCCGGCCGTGCGTTTAGCGACGAGGGTTTCGAGATCGATGCCGTCGATGAGGTCAAGCGGGTCGAGGACGTTGCCTTTCGACTTCGACATCTTCTGGCCATCCTGGTCGCGAATCAGCCCGTGGATGTAGACCTCGTGGAACGGGACGTCGCCCATGAACTTGATGCCCATCATGATCATGCGGGCGACCCAGAAGAAGATGATGTCGAAGCCCGTGACGAGTACGTTGCCTGGGTAGAACTCGTCGAGCGCCGTGGTCTTCTCCGGCCACCCCAGCGTGCTGAAGGGCCACAGCGCGGACGAGAACCACGTGTCCAGCACGTCGTCGTCCTGGCGCAATGAAATGTCAGCGCCCAGGCCGTGCTTCTCGCGGACGTCGTCCTCGTCGTGGCCGACGTAGACCTTGCCGTCATCGTCGTACCATGCCGGGACGCGATGGCCCCACCACAGCTGGCGGCTAATGCACCAGTCCTGGATGTTGTACATCCATTCGAAGTAGGTCTTCGACCAGTTCTCGGGCACGAACCGGATCTTGCCGGTTTCGACCGCCTCGATCGCCGGTTTGGCCAGCGGCTCGATCTTCACGTACCACTGGTCGGTCAGGTAGGGCTCGACGATGGCGTGCGACCGGTCGCCGCGCGGGATCTTGACCGTGTAATCCTCGATCTTCTCAAGCAGGCCGAGCGCTTCGAACTCGGCGACGATCTTGTCGCGCGCGACGAAGCGGTCGAGACCACGGTAGGCCTCGGGGACCTCGTCATTGAGCGTCGCGTCGTCGGTCAGGATGTTGTACACGCCCAAGTCGTGGCGCACGCCGATCTCGTAGTCGTTGAAGTCGTGTGCCGGGGTCATCTTCACGCAGCCGGTACCGAACTCGGGATCGACGTACTCGTCGGCAATGATCGGTATGCGGCGCCCGACGATCGGCAGCACGACGTGCTGGCCGATGAGATGCGTGTAACGCTCGTCGTCGGGATGCACTGCGACGGCGCTGTCGCCCAGCATCGTCTCGGGTCGCGTGGTCGCGACGACCAGGTGACCCTCGCCCGAGGCGAGCGGGTAGCGAAAGTGCCACAGCTTGCCGGGCTCGTCCTCGGACAGCACTTCGAGGTCGGAGAGGGCCGTGTGCAGGACCGGGTCCCAGTTGACGAGGCGCTTGCCGCGATAGATCAGTCCTTCCTCGTACAGGTCGATGAAGACCCTCTTGACGGCCTCGGAGCAACCGTCGTCCATCGTGAAGCGGTCGCGGCTCCAGTCGACCGAGGCGCCGAGGCGTCGCGTCTGTTTCGCGATCATGCCGCCCGACTCCTCTTTCCACTGCCACACGCGTTCGACGAACCTGTCGCGCCCGAGGTCGTGTTTCGATTTGCCGTCGGCATTGAGGATGCGCTCGACGACCATCTGCGTCGCGATGCCCGCATGGTCCATGCCGGGCTGCCACAGGGCACGCCGCCCCTGCATGCGGTAAAAGCGCGTCAGGGCATCCATGATCGTGTCCTGGAACGCATGCCCCATGTGCAGCGTGCCCGTCACGTTGGGTGGCGGGATCATGATGCAATAGGGATCGCCGTCGCCGCTCGGGGCGAACCAGCCTCTCTCTTCCCAGCGCTCGTAGGTACGCTGTTCTATGTCTTCAGGTCGGTAGGACTTGTCCATCAGAGTCTGTGCGTGTTCAGTTCGTGGCCCTGGTCGCGGTAATGCGCATAGCGCTTGCGACTCAGGTTACGGCAACTCTCGTCGGAGGTTACAAGTTCGGCGACACGAGGAAAACCCTCGACGAACGACGGGATTTCGTCGCACATGTTGATCAGCAGGTCGCGCTCGCCGATCCCCGCATCGTCATAGCCGATCATGATCGGCGAGGACTCGGTGCCATCATTGCGTCCAGCCACGCCGTGCGGCACGAAGCTGCCGTCGCGGAAGGTCCAGAGAAGGTCGTCGAGGCGCTCGGCGTCGGCACGGTCTTTCGCATGGATATAGACCGAGTGGTCCAGCCGCCAGGCCTTCTCGGCGAGTTTGCATGCGAGCAGCTGCCGCGCGCGCTCGTCCGGCTGCGCCAGAATGTAGAAGTCGACGCGTGCCATGGTTCAGCGAATCAGGGCAGGGCTCCGCTGCGTTCAATAACCAGCTGGGACAGCATCGGCACGGGACGGCCGGTCGCGCCTTTCTTCGCGCCCGATTTCCACGCCGTTCCCGCGATGTCGAGGTGCGCCCAGTCCATGCCGTCGGTGAATTTGCCGAGGAAACACCCGGCCGTGACGGCGCCGCCACCCGGGCCGCCGATATTCGCCATGTCGGCGAAATTACTCTTGAGCTGAGCGGCATACTCGTCGCCCTGCGGCATGGGCCAGCCGCGGTCTCCAGCGGCATCGCCGGCTGCGAAAATCTCTTCGCGCAGCTTGTCGTTGTTGCTCATGATCGCCGTGCGGTGCGCGCCGAGCGCCACGACGCAGGCGCCGGTCAGCGTCGCCACGTCGATGATGACGGCGGGCTTGAAGCGGCGCGAGTAGGTCAGTGCATCGCACAGGATCAGCCGGCCCTCGGCATCGGTATTGAGCACCTCGATGGTCTGCCCCGACATGCTCCTGACGATGTCGCCCGGCTTCGTCGCTTTGCCGCTCGGCATGTTCTCGACGGCCGGCACGACGACGTTGAGGTTGATCGGCAGTTTCATTTTCGCCACGGCGGCCATCGTGCCTATGACGCTGGCCGCGCCGCACATGTCGAACTTCATCTCGTCCATGGCCGGGCCCGGCTTGAGCGAGATGCCGCCGGTGTCGAACGTGACGCCCTTGCCGACGAGAACGATAGGGCGGTCGCTGCCGCCACCCTTGTATTTCATGACGATGAGCTTGGCCGGCTCCGCCGTGCCGGCCGTGACCGACAGCAAAGAACCCATGCCGAGGCGCTTCATTTCCGCCTCGCTCAGTACCTGGGTCGTCAACTTGCCGTTGCCCGCGGCGAGCTTGCGCGCCACGCGCGCAAGATGCGACGGCGTGCACACGTTCGCAGGCTGGTTGCCGAGGTCCCTGGCGAGACGCACGCCTGCAGCGATCGCGTCGCCGTGCTGCGCGCCGAGCGCGGATCTGCTGGTGTCGCCACGGCTGGCGATTGCGTGGCCGTACTTCGACAGCGCCAGCGGCTTTTTCTTGCGGCCGCTCTTCATCTCGGAGAAGCGATACAGCGTCTCGCCCATGACCTCGACCGAACTCCGGGCGAGGTAATAAGGACTCGAGTCCTTGACCGGCTCGAGCGTCAGCGTGTTGAGGATCTGCCTGGTATTGCTGCCGTCGAGCGCATGGATGGCGGCCGCCACGGCCTTGCGGAATACAGTGCCGTCGAGCTTCGAGTGTTTGCCGAGCCCGGCGACCGCGACGCGTTTCGCCCTGACCCCCGGCACGCCCGTCAGCACGACGCACTGTCCTGGTTTGTTTGGCACGTCGCCCGACCGGACCAGTTCCTTCAGGTATCCCTTGCCCGCGGCGTCGATATCGGCGGCGCCGACTCCCAGTTTGCCGCGCTCGTAGACACCCACGATGACGCAGTCGACCGCACGCCTCGACGCTTTACCCGTAGTCGTGAAATATTCCATAAATCCCTGTCGCCTTGTTGTTTTTCGGTGCTGTCATGGCCAAAGCAATCGGGTAGTCTAACCGTTTCAGCCTAGCGCAGCTACGCCCTCCTTTACCGTGACGCGAATTCTCGACCGCTACATCTTTCGTGAGATCGCCCTGACCTGGCTTGGCGTCACGATGATCCTGCTGATGATCCTCCTGACCAACCAGTTTGCGCGCATACTGGGTGACGTCGCCAAGGGTAAATTGCCCAAAGACGCCGCGTTTGACGTGATCGGCCTGTCGGCGGCGCAATACCTGACGATCCTCGTGCCAATCGGCCTGTTCCTGGCCGTCATGCTGGCGTTAGGGCGGCTGTACCGCGATAGCGAGATGCCCGCGATGATGGCCTGCCGTATCGGCCTGTCCGGCGTGTATCGTCCGCTTTTCTGGCTGCTGCTGCCGCTCTCGCTCGGCGTCGCCTGGCTGGCCATCGAGGGATCGCCGGCGGCGCTCGCCAAGATCGACCGGATCAGTGCCGAAGCGCGCCGCGAGGCGGACCTCGGCAGCATCGAGCCCGGTCGATTTACGGTATTCGGCCCGGAGCAGGCCGTGGTTTATGGCGAGAGCGTGACGCCCGAGGGCCAGATGGAGAACGTGTTCCTCGAGCGCCGCGTCGACAATGACACGGTCGAGGTCGTCGTCGCGCGGCGTGGCGAGCAGATCGATGCGGAAGACCCCGACACGCGCCTGCTCGTCTTGCACGAAGGACGCCGTTATGAAGGGATACCCGGTACCGGACGCTTCCGTGTCGTCGAGTTTGTCGAGCACGGCATTCCCTACCAGCTGCCCAGCCTGACGACGCCGGAGCCGAAGCCACGGGCGATGCGCTTCGTCGACCTGCTCAGGTCGAATGCACCCGAGCACATCGCCGAGCTGCAGTGGCGACTGAGCGTGCCGATCTCCACCGTGCTGCTGGCGCTGCTCGCCGTGCCGCTGGCGCGCAGCCGGCCGCGCGAGGGCCGCTACGGACGCATCGCGGTCGGGATGCTCGTGTTCATCATCTACTTCAATATCCTGAGCGCCGCAAAAGCCTGGACCGAAGAGGGCGCCGTAACGCCTCAGCTCGGCCTGTGGTGGGTGCACGGCGTGATGCTGTTACTCACGCTGACCATGCTCAGCCTGCAGAACGGCTGGCACCGCAGGGCGTTCTCGTGAGTACGCTTAGCCAGTACCTGATGCGGTCGATCATTATGAGTACGACTCTCGTGCTCGTCGTGCTGCTCGCGATCGCCGGCCTGTTCGAGTTCATCGCCGAACTCGACGACATTCGGGGCGACTACCAGACGCCGCAGGCAATTCTTTACACCCTGCTGCGCCTGCCCAATCTTGCCTTCGAGATGCTCCCCGTCGCCGCGCTGATCGGCTCGCTGCTCGGCCTCGGCGCGCTCGCCAGCGGCAGCGAGATCATCGTCATGCGTTCGTCCGGCCTGTCGGTCGGCCGGCTCGCACGCATGGTGGCGCTCTCGGGTTTCGTGCTGCTCGTGCTCACGGCCCTGCTCGGTGAATTCATCGGCCCGCCGCTCGACTTCTATGCCCGCGACATGCGCATGGCGGCGCGCTACCAGACCGACGAGGACATGGGCAATTCGGCCTGGGTCAAGGACGGGCCGGTGTTCCTGCACTTGCAGAAAGTCAGCTCGGAGTTCGAGTTCGGATCGATCTACGTGTTCCGCTTTACCGACGACAACGAGCTGAGCTCGATCGCGAGGGCGGAAAAGTCGGGTATCGACGAACAGGACAACTGGGTACTCGAGAATCTCCGCGAGACGCGCTTCAGCGACGAAGGTGTCCGGGTGACCGAGTCGACGATGGCCGTCGAGTCTTTCGAGGTTAACTCGGAACTGTTGGGCAGTTCGCTGGCCAAGCCGCTGAGCCTCTCGGCGCGCGGCCTGCTCGTGTATATCGATTATCTCAAACGCAACAACCTCGATGCCTCTCAGTACGAGTCGGAAATCTGGTATCGCGTGTCGCGCACGCTGACGGTGTTTGTCATGCCGATCCTGTCACTCGCCTTCGTCTTCGGCTCGCTGCGCGGCGGTGGTTCGGGCAGCCGTCTCGTGATCGGCGTCGTCGTCGGTCTCGCGTACTACCTCGCGAGCGAGACGCTGGCGAACTCGGGGCAGGTATTCAACCTGAACCCGGCTATCATCGCGTGGCTGCCGTTCGGCGTTCTGTGCCTCGTCACGCTCGGTGCGCTGTCCAGAGTTCGTTAGGACTTCCCGGGCTTCGGGTAATGTACGAGGCGCGTGCCGCTAAGCCGGTCGTGCCAGGCCAGCCTGTCGCGGTCCACGAGTTGCCACAGGAAACCGAGTCCGAGCGGGACCCACGAGAGCAGTGCGGCGAAAAAACGGACCGTGGCCTGCGCGACTGCGGGTCTGTCACCGTTCGCTGTTTCGAGCTGCAATCCCCAGGACTGCATGCCCAGCGTGCGGCCGCGCCAGATCCAGAAGCCAACGAAGAACGTGTAGACGACGAGCACGAGCACGGCTCGGTACAGCGCATTTTCGCTCGTCTCGACCGGCTCGCCGCCGCGCACCGCGATGAACGGGATCGTTACAAGAAACAGCAGCGCGGCGATCAGCAGCGTGTCATAGAGCATCGCCGCGAGGCGGCGCAGAAGTCCGGTGTTTTGCATGCTCAGATACTGGCGAGATAGTCGGCCATACGCTTGCGCATCGCGGCATCGGGCATGCTACCGAGTCCGGCGCCGAGATTGTCGATCATGTGCTGCGGTTTGCTCGTCGCAGGAATCGCGCAGGTTACGGCCGGGTGCGAGACGATGAACTTGAGGAAAAACTGGCCCCAGCTCGAGGCGAACTCCTGCGCGAAGTCGGGCAGCTCTCGCCCGGATACGGCGCGGAACAGGCGGCCGGCCTGGTAGGGGCGGTTGATCAGCACCGCGATGCCGAGGTCCTCTGCTAGCGGCAGGACGCGATCCTCGGCCTCGCGCTCGCCCATCGAATAGTTGATCTGGATGAAGTCCGGCCGGAAGGCCTTCATTTCCTTTGCGAGTGCGTCGTGCGCGCCGGCCGTGTAGTGGGTCAGGCCGCTGTAGCGTATGCGGCCGTCCTGCTTCCATGCGCGGATCGTGTCCATGTGCACGGCGGTGTCGCGCAGGTTGTGCACCTGCATGAGATCGATGATCCGGGTATTCATGAGGTCGGCCGAACGCCGCATCTGCCGCACGCCGTCTTCCCGGCCGTCGATCCACACCTTGGTTGCCAGGAACAGGTCCTTGCGCGCGACGCCCGCATCGATCACGTCGCCGATTACCTTTTCCGAGCGGTTGTACATTGGGGATGTGTCCAGCAGGCTGCCGCCGGCCGCGACGAGCTTGTCGACGATGTCCCTGCGCGTCGCGATTTCGCCTGGCGAACTCTCGACATCGAACACGCTGTAGGTGCCGAGGCCGATGACTGGCAGTTGCTCTCCCGATACGGGGATAGTCTTGCTCAGCATCGCGCCGTCATCGCCCCACGTCAGACCCGGCAGCAAACCCATTGCCGCACCGGCCGTGATGACGTCTCTCCGATTCCACTTGTTCATACTATTCCGCTCGCTCTCAGCAATTTCGCCTTGCGTTTGTATTCGCGACCCAGCCACAGTGCGACCACGGCCGCCACCGCCGCAAACGGTACCATGAGCATCGAAATGGCAGCCATGCCTATGCCAATCGTCGACAGCAGCTTGATCGTCCAGGTGCCGACTACGTCGCCGCCGCGGTAGATGGCTGTATCGATGGCGTTCTTGGTCTTGTATTTCTCTTCGGGCGTGACGACCGAATACAGCATGTCGGTCGAGGGCTTGGTGAAGCCGAATCCCAGGCCGCGACGCACGACATCGAGAACCGCCACCGCCATGAGCGTAGGATCCATCGCGAGGATCATGAAGCCGATAACAGACGCGGCGGGGAACAGCACCAGCGAGCGGCCAATGCCGAAACGGCCGACGACCTGCTTGACGAGAAACATCTGCCCAATGAGCGCCAAGGTGTTCTGCGCGATGTTCATGTTGGAGAAAAACTGCGTGCGCAGGTCGGGACTCAGGATCGCGGTCTCAATGAGCTGCGCGCGAAACATGTACAGGGCCGTCCCCAGCAGGCTGGCGATGATCGACATCAATGCGATGCCGAGAAAGTACCTGGAGGAAAACAGGTGGGTGATGCCGGCGAGTGCCGAACCGCCGAGCGGGTTTTCGCTCTCCACCGTTCCCTTGATCTCGTTCTCGTGCTCCTGGTGCACCCAGTCCTTCAGTTGCTGAACGCAGAAGACGGCAACCAGCAGGACGCCGCTCGAGATGAGCAGCAGGTTCTCGAAACCGATCCGGGTAACGAGCGAACTCGTCACCACGCCGCCTGCCAGTGCGCCGATGCTGCCACCCGAGCTGATGAAGCCGAACAGGCGCCGGCCCTGCACGCGCGTGTAAATGTCGGCCATGAAACTCCAGAACACCGACACGACGAACAAGTTGAAGACGCTGACCCAGACGAAGAACACGCGTCCGAGCCAGACATAGTCCTCGCCGCCGCCGCGCAATTGTGAGAACACGACCCAGAAGATGAGCATGTTCGAGATGAAGAACAGGTACACCCAGGGCAGGAATACGCGACGTGGAAAGCGCGAAGCCACCCAGCCAAATGCCGACGTGGCGAAGATCATCGTGACGAACGTGCCGATGAAGAGATACGGAATCGTGTTGGGGCCGCTACCGACGGCCATTTCTTCGCGGACCGGCCGTATGATGTAATACGACGAGAGAACGCAGAAGAAATAGGCGAATGACCACGCAACTGCGACGGCTTCGTCGCGTTTGATGCCGAATACCGCGGTGAGGTATCCGTTCGGATTGTCGCTCGAGGCCGTGGACATGCCGCCGATCATATCAACAAGAGGGGAATAAAATGGAAGCAACCGTAATCGTCACGTTCCTGGCACTGGCTCAGTACGTGTTGTTCGGCATCATGGTCGGATCGATGCGCCAGAAATACAGTGTGCCGGCGCCACAGGAAACCGGCCCGGAACCGTTCGAGCGCATGAACCGCGTGCACCTCAACACGGCCGAGCAGCTGATCGTGTTCATCCCGGCGCTGTGGATGCATGCGTTGTATGCCAGCCCGCTGTACGGCGCGATCATCGGTTTGTTCTTCATCGCCGGGCGCTTTATCTACCGCGCGGCTTACCTCAAGGATCCCGGATCTCGCGGAACCGGATTCACGATGACGTTCGTGTCCTCCGCAGTGCTGCTTATCTGGGCGCTGGTCGCCGCGATCCTGGAGATGATCTGACCAGCTACAAGTCGTAACGTGTCTGGCAATTGAGGCACTCGTACCATTCCGACGCGTAGTCGGCGACGGTCTCGTCGATGTGCTGTAGCTGGATTGCCCGGCGCTCCATGTCGAGGCATTTCTGGCAGTAGGGGCCTCGCTTGTCTTCGCCATCGCCGCGCCAGTAGAACGTGCCGTCGAAACGCATCTGGTCGATCAGGTCGATGTGCGCTTCAAGTTCGGCCAGCTGTTCGCGCAGGCGCGCGTTCTCGTCGCGCAGATCGAGCGCAGCTCCCTGCAGCTCGAGGATCAGTTTGCTCGCCGCGACGCCATCCGCAGCTTCGACCGCGTCGAGGATCTTCCTGCCGATGTCGATAATTTCCATGGTGCAATCTTAGCACTCGCGGCCGGCGCGGCAGCCTGCAGGAACACGACGCCGGCGCCGTACTTTTACGTATGGTGGGCGCCGCCGGGTCCGCATAAGTTCTTCACTACGGCCACTCCCGGCGTTCGCCAGGAGGGATGAAACGCCACCAGCAAGATAAGTTCCGGACACACTGGAGGTGTAGGCATGCGACAACATTCATGGGCCGAGCCTTACAAGATCAAGGCTGTCGAACTCCTCAAGATGACGACCCAGGCGCAGCGCGACGCGGCGATCCGCGAGGCCGGGTACAACACCTTCCTGCTGCGCTCCGAAGACGTCTATATCGACCTGTTGACCGACTCAGGATGCGGCGCGATGAGCGACCGGCAATGGGCCGGCCTGATGCGCGGCGACGAGGCCTACGCCGGTAGCGCGAACTTCTATCGCCTGCGCGACACGGTCGAGGAGTACTACTCCTACAAATACACGGTGCCGACGCACCAGGGACGCGGCGCCGAGAACATCCTGAGCCAGCTCCTCATCAAGGACGGCGACTACGTCCCGGGTAACATGTACTTCACGACGACGCGCCTGCACCAGGAGCTTGCGGGCGGCACGTTCGTCGACGTCATCATCGACGAGGCGCACGACGCCGAGTCCGAGCACCCGTTCAAGGGCAATGTAGATATCGCCAAGCTGGACGCGCTCGTCGACGAGGTCGGCGCCGACAACATTCCCTATGTCTGCATCGCGACCTGCGTGAACATGGCGGGCGGCCAGCCGATTTCACTCGTGAACCTCAGGGCCGTGCGCGCCTGGTGCGACCAGCACGGCGTGACGCTGGTGCACGACATGACGCGCGTCGCCGAGAATGCGCATTTCATCCAGCGGCGTGAAGACGGCTACCGGGACACGTCGATCAAGGACATCGTCTACGAGCTCTGTGCGCTGACGGACATCGCGACGATGTCATCGAAGAAGGACGCGATGGTCAACATCGGCGGCTTCCTCGCGATGAACGATGCCGACCTCTATGAGCGCGCCTGCGCGTTGGTCGTGGTCTACGAAGGCCTGCACACCTACGGCGGCATGGCAGGCCGCGACATGGAAGCGCTCGCGATCGGCATCACCGAGAGCGTCAACGACGATCACATTCACGCGCGTGTCGGGCAGGTCGAGTATCTCGGCAACAAGATCCGCGGCGCGGGCATCCCGATCGTATTGCCGATCGGTGGCCACGCCGTGTTCCTCGATGCGAAACGCATGCTGCCGCACATTCCGCAGGAGCAGTTCCCGGCGCAGTCGCTCGCCGCCGAGCTCTATCGTATCTCGGGGGTGCGTTCGATGGAGCGGGGCATCGTGTCTGCGGGACGCGACTCGGTAACGGGCGAGAATCACAAGCCCGAGCTCGAGCTCGTGCGGCTGACGATTCCGCGCCGCGTGTACACGCAGGCACACATGGACGTGACGGCTGAGGCCGTGCAGCAGGTTGGCCAGACCGCCGATTCGATTCGTGGTTTGCGGTTTACGTACGAGCCGAAACTGCTGCGTTTCTTCCAGGCGAGGTTCGAGCCGGTCTGAGGCTGGCAGACACAGAAGCTCTTTGATCAGCCGAAAAAGAAGGGGCCCCGACAGGGGCCCCCGTTTCGTTCGGCAGAGATTAGACGACTCGACCTATGCGGTCGCCCAATCAGCTTGCGGTTCTGGCTTTCTGAGGCAGACTGCGGAGATTCTCTTGCGCGCCAGCATCCGGATGCTTTTGTTTAGGCGGCGCCTTTGATGCCTCGCGCTGTTCCCCCATGTCGATTTGGCCTCTGAATCTTGCCCCGTCTTCCATCGCGATACGGGCACAGAAGATATTTCCCACAACATCGGATCCTTTGGACAGCGTAACGGAACCTGAGCTGTGAATGTCTCCGATGAGCTTGCCGAGGACCATCACGGAACTGGCGTGGATGTCGGCCTTGACACGGCCCGTTCTGCCCACGGTCAGGTGTTTGTTGTGATGTTTGATCGTGCCCTTGACCAGACCGTCGATAATCAGGTCTTCGTCTGCCGACAGCTCGCCGTTGAACTCCATCGTCGGACCGATTATCGATGAGTTAGTTTGTCGCGCCGGCTGAGCCTTACTTACTGGAGCCTTACTTGCTCTTGGGTCCGCCATCAGGGTCTCTGAATCGATGCCATCTGACTTCTTGAATATTGCCATGTTCAACTCCGATTATGTCGTGCCAGATCTTCTTGCTCGCGCCGCGGGCCAGAAAAGTCTCGCCCGATTACGTGAACCTGTTCGGGCGCTTTATGACAATGTATTTGAGCACTTTCCTGCGGTAAATAGAGTGTCCCAGGTCACGCTTCGCTTCGTCAGGGGACAGACCCGGACCGATGCTCGCCCCTGCGGGGGCGCACTCGCTGCGCTTCTTCCGGGCGAGGTTCGAGCCGGTCTGAGGCTGGTAAACTGGTGTGCCATGGCACCGCGTGAAAAAACAGGCACTAATCAGCCGCCGCAGGGCAGGAAGCAGCCGTACAGCGGCGAGCAGACGGCGGTTGTCTTCGCCGCGTTCCTCGTTATCGCTTTTATTCTCGCCAATATGCTCGGCGCCTTTCAGTCCGCGCAGGCCGCGAGCCTGCATAACTTCGGCTGGAACACGGGACCCGGACTGGCCGTTACTCTGCAGTTTGCGACCTACATCGTTCGTTCGCTGATTGCCGCACTGTATTTCCTCAAAGTGCGCTGGTTCTACTGGATGCTGGTCGCGTCGATGGTCGCCGTCTATTGCATTCCGGCGCCGAGGTATCCGATCACCGCCGTCAACACGCCGGGCCTGATTGGCCTGGTCATCCTGATCGGGATTCCGTTAGTTCTCGGGCAGCGGCAGTACATCGTGCCTTGGCGGCATGGCGGCAAACGAAAAGGGCCCGCCTGAAGGCGAGCCCTTGTTCTATCTGGTACTCCCTAGGGGACTCGAACCCCTGTTGCCGCCGTGAGAGGGCGGAGTCCTAACCGCTAGACGAAGGGAGCGTTGCGGTGCCCGGTACCCCGAGCGGGCGGCCATTATACGACCGGAGTG